>NZ_PCOC01000002.1:1235000-1535000 GCF_002975205.1 Ochrobactrum vermis | reverse complement strand
TCGCGAGTTCGATATCCGTACCGGTCGCAAGGATATTCTGGCGGGCCAGCTTTCGGGCGGCAACCAGCAAAAGCTTCTGCTTGCCAAGATGATGATGCTCGATCCGTCCATCGTCATCATCGATGAACCGACACGTGGCATCGATGTCGGCACGAAGGAGCAGATCTATCAGTTCATCGCCAATCTGGCCGATGAGGGGAAGTCGATCATCGTCGTTTCGTCGGAAATGCCGGAGCTGATCGGTATCTGCGACCGCATCGTCGTGATGCGGGAAGGGCGGATTGCCGGTGAGGTGACAGGCGACCGCATGACGGAACACGACATCGTCGTGCTTGCAACCGGCGTTGAAGGCGAAAATGCCGCATAAGAACAATAAAGTGGGAAGTAGATGACACAGGTTGCAGCCGATAAAAGCAGAGTGCCGAGGACGTCCAAGGACTGGGATCTACGGGCAATTGCCCCGTTTATCGCGCTCGCCTTGCTGCTTGTTCTGGGCGCGATTGCGAGCCCGAACTTCATCAGTGTCGATAATCTTCTCAATGTCGCAACACGCAGCGCATTTATAGCCATCATAGCCCTTGGCGCGACCTATGTGATTTCATCCGGCGGGCTGGATCTGTCGGTTGGCGCGATGGTGGCATTCGTCGCCAGTATCATGATCCTGTTCATGAATAGCGGGGTGATTGCCGATCCGGTGATGATGCTGATTGCCGCCGTGATGCTGGCACTGATCGTCGGTGCGGCCTGCGGTCTGTTGAACGGCCTGATAACGACGGTTGGCGGCATTGAACCCTTTATCGCCACGCTTGGCACGATGGGCATCTATCGCGGTCTGACGACATGGTTATCGCAGGGCGGCGCGATCACCTTGCGCAACCCGGACATACAAGCACTTTATCGCCCGGCCTATTTCGGTTCCGTTCTTGGCGTGCCCGTGCCGGTCATCGTGATCTTCGTGACGGCGGCGCTTGCGGCATTCGTTCTTTATCGGACACGCTATGGCCGCCATGTCATTGCGGTCGGATCGAACGAGGACGTGGCGCGCTATTCCGGCATTTCGGTCAAGAAGGTGCGCACCATTGCCTTCGTTATCCAGGGACTTTGCGTCGCTGTGGCCGTGCTTCTCTATGTGCCGCGCCTCGGCTCGACTTCGGCCACGACCGGCCTGATGTGGGAACTGCAAGCGATTACTGCTGTCGTGGTTGGCGGCACAGCGTTGCGCGGCGGCGTGGGCCGTATCTGGGGCACGATTTGCGGCGCGTTCATTCTGGAGATCATCGGCAACATCATGCTGCTGTCGAGCTTCGTCAGCGAATATCTGCTCGGAGCCATTCAGGGCGCGATCATCATTATCGCCATGCTGGTGCAGCGTTCGCTGTCGCGGCGATAGAGCATGTCTCCCGGAAGCAGGAACGGGCTTCGGGAGACATGCCTGGAAACAAAGAGAAGAGACGGAGCGGTTTACCACTCCGGATTTGCGAGGTTGGCGGGATTGGTGGGGCGATTCCAGCCAGAGAGGAATGAGAGCCCCGCGTTTACTGGGAGGAAGACTATGCGAGGGAATTTGATGAAGCTTGCTTTCGCCGCATTGACGGCGGGTGCGCTGGCCTTTGGCAGCGCGGCAAGCGCACAGGACAAGAAAGTGACGATCGGCGTGTCGATTCCGGCTGCCGATCACGGCTGGACGGCAGGCGTCGTCTATCACGCCGAACGCGTGGCGAAGCTTCTGATGGCCGAGCATCCGGGCCTCAACGTCATCGTCAAGACGTCGCCCGATGCGGCATCGCAGGCCAATGCGTTGCAGGATCTGGCCGTTCAGGGCCTCGATGGGCTGGTCGTTCTGCCG
This sequence comes from Ochrobactrum vermis, assembly GCF_002975205.1. Classification (NCBI taxonomy): domain Bacteria; kingdom Pseudomonadati; phylum Pseudomonadota; class Alphaproteobacteria; order Hyphomicrobiales; family Brucellaceae; genus Ochrobactrum; species Ochrobactrum vermis. Next base: position 1,533,154 of record NZ_PCOC01000002.1, on the reverse strand, counting down.
ACCGATCCTGATCCGCTCGTCAACGCCATCAAGGAAATCAAGGACAAGGGAACCTTCGTTGCTCTGGTTGATCGTGCGCCAAGCAGCAACGACAACTCTATCCGCGATCTCTATGTGGCTGGCAACAACCCGGCGCTCGGACAGGTGGCTGGCGAATATATCAAGAAGACCACGCCGGATGCGCAGGTCGTCGTCATTCGCGGTCTGCCGATTCCGATCGATCAGCAGCGTCAGGACGGTTTTGACAAGGGCATTGAAGGCGCCAACGTGAAGGTTCTGGACCGCCAGTACGGCAACTGGAACCGCGACGATGCTTTCCGCGTCATGCAGGACTTCCTGACCAAATATCCGAAGATCGATGTGGTCTGGGCACAGGATGACGACATGCTTGTCGGTGTGCTCGAAGCCATCAAGCAGGCAAACCGCAGCGACATTCAGTATGTCGTGGGCGGCGCAGGTTCCAAGGACATGATCAAGAAGGTGATGGATGGCGACAAGCTTGTGCCGGTCGACGTTCTCTATCCGCCAGCGATGGTTTCGACGGCTATGGAACTCGCTGCCGGTCATTTCTATGACCAGATCCCGGTGAGCGGTAATTACATCCTCGATGCAACGCTCGTCACCAAGGACAATGCGAAGGATTTCTATTTCCCGGATTCGCCGTTCTAAGGTGTTCAAATACCGTGCGCCTGCCTGAGCAGGCGCACGGTTTTTCTTTTCATTCCCGATATGCAGCGCGAAACGCGCTCTCAAATTGCTCGATGCCGGTTGATGGCGGGGTCCGAGCATATTCAGGAGAAATTTGATGAAGACGATCAAGGGCCCCGGCATTTTTCTTGGGCAGTTCGCAGGCGATGAAGCGCCGTTCAACACATGGGATGGCATCACCAAATGGGCTGCCGAAAAGGGTTATGCCGGGGTGCAGGTTCCCACATGGGCGAGCCAGCTGATCGATCTGAAGAAAGCTTCTGAATCGAAGGATTATTGCGACGAATTCGCCGGTGTGGCGCGCCAGAACGGTGTCGAAGTAACCGAGCTTTCGACTCATCTGCAGGGCCAGCTCGTTGCGGTGCACCCGGCCTATGATGAAGCTTTCGACGGCTTCGCGGTGCCCGAAGTGCGCGGCAATCCCAAAGCGCGTCAGGCCTGGGCGGTCGAGCAGGTAAAGATGGCGATCCGCGCATCGCGCAATCTTGGTATCGGTGCGCATGCAACCTTCTCCGGTGCATTGGCCTGGCCGTTTGTTTATCCGTGGCCGCAGCGTCCTGCCGGTCTGGTGGAAACCGCGTTCGAGGAACTTGCCCGACGCTGGAAGCCGATCCTCGATCACGCCGACGAACATGGCGTCGATATCTGCTATGAAATCCATCCGGGCGAAGATCTGCACGACGGTGTGACCTTCGAGATGTTTCTGGAGCAGGTCAAAAATCACCCGCGGGCCAATATGCTCTACGACCCGTCGCATTATGTCCTGCAGTGCCTCGATTATCTCGACAATATCGACATCTACAAGGACCGTATCAAGATGTTCCACGTCAAGGATGCGGAGTTCAATCCGACCGGACGGCAGGGCGTCTATGGCGGTTATCAGGGCTGGGTAAACCGTGCAGGCCGCTTCCGCTCGCTCGGCGACGGTCAGGTGGATTTTGGCGCGGTGTTCTCCAAGATGGCCGCGAACGACTTTGACGGCTGGGCCGTGGTCGAATGGGAGTGCGCGCTGAAGCACCCGGAAGATGGTGCGCGTGAGGGCGCTGAATTTGTCAAGGCGCACATCATTCGCGTCACCGACAAGGCATTTGACGATTTCGCAGCCGGTGGCACCGATGACGCTGCCAATCGTCGTATGCTTGGCTTGTAAGACATAGGGATTGACATGACCATCGAAGCTAAAACCACGGAAACAGCTGCTCCCCGTATCCGCCTCGGCATGGTAGGCGGCGGCGCAGGTGCGTTTATCGGCGGCGTTCACCGTATGGCGGCGCGGCTCGACAACCGGTTTGAACTGGTGGCAGGCGCCTTGTCGTCATCAGCGGAAAAGGCGCAAGCCTCGGGGCGTGAACTGGGACTGGCCGAAGACCGCATCTATTCCAGCTACAAGGACATGGCTATTCGCGAGGCGCGGCTGAAGAACGGGATCGAAGCCGTTTCTATCGTGACGCCGAACCACGTTCACTATGAAGCTGCCAAGGAGTTTCTGCGACGCGGCATCCATGTCATCTGCGACAAGCCGCTGACCTCGACGCTTGCCGATGCGAAGAAGCTGAAAAAAGCCGCGGATGAAAGCGGTGCCTTGTTCGTACTGACGCATAATTACACCGGTTATCCGATGGTGCGACAGGCCCGAGAGATGATTGCCAATGGCGAGCTGGGTGATTTGCGCGTGGTGCAGGTGGAATATGCGCAGGACTGGCTGACCGAAGCGGTTGAAGCGACCGGTGCCAAGGGCGCTGTCTGGCGCACCGATCCGGCGCAATCGGGGTTGGGCGGTGCGACCGGCGATATCGGTACGCACGCCTTCAATCTCGCCTCGTTCGTGACTGGGCTGACGCTCGACAGCCTTGCAGCTGATCTCGACAGTTTTGTCGAAGGGCGTCGTCTGGACGACAATGCGCATGTGATGCTGCGTTTTGCAGACGGCGCGAAGGGCATGCTCTGGTGCAGTCAGGTTGCGCCGGGCAATGAAAATGCGCTGCGCCTGCGTGTCTACGGGACGAAGGGCGGCATTGAATGGGCGCAGGAAGACCCGAACTATCTCTGGTTTACCCCTTTTGGTGAGCAGAAGCGGCTCATCACGCGGGGCGGTGCCGGCGTCGGTCCTGCTGCGGCCCGCGTGACGCGCGTGCCGGCCGGACACCCGGAGGGCTATCTGGAGGCTTTCGCTACGATCTATTCGGAAGCGGCCAATGCCATCGAGGCCCGTCGTAACGGCAAAAAGCCGGACAGCGCCGTGATCTATCCGACCGTCGATGACGGGTTGAAGGGCGTCGCTTTCATTGATGCCTGCGTGCGCTCGTCACAGAAAAACGGTGGCTGGGTCAAGCTCTAGAAATTGACATGCAATAAAAGAAAGGGCGCCGGTGGCGCCCTTTTTGTATCCATTGATTTATCGTTTCAGACGTAACGATTGACGACGTTCTCAAGATATTCCTGACGGCCGGATTTCGGCTGCGGGTTGATGTCCTTTGCTTCGACTTCAGCGGTGATCTGGTCAAGCGAAAGTCCGGTCAAAAGCTTCTTGCCGAAATCGCCGTTCCAGCCCGCATAACGCTCGTCAAGGGGCTTGGACAATGCGCCGTCTTCGAGCATTCCGGCGGCAGCTTTCAGCCCGCGCGCGCAGCAATCCATGCCGCCGATATGGCCGATCAGTAGATCCTGCGGATCGATTGACTGACGACGCAGCTTGGCGTCGAAATTCGTGCCGCCGGTGGTGAAACCGCCTGCGAGCAGAACCTGATAATAGGCAAGCGCCATTTCCGGCACATTGTTCGGGAACTGGTCCGTATCCCAGCCCGATTGATAGTCATTTCGGTTCATGTCGATGGAACCGAAAATGCCTAGTGCACGGGCAAGCGCCAATTCGTGTTCGAATGAGTGACCGGCCAGAATGGCGTGGCCCTGCTCGATATTGACCTTCACTTCGTTTTCGAGGCCGTAGCGCTTCAGGAAGCCATAAACCGTCGCGACATCGTAATCATATTGATGCTTGGTCGGTTCCTGCGGCTTCGGTTCGATGAGGATCGTGCCCTTGAAGCCGATCTTGTGCTTGTATTCGACCACCAGATTGAGGAACCGGCCCATCTGGTCGAGTTCGCGCCCAAGATCGGTATTGAGCAGCGTTTCATAGCCTTCCCGACCGCCCCAGAGCACGTAGTTCTCGCCACCAAGCCGTTTCGTCGCGTCGATGCAGCTTTTCACGGTCGCTGCAGCGAATGCGAATACATCCGGATCGGGATTGGTTGCAGCTCCGCCCATATAGCGGCGGTTGGAGAACAAATTGGCTGTGCCCCAGAGAAGCTTTACACCAGTTTCGGCTTGCTTCTTTTCGAAAATATCGACGATTTCGTAGAGATGTCGGGTGTTCTCAGCAAAGTTGCGCCCTTCAGGCCGCACATCGGCATCATGGAAGCAGTAATAGGGCGCACCGAGCAGGGAGAAGAACTCGAAAGCCACGTCGGCCTTGAGCTTCGCCGCATCCAGTTCGTTGGAATACCACGGACGGTCGAAGGTGCGTCCGCCGAACGGGTCGCCACCTTCCCAGGCAAAACTATGCCAGTAGGCGACTGCGAAACGCAGATGATCCTCCATGCGTTTGCCCAGCACGATTTCATCCGGATTATAGTGACGGAATGCCAGCGGGTTGTCGCTGTCAGGCCCCTCGTATTTAACCTTCTGAATGTCGCCGAAAAATCCGGTGCTCATTTGTGTCCTCCCGTTCGAATGTCGTCATGTCTGATTGCGTGCGGCAGCATCACTGACCGGCGAGGGCGTGAAGTGCCGGATAAAGAGCGTGATAGCGCTGATAGGCTTCCTCATAGGCCGGGAGCAGGGTGGCTTCCGGCTCTATCGTGCGTTCTGTGCGTGGCGGTGTGCAGATTGCGAACGGATCTGCGCCTGTAGCGGCGATGAGACCCAGCCGCGCCGCACCAAATGCGCCGCCGAAGTCGCCTTCCTCCGGCAATGCAATCGGCACATTCAAAGCGGTCGCGATTGCTTTCAGCCAATAAATGGAGCGCGAGCCGCCACCAACTGCGGTGAGTGACTTGATATCTGTGCCAGCCGATTGCAGTGCGGCGAGATTGTCACGGATTGCGAAGGCGACCCCTTCAAGCACTGCTTGAGCCAATGCCCGCTGATCCGATTCATGATCGAGACCGGTGAAAACACCCCGTATCTTCGCATCATTATACGGAGTGCGCTCGCCAGAGAGGTAGGGCAGGAACGTTGCGCTGCCTGGCGCATTCAACGTGTCGCCGAGTCCCTGATCAAGTTCATGGGCCGTTTTGCCGACAAGCCGCGCATACCAGTCGAGCGCGCTTGCCGCGGACAGAATGACGCCCATCTGGTGCCAGGTGTCGGGCAGGGCGTGACAGAAGGCATGAACCGCACTTTCCGGCTTCGGCTGATAGGCGCCGTTTGCGGCGAAGAGCACGCCCGAGGTGCCGAGCGAAACAAAAGCATGGCCGGGTTTGACCGTACCCATGCCGCAGGCCGAGGCCGCATTGTCGCCAGCGCCTCCAGCCACAACGGGCTGACCGGCAATGCCCCATTCTGCGGCCAGTTCGGCCCGCAGCCGCCCGGTTGCGTCTGTACCTTCGGCAAGACGCGGCATCTGGCTCTCGTCGAGGTTCGTCTTGTCCAGAAGTTCGCGCGACCAACGGCGTTCACCGGTATCGAGCCAGCTTGTGCCTGCCGAATCCGACATGTCCGAGACATATTCGCCGGTCAGCCAGAGACGCAGATAGTCTTTCGGCAACAGAACCTTGCGAGTGCGCGCGAAAATATCGGGTTCGTTATTGGCAACCCAGACCAGTTTTGGGGCGGTAAAGCCCGGAAAGACTATATTGCCGGTTATGGTGCGAAATGCCGGATCGGCATCGAGCTGGGCGGCTTCGCGATAGCTGCGGGTGTCGTTCCAGAGGATACAAGGGCGAAGCACCTGGTCCTGTTCATCCAACAGGGTAGCACCGTGCATCTGGCCAGAAAGACCGATGCCGGCAATCGCCGAGAATTCTTTCGGATGGGCAGAGCGCAGGCCATCAATTGCCGTGCGGCAAGCCTTGATCCACTGCGCAGGGTCCTGCTCGCTCCAGCCGGGATGAGGTCGCGAAACGTCCAGCTCGCCATGGGCTGAGCCGATCACTGTCTGCCCGTCATCGATCAACAGCGCCTTGACACCGGATGTTCCTAGATCGAGTCCGAGATACATATTTGCTCCTGTTGGAAAGGCGTTGTCGCCCGCGCGTCAGTCGAAGTGCGGCAGGTTGTCTTTGAGGAAAATTTCGATGCGGATGTGTTCCTGCCCCGGAACGATTGCCAAACGGTCCGCCGATGCTTTCAGAACCCGGATGGCGCTACGGATTTCATGTCCCGCATCCTGCGCCAGCACCGCATGGATGATCCCATCGGTCAACGCTTGCGAGGTCACGTTGTCGCGTTCATGTGCAATGACAAGCGGTCGGTTGGAAGTTTGTTTTACCAATGCCTTCACCAGGCCGCTATTGCCCGCACCAAGGCTATAGATCCCGGCAATGTCACTGCGTTCATCAAGCAGCTTGCCGACAAGTTTTTCCACACGCGGGCCTTCGTCGAAGCCTTCCAGCACGGGCAATATCTCGCGGCCCGGAAAGTCCGCTTTCATGGCCGCTGTAAAACCGTCGAAACGTTCCTGATGGTCGCGGACTTTCAATGAACCGGCGACGACTGCTAGCGCGCCCTCCGTTCCGTTGGCAAAAAGCCCCAAAAGCCGCGCTGCCGTACGCCCAGCCGCACCGTTATCGACGCCGACATAATGCGTCCGTGTGGAATGTCCGAGGTCCGATACAAGCGTGACTGCATGAACGCCTTGTTCGTCCAGTCGGGCGCAGGCCTCTCGCACAGGATTGGTGTCTACTGCCACGAACGCAACGCCATCGGGCTTACGTGTGGCACACTCGTCGAGCGCTGCGACAAGTGCAGATTCATCGAATGCGGGAACAAGCACGATGTTGATTAGAACACGCTCGGCCAATGCCCGTTCGGCTGCGGATTGCAGTTCCGCGCGCAGGCTCAGCATGAAGGTATTTTCATTGTCCGGCAAAATAAAATCGAACTGATAAAGCCTGCCGCGTGCAAGGTTGGCAGCACCCACATCTCGCACGTAGCCGAGCGTGTTCATCGCCGCCGTAACCCGGTCGCGCGTCTTCGCTCTTACACCCGGACGTTCGTTCAGCACACGGTCGACCGTGGCAAGGCTGACACCCGCTGTTCTGGCTATATCATGGACTGTAGGTTTCATCCTCGCTCCTCGACGCGGACCATAAGATCAAAAATGAGGTACGTAAATCAAAAAATGCTTGCTATTCATTTTTCTTCACGTATCAATGTTTTCCGAGGATGGGGCAGTGTGTCTTTTGCACGTTGTCCTGATGGAGTGATCTTGGCGCGTAGCGCCTTTGGGAGGATCAGCCATTCAAGAATAAGCGGCTCTGAAGAGGGCTGTTTTGTTGTGCCGAACTCCGGGGGCGGAATACGTTCGGGGGCGAGGTTTGGTATCAGCCGGTAGCAAGCCGGTGGTGTTTGGAGGAGATTTGCATGAAACGTCGTAATTTTCTGACCGGCGCGCTGGTTGCCGCTGCTTTGGGTATTGGTGCCATGGCGTCAACGCCGGTCTATGCTTCGCCGGAAAATCCGGTCATCGGCTTTTCCATCGACGATCTTCGCGTCGAGCGCTGGGCGCGTGACCGCGATTATTTCATTGAAGCGGCTGAGAAGCTGGGTGCCAAAGTCAATGTGCAGTCGGCTGACGGCAACGAGGAAAAGCAGGTCAAGCAGGTTGAAAACCTGATTGCGCAGGGCGTTGACGCCATCGTCATCGTGCCGATGAACTCGAAGGTTTTCGATGCGGTTGTTGCTGACGCCAAGGCATCCGGAATCAAGGTTCTCTCCTATGATCGTCTGATACTCAATGCCGATATCGATGCCTATATCTCGTTCGACAATGAGCGCGTCGGTTTCATGCAGGCGGAAGCCGTTCTGAAGGCTAAGCCGGAAGGCAACTATTATCTCCTCGGTGGCTCGCCGACGGATAACAACGCCAAGCTGCTTCGTGCCGGGCAGGAAAAGGCCCTCAAGGAAGCCATCGATTCCGGCAAGGTGAAGGTCATCGGCTCGCAATGGGTCAAGGAATGGAGCCCGACAGAAGCACTTTCCATTATGGAAAACGCTCTGACGGCTGCGCAGAACAAGATCGATGCCGTTGTGGCTTCGAATGACGGTACCGCTGGCGGCGCTATCCAGGCGCTTGCTGCGCAGGGACTGGCCGGAAAGACCGCTGTTTCCGGACAGGATAGCGACCTTGCCGCCGTCAAGCGTCTGATCGACGGTACGCAGACCGTGACGGTCTACAAGCCGCTGAAGCTCATCGCGTCGGAAGCCGCCAAGCTGACTGTCCAGATGGTCAAGGGCGAAACGCCTGAATTCAATTCCAAGCTGGATAATGGTGGCAAGCAGGTCGACACGCTTCTGCTGACGCCGACTGCCGTGACCAAGGACAATATCGACATTTATATTCAGGACGGCTTCTACACCAAGGAACAAATTGAAGGGAAGTAAGCCATCCTGACGGGCATCGCCGGGCGTGACGTCGGCGATGGAATGTCAAGAATAGTGGGGCCGGAAGTCTGGAAATCAAAGTCCGGCTTCTGGCCCTACCGAACTGTTGAGACTGCTGCTGACAGCGCTGTCTGTAGCATCACCGCAAGGTCATATGCGATGTCCGAATATCTTCTAGAGATGCGTAATATCGGTAAGGACTTCAACGGCGTGAAAGCGCTTGATGGTATTTACCTGAAGGTGCGCGCGGGCGAGTGTGTTGGTCTGTGCGGCGAGAACGGCGCAGGCAAATCCACGCTGATGAAAGTGCTTTCTGGCGTCTATCCGCATGGCACCTGGACCGGCGAGATTTTCTGGGAAGGACAGGAGCTGAAGGCGGCGGGCATTCGCGATACCGAGGCCGCAGGCATCGTCATCATCCATCAGGAACTGATGATGGTGCCGCATCTGTCGGTCGCGGAGAACATCTTTCTGGGATCGGAGCCGACAAGCGGCGGCTTCATCGATTATGACCAGATGAATGCACGCGCGACGGAACTTCTGGCGCGTCTCAAGATCCACGACATCAACGTTGCGCTCCCGGTCTATCATTATCCGGGCGGCAAGCAGCAGCTCATCGAGATTGCAAAGGCAATCAACAAGAATGCGAAGCTGCTCATTCTGGATGAGCCGACATCCGCGCTGACGGCATCCGAAACGCGTGTCCTTCTCGATCTTATCAAGGACTTCAAGGCACAAGGCATGGCCTGCGTCTACATTTCCCACAAGCTGGATGAAGTGGCGGAAATTTCAGACACGGTGACCGTCATTCGTGACGGAACGCATATCGGTACGAAGCCGATGGCAGAACTCAGCACGCCTGCCATCATCACCATGATGGTGGGTCGCGAGATGAAGAACCTGTTTCCGCGAGAACCACATGATATTGGCGAGGTCATTTTCGAGGCGCGCAACATCAATTGCTGGGATGTGACCAACCCGGATCGCAAGGTGGTCGACAATGTTTCGTTCGCACTTCGGCGGGGGGAAATCCTCGGCATTGCCGGGCTGGTCGGTGCGGGACGGACGGAACTGGTGTCCAGCCTGTTCGGTGTCTGGCCCGGAGCGCATGAGGGCCAGGTCTTTCTGGAAGGCAAAGAACTGAAAATCCGCACACCGCGCGATGCGGTCCGTCAGGGTATCTGCATGGTGCCGGAAGACCGCAAGAAGGATGGCATCCTGCCCATCATGCCGGTGGGCTACAATATGACGGTCTCGGTGCTGGACCGGTTTTCCTTGCGCGGACTGCTGAACAAGGAAGCGGAGCTGGCCACGATCCAGCGCGAAATTCTGCGCCTCAAGGTCAAGACGGCAGACCCGATGCTGGAAATTGCTTCCCTGTCGGGCGGCAACCAGCAGAAAGCGGTGCTTTCGAAAATGATGCTGCCAGACCCCAAGGTGCTCATTCTGGATGAGCCGACACGTGGTGTCGACGTTGGCGCCAAATATGAAATCTACAAATTGATCTTCGCGCTCGCGAAACAGGGCGTTGCTGTGCTGATGGTCTCTTCCGAAATGCCGGAAGTTCTCGGCATCAGCGATCGTGTTCTCGTGATCGGCGAGGGCAGGCTGCGCGGCGATTTCCCCAATGAAAACCTTACCCAGGAGAAGGTGCTTGCTGCCGCAATCGGCAAGCCGATAACCAATGCAGCCTGACCCTCGATTAACTGTTTGTTTTCAAGCATTTTCCGAACGCAAAACCGTTTCACGCCTTTGCTGGAAATGCTCTAATTTGACCGGTGCATGATATGACATTGACGGGCAAAAGCCTTCGAAAGTTTCTGGCGGAATACAAGATCGTCGCTCTGCTGATCGTGGTTGCCCTCATCTGGGCATTGTTTGCGATCCTCACTTACGATCCCGAGATGGGCCGTTCGCAGTTTCTGACCGCGCGCAACTTTTCCAATCTCCTGCGCCAGATGGCCATTACCGGAATGCTCGCATCCGCGATGGTGTTCGTCATTGTTGCCGGTGAAATAGACCTTTCGGTCGGTGCACTTCTGGGGCTTCTGGGCGGTATCGCCGCCGTTCTCGACGTGATTTATGGGTGGCCGTTGTGGGCGACGATCAGTACGGTTCTCGTTCTCGGTGTGGCGCTTGGCGCTTTCAATGGATGGTTGACCGCCTATCTCGGCATACCGTCCTTCATTGTCACGCTCGGCGGCCAACTCGTCTTTCGCGGTATCGTGCTGGGCATTATGGGCGGCGTCACCATCGCGCCGATATCGCCGGGGTTCAAATATATCGGGCAGGGCTATCTTCCGGGCTGGCTTGGCAATCTCTGTGCCATTGCCCTGTTCGGCGTGCTGATCCTGATGACGCTGCGCACGCGGGCAAGCAAGCGCAAGCATAATCTCCAGACGCTTTCATCCGGTATGGAAGTCGGAAGGCTTCTTGGTATCGGAATCCTTATCCTCGGCTTCATCCTGATCCTCAACAGCTATCAGGGCGTACCGGTCCCGGTCCTGATCCTGCTGGTGATCCTTGGTGTCTTCACCGTCATCGCGAAACAAACGGTGTTCGGTCGTCACATCTATGCGGTTGGTTCGAACACCGAAGCGACCCGCTTTTCAGGCGTGAATGTAAACTTCGTCAAGATGGCGGTCTTTGCGCTTATGGGGCTGATGGCGGCAGTAGCTGGCCTGACGACAACCTCGCGCCTCGCGGCAGGAACGCCATCGGCAGGCATGGGCGGCGAACTCGACGCCATTGCCTCCTGCTTCATCGGCGGGACTTCCATGCGTGGCGGTGTCGGCTCGGTGCTCGGTGCACTGGTTGGCGCGCTCATTATGTCGAGCCTCGACAACGGCATGTCCATGCTGGGCGTCGATACGTTCTGGCAGCAGATCATCAAGGGGAGCATTCTTGTTCTGGCCGTCTATCTCGACATTGTTTCGTCCGGTGCGCGGCGCGGATGAGTGAATGAGTATATATTAGACAAATAAAATATGTTGAGCCCTACCATTCAGCTGGCTAAACTGCGGCCATGACGATGCTCAAGGATATAGGCGGTCTGATCGCTCTGACAGCCCGTCTTCTGGCTCGCTTCTGGCCCCAGTTGCTGCTGATCGGCGCACTGGGCTATATTGCGCGCGACCTTCTGCTTGATGCTGCGGTGCGCGCAGGCGGATATTTTCCGCTGGCCGGAATGGTCGTTCTCTCGCTTGTCGTTCTGGTCAAGCTGCTCGTCGTGGTGACGATGTTCGCTACTTTGCGCCCCGGATTGCCAGCCCTTGCCACCTTGCGCCAGACTGCTGCGGGAGGCACGGCATCCTCGCCCGACAATCGCAAGGCCGACCGTATGCTGATGGTGACGGCAGCCGTCATCCTGCCGTTCTTTGCTTATTACGCGGCATGGGGATTTCTCGGCGATACGGTACGCGAATATTCGCGGCTTGCATTCGAGCGAACGGCCTTCGGCGAGAAGATGCAGATATTCGACCTTGTGCGTTCGGGTAGCCTGATCGCAGCAATTCTCGTTTGCTGGCTGATCCGCTGGATTGCCAAACGTGCCAATGAAAGGGTCCATTCGCCGTGGCTTCGTCTGCTGATCGTGGCTGCAGATGCGAGCTGGATCTTCATCGGTCTGTTTGCGCTCGATAAATGGAAGGATGACCTCATTCACTGGATCGGAGCAGGGGCTTTGCTCGACGGTTTCGATGTGAGTGCCGCGTGGTTTTCGATGAGCGCTTACGCAGCCGAAAATTTTGTGCCGGTAGAGTTCCGGCAGCCGAGCTTTTGGGTACAGGCGCAGAATCTGTTCTTCTATGCACTGTTGCCGATGGTCTGGCTGGTGATGGCTGCAATCATTTACGGCTATGATCTGTCAGCCAAGAAAGCGCCGGTTCCGCCGGCCCCATCACGTGGAACAACCTTCCGGAAATGGTTGAGCGATTTCGCAGCACATTATCTGGGCGGTTATCGCAGCCGCTATCGTCCTGTCTGGACTTGCCTGAGACTGGTCGTTGGGGCAGGGCTTGGAACCTTGCTGTCCTTTATCGTTCTCTACCGCGCCACCAACTGGATCGGTGCGTGGATCTGGTACGGTACGACCCATTATCTCGGGCCACACGACATTGAAACATGGCAGCGGATCGGCAATATTCTGGCTATTCTGGTCGGGAGCCCGACAGAGCTCGATGGCGGCATTGTTCTTGATGCCATCCGCATTGCTCTTCTTGCCGCTGCCCTCGAATATGCGTTGGTGAGCCAGAGAAGCAGGGCTACTTCAGAACCAGACGCTCAGGCTGTTCCCCAAGCATAGAGAGCGACAGTGAAAGCTCTCCAACATCTTCGGGGACAAGAAAACTTTCAACGAGATGAATCGGGCCATCGCCATTTTCACTGGCAAGATTGAAGCATTGCGGCTTGTCGGCCGCTTCCGGTTTCAGCTCCTTGATAATGCGCCCGGATAAATACAGTGTCGACCAGTTGCGCCCTTGTTCGTCCATCGCAGTCAGCGAACAGGGCATTGACTGTTTCAACCGATCAGGGTCCTGAATGGCCACTTCGATTTCGGCAAGCACCACATTGGTCTTCGGTAATGTGCCTGGAAACTTGTCCAGTGCGACCAGTTTCCAGTTGCCCCCTGCGTAGGTTTGGATTTCACCTCGTGCAACAATGGTCGGTTCTCGCAGTTTCTGCTCAATCCATCGCAATAGCCCGCCATCGGAATGAACGAAAATGGCAAGCGGCAAGGCGATAGCCAACAAGGCGAGACATATCCAGAAGGATTTCCGCTCGCCTGACGAGATCGCTTTACTCATTGGCTTACCTCCAGTTGCCAGGGCATGATGCGCCCGCCACGCTTGATCGCGACCGACGGACTGACATTGCCCTGTGCAGCCGAATTCATGCTGATCTGCACCTGTTCAGAGAGGGGGACCATCGCCGTTTCGGCGATGAGCAGGGAGCCGCCCGCGATCTGGTCGGGTGGCAACTCGAACACAATCAGCACAGGGCGCGGAATGCCCGGCTCCAGCCGCTCGGAGCCGATTATACCTGATGCATTGCTCAAGCGTTTGCTCATGGCGTAACGGATACCGTTCGGCCCGAGCCATTCGACAGACATGAGATTGAGGCTTTCAAGCTTTGCTTTCGCTGCTGCCTCAATGACGAGCCATTCGCCGTCCGTGTTGTAGGTGCGGGTGCTTGCTATTCCGGGTGTCGTCAGTTGTCGCGTCCGATGAACATTCGCGACGCCGACAGCAAAACGGCTGGTCTCGGCAGGTTTTCCCTGCTGTCCCCTGATCGATACGGGAGACAAAATTTCGCTGTAATAAGGGGTGGAATGCTGCATGCCATAAAGAGCGGCAATGGCCAGACACAACATGACTGCACTTTTGAGCCAGCCCATCATCCGTCACCCTCGGTAGATGGCATTTGAACAGGCAATTGGATGACGGCGACAGGATCCCGATCAAGCCATGACGAGGCCCCATAGAGATTATCGCGCTTCTTATAGATTTCACTACCGATGAGGAGACGCACTTCCTGTGGCGGGGGCGTACCTTGCGGCCATTCCCAAGCTGCAGTCAGCTTTTCCGGCATGCCCGGATTGATCGGGCTCGCAATCCATTTGTCCCGAACAATATAGAAGGTCGGATCGGTCAGGGCCGGATTTTGTGGATCGAGGGTCAGGAGTTTTCGCGATGCATAGGCTGAAGATGCCGAACGATTGTCCAGATTGAGATCAACCATGAGATAGTTTTTGGGCTCGTAAGGTTTTACGCCGGTTGGCGGAACAGAGCCAAAGCGCGCGCCGGTCACAGCCACATACCAGCGTCCGGTGTCGACCGTCTCGCCTGTGCTTACTTCCCGCACGGTGTTGGGATTAGCCGCTTCATAGATTGCTGTTGCATAGGAAAACACGCTTGCGGCGGCCGTGCCGATACCCGCAATGATGATGGCAGCCAGTCGCTGCCGAAAGCTTCGACGCTGTTCGTCCGCCATGACACCTCCCTCTGTGCTGGCGATTCAAACGACAATCCAAGCCCCCGGCTTCTATAGCACGTCAATGTTCCATCGTCATCTTTCAGCTTAACCTGTGTTAATTCTCCTCGACGAACACCTCGTCGCGCTTCTTGCGCACCGATGGAAGCAGCACGACCACGAGAACCGCAGCAGCCAGAGCAAGCAGACTGGCGCTGATCGGCCGAGTGACGAACGTCGCCGGATCACCGCGAGACAGGATCATGGCGCGACGCAGATGCTCTTCCAGCAACGGACCGAGAACGAAACCCAGCAGCAAGGGAGCAGGTTCGCAACGCAGTTTGGCCAACAGGTAGCCGATGAAACCGAAGAAGGCGACCGCGAAGAGATCGTAGACATTGGAGTTGACGCTATAAACACCGATTGAACAGAACGTCATGATAATCGGGAACAGCACATAGTAAGGCACTGTAAGGAGCTTCACCCATAGGCCGATCAGCGGCAGATTCAGGATGATAAGCATGAGATTGCCGATCCACATCGAGGCGATCACACCCCAGAATAATGCAGGCTGTTCCGTTGCCACATTCGGGCCCGGCACGATGCCCTGAATGATCATGGCACCGATCATCAAAGCCATGACCGGATTGGCAGGAATGCCGAGCGTCAGCATGGGAATGAAGGATGTCTGCGCTCCCGCATTGTTGGCGGATTCCGGCCCTGCGACACCTGCAATCGCGCCCTTGCCGAATTCCTCCGGTGTTTTGGAAATGCGCTTTTCCACTGTGTAGGACGCGAAGGATGCGAGGATGGCACCGCCGCCGGGCAAAATGCCAAGGGCTGAGCCGATGGCAGTTCCGCGCAGGATCGGCGCGGTCATGCGTTTGAAATCATCTCGCGTCGGCATCAGTCCCGTGACTTTCGCCATCAGCACTTCGCGCGAATGCTCGCTTTCAAGGTTGCGCAGAATTTCGGCGATGCCGAACACACCGACTGCAACGGCGACGAAATTGAGACCGTCCGCATATTCCGTGATGCCGAGCGTGAAACGTGGTGTGCCGGTATAGATATCGGTTCCGACAATGCCGAGCAGAAGTCCCAGAACAACCATCGCCAGAGCCTTGACGATCGAACCGTGTGCCAATGCAACGGAGGATACGAGCCCGACGACCATCAAAGAGAAATACTCGGCCGAGCCGAATTTCAGGGCAATTTCCGTGAGCGGGGGAGCAAAGATTGCAACCAGAAAGGTGGAGACGGTACCGGCAAAAAACGAACCGATTGCCGCGATTGCAAGTGCTGCACCGGCGCGTCCGCGACGTGCCATCTGATAGCCGTCGATGGCTGTTACGGCGGACGAGGATTCTCCCGGCATGTTGATGAGAATTGCGGTCGTCGAGCCGCCATACTGGGCACCATAGTAGATACCCGCGAGCATGATCAGAGCAGAGACGGGGTCACCAATCTGGAACGTGATCGGCAGAAGCATGGCGATGGTCGCGGTCGCGCCGATGCCCGGCAGGACGCCGATCAATGTGCCGAGCAACACGCCGATCAGGCAGAAGCCGAGATTTGCGAGCGTTGATGCGGTTGAGAAACCAAGTGCAAGATTGCTGAAAAGATCCATATCCGCGCTCCCTAGAATGGCCACCAGGGCCCGAAACGCTGATATGGCAGCGCGAGCGCATAGCTGAAAACAACGACGGAGAAAACGGTAACTGCAGCAGCCAGAACAAGCGCTGCAAGCGGCTTCATACGCATCGAGGCGAAGGAGGCGATGAGACAGGTGAGGAACAGTGACGGTACGAAGCCGAGGCCGCGCACTGTCAGGCCGAAGAATATCGGGGCTGGCAGAATGAAGAACAGGCCGCGCCACGCGATCGGGCCTATCGGCTCGCCGGAGACACGGGTTGCCTGTACAAGGATGACCAGTCCAAGCAGGATCAGGACGCCGGACAGGACAAGCGGGAAGTATCCCGGTCCCATCCGCAGCGAGGTGCCGAGGTCCAGACCCAGTGATTGATAAGCGAAAAAAGCGCCGGTCAATGTGAGAAGTGCACCGCACAATCCGTTGGTCGGATCTATTTTGAATTTACTGGAGGGCTCATTCATGGGCCAATCGTCTTTCGGATTTGCCGTTGAAAGGGCTATGCCGGTGGTCTGGCAAATGAGGTCAGTCGCGTATTCCGTCGGCTGTGGCGTTTGCAAGCAGCTGACGGGAAAGCAATCAGAGCATGCCGGATGACGCACCCTGATTGCTTGTTATGCGATCAGTCGGCGTATTGTCCGGCGGCCTCGATAATCGGTTTCCAACGTGCAATTTCCGATTCCAGCTTGGCTTTCAGCGCCGCCGGTGTCGCGTCAGCTTCCGATGAAGGCGTTGTTCCGAGTTCGGCAAAACGGGCAACCACGTTCTGGTCTTTCAGCGCAACCTGAAGCGACTTCGACAGACGTTCGGTGATTTCCGCCGGGGTTCCCTTGGGCGCGTAGATGCCGTGCCAGATACCCACTTCCATGCCGTCCAGACCGGCTTCCTTCGTTGTCGGAAGGTCTTTCAGCACGTCCAGGCGTTCGGGCGAGGTGACAGCATAAGCCTTGATCGTGCCGGCCTGAATCTGCTTGGTCGTATTGGTGGTCTGGTCGCACATGATATCGACCTGGCCACCGAGAAGGTCTGTCATAGCCGGGCCGGTTCCCTTGTATGGAACTGTGACAAGCGGAGTTTCAATCGCGCTCATGAACAGCATGCCACAAAGGTGCGAGGCCGCGCCGATACCGGCATTGGCGACTGTCACGGTATCCTTGTTTGCCTTGGCATAGTCGATCAGCCCCTTGAGATCGGTCGGCTCGAGGTCCTTGCGGGCAACGATGGTCATCGGAACCTCTGTGACGAGGCCGACATACTCGAATGCATTCAGCGTGTCGTATGCGAGCTTGCGATAAAGTGTGGCGCTTGTCGCCATGCCGATATGGTGAAGCAATAGCGTATAGCCATCCGGATCGGCGGATGCGACGCGCCCTGCGCCCAGCGTTCCGCCGGCGCCACCGACATTTTCGACAATAACCTGTTGTCCGAGATCCTTGGACATGGATTCCGCAACAAGCCGCGTTACGGTGTCGGTAGGCCCACCCGCTGCGAAAGGCACGACCATGGTGATCGTCCGTTCCGGATAATTTTGTGCCTGTGCGGTGAAAGCGGCGGTGGAAACAGCAAGTGTCGTCGCCAGAGCGGCGATAAGTTTCATCATAGCGTCCTCCCAGACTATGTTGCGACGGGCAAGCCCGTATTCTGAATTGCATTCCCCACACCTCTTCGGGCGCTTCGGGCATTATTATCCAGTCGCTTACAAAGCGCCTAGACACCGAATTCCCTCTTGAATCGGCATGGTTATCCAGCGCTCTTTAAAAAGAATGTAGATGCATCCCGGCGGATTGCCAATGCCTGAGCTTCAATGAAAACGTTTATACTACCAAAGTCTGGGTAGCCCATTGGTCGCGCTGGAGGTGCACGTCAAATCACCATCTGAAAGGCCACATTCCTACTGGGGCCACTAGTAGATATGGGTGTCGATCCAGAGCTTCACTAACAGTATGTTGATCTGGATATATTTCTATTCTGTGAAGTATTTTCGTCATTTGTTGTTTTAGCTAGAGATAAATCGGAAATCTTGCTAGATGCGAAGCGCATTTATGAGAATTCGATTTGGAGAGGAATAATATGAAGAAGTATCTTCTAAGCGCGTTGTTCGTTGTTCTGGCAACCCCATCCTTCGCCTGCACGGCTGAGGAAGTCCAGGCAAAGGCTATGGAAGTCGCCACGAAAATGCAGGAAGTTGCTGCTGCCAATCCGCAGAAAGCTCAGGAAATCGCTCAGAAAATGAGTGGCGCCCAGACGCAGGCAACGAGCGATCTTGAAGGCGCTTGCAAGGTCTATGACGACCTGCTCGCCGATCTCAACTCGTAAGAGTTCTACGGCTCAACCTCTCGCAGTTCTGCTTGTGGGAGGTTGAATATTCGAGGCGAGGTAATGGACAAGATTTCCGGCAGGGGCGCTTAAGTCTTCCAGAGATCGCACAGCGATCACCAGGTTTCTTCCTGCCCAGGTGTCGGCAAGTGTGACTGTAGCAATTGGTACAGTTTTTCTGAGACGCTGAGCAGCCGTCAGTGGAATGATTGCAATACCCACTCCAGCGGCGACCATATTGCCGATTGCCTCGAAGGTGCGCAGTCGGGTTCGAATTTTGAGCCGCGCCCCCAGCCGGGTTGCCTGAAGCTCAATGTGCTCCTGCAGGGCACCAGCCGACAGGCCGACGAATTGTTCCTGCAGGACATCCGAGAAACTCACACATTTATGTTCGGCCAGTGGGTGGTGTCTGGCCGTGATCAGCAACAACTGATCCTTCGCAAACGGAACCAGATCCAATTCTGTGGTTTCTGCGGCATCCGATAAAATTCCGATTTCAACAAAACCACGCAAAACAGCGCGAGCGATATCGTTGCTCTGTCGTTCCTTCAGTTCCACATCAATTCGGGGATTTTCCGCCATCCAGGCTGCAAGTCGCACCGGAAGATATTCTGTCACGGCGGCGGTGTTGGCTGCGATGCGAATAGCCGTTCGCATCGCTTTGGCATGCAAGCCCAACTCGGTATGCATGTCGGCCATTTGGCGCATAACAACCCTCGCATGATGGAGGAGCGCTTCGCCCGCCTCCGTGAGGGCAACGCCGCGGCGCCCTCGTTCCAGAAGCAACACTTGCCCCGTGGCTTCCATGTCACGCAGGCGTTCACTCGCGGCGGGAAGCGACAGGCCGACTTCGGCCGCGCCATGGGTAATGCTGCCGGTATCGGCTACGGCGAGAAACAGGCGGAGGTCTGTGAGATCAAAACGCATAAGTGATGTTAGCGCGAATTCTGCCTATGGAAAAGCCGAAGGCTCGATATTGACCTTCCGCATTTCGTCCGACAGTCAGGTCGTTATAGGGGAAGCATGACTTATTCATTCTCCTTGATCCTGACGATTGCAATTACGTTCCTCGGTGCCGGCTTTGTCAAAGGCGTGACCGGAATGGGACTGCCCACGGTTGCGATGGGCATATTGGGCGCGCTGATATCGCCGCTTGCAGCGGCAAGCCTGCTGATTATTCCGTCCTTCATCACCAACCTCTGGCAGTTACTGGCGGGGCCAAGTTTCGGTAAACTTGTCTTTCGCCTTTGGAGCATGATGCTGGCCATTGCGATCGGGACCATAGCGGGTACTGCGGTTCTGGTCGGCGGGAATATTGCAGTCACCACGTCGATGCTGGGTCTGTCACTTGTTATCTATGCGACCTATGCACTGTTCGCTCGCCAGATGAGGGTGCCTGCAAGACTTGAGCACCTGCTATCTCCCGTGACCGGAACGTTGACCGGCTTGATCGCAGGTGCGACAGGCGTATTCGTGATCCCGGCTGTGCCCTATTTGCAGGCGCTGGGGCTGCACAAAGACGATCTTGTGCAATCACTCGGGCTTTCCTTCACGGTTTCGACTGCTGCGCTCGCTATTGGGCTTTCGAGCAGGCAGGCCTATTCGGGAGATCTCCTGCTGGCATCTGTTCTGGCTATCGTTCCGGCACTGGTCGGCATGTTCATGGGGCAGGCTTGTCGTCGCAGGATCAGGCCAGAAAACTTTCGCCGATGGTTTCTGATCGGCCTCATGATTCTTGGCCTCGAGATGGCCTTGAGACCGTTGTTCTCGATGAGTTGATGAACGGAGAATGTTTTTTCCGTTCCGGCAAGCTGATACGGATTTGCTTTCTTGTTCGAATCCGGCAAGGGCAGGATAGTGTCTCACCCCCATGGGAACAGTCTTTTGCTTCAACGGGTTTTCCGCTGAAGTTCCCCTATTATCGGCCTGATTGACGGAATGACCCAGAGAAATCCTGAACAACACCAGTCTCTTGCGTTGCGACTGTTCAAACCGGTGCTTGCCGGAGCAACTTTGCGAGAACGTTCGATTGCCTGCCTCGGCGCCTTGATGGGTATTGCGCTGACTGGCTTCATATCGAGTTTGCTACTGGGAAACGGTCCGCATTTGCCTTTGATCGTTGCACCGATCGGCGCGTCGGCGGTTCTGCTCTTCGCAGTTCCGACCAGCCCGCTGGCTCAGCCATGGTCGATCATCGGCGGCAACACAATTTCTGCCTTTGTGGGACTGGCCGTCACCCAGTTTGTCGACGATCCGGCTTTGGCTATTGGTCTTTGCGTTGCTCTCGCCATCGCGGCGATGTCCGTTACCCGCAGCCTTCATCCGCCCGGTGGCGCTGCGGCCCTGACGGCGGTTCTGGGCGGCTCGGCGGTCGCCAAGTGGGGGTTCCTTTTTCCGCTTATACCAGTCGCTCTGAATTCGTGCCTTCTCGTTGGGGTGGGTATCCTGTTTCACAAATTGTCACGCAGGAAATACCCGCATGTGGCTGCCGCCGTGCCGGTAAACAAACACAGCACAGTCGATCTGCCGCCTTCGGTCCGCATGGGTATCCGTGAGGAAGACATCGACCGTGCGTTGCTTGCGCTGGATGAAAGCTTCGATATCGATCGCAACGATCTTGGACGTTTGCTGCGGCAAGTGGAACTGGAAGTGTCCATTCGCTCGCATGGCGACCTGACATGCGCCGACATTATGTCTCGCGATGTCATCAGTATCGATGAGGAGGCAACCGCCAGCCAGGCACGAGACCTGATCTTGCGACACAATCTCATGACCTTGCCGGTACACTCGGCTGACGGTCGCCTGAAGGGCGTGATCGGTTTGCGCGAGTTGATGCATCCGGGCGATGATTTCAGAAATTATATCGTGGAGGCTCCAACCGCTTCGCAGGCCGATCCGGTAATGAGCCTTTTACCCAGCCTGACCGATGGATTGGCACACGCTGTCGTGGTCATCGATGAAATGTGTCGCATCATCGGTCTGGTGTCACAGAGCGATCTTCTGAGCACGCTTGCCCGTTCTCTTCCCAATGAAAAGCTGATGCCTCTGAAAGCAGCATAACCCGCCGGGATTATGCTTCTCTATTGAAGTGGGATGGTTTTCCGGGCAGGGTTTCCTGGCCCCGGAAATCTGCAGCAGGTAATTATGTCCGTCCAGCGCGCGAGCTTCTATATTCTACTGGCATTGGTCACCATCGCTTTTGCGTGGCTGCTGCTGCCTTATTATTCGGCAGTTCTTTGGGCAGTCATTCTCGCCGTGGTCTTCTCACCGGTACAGCAGCGCCTTGAACGTCTGCTCGGCGGTAGAAAGAACATCGCGGCTCTGCTTTCGGTCTTGATGTGCATATGTCTGGTCATCATTCCAATGCTGGCGATTTTCGGTTCGCTGGTGCAGGAGGGGAATTCTCTCTATCAACGCCTGAGCAGCCGCGAGTTCGATCTGAACAGCTATATTTCACGTATTCTCAGCGCCCTGCCGGATTCACTGGAGGAATGGCTGACCCGGTTCGAACTGGGTAACTTTGCGGAATGGCGTTCGCGCATATCGACTGCGATCATGCAGGGCAGTCAGCTTTTTGCCGGAAAGCTGGTCAGTTTCGGCCAGAACACACTGCAATTCTTCATCGGCTTCGGCATCATGCTTTATCTCTTGTTCTTTCTGTTCCGCGACGGTGCGGATCTCGGACGGAAGATCAGGCAGGCCATTCCGCTCAATGACGATTACACACGACAGTTTCTGGAAAAGTTTACCGCCGTCATTCGTGCGACAGTGAAGGGCAATATCATCATTGCCATCATTCAGGGCACGATAGGTGGCGTGACTTTCTGGTTCCTGGGCTTGGAAGCAGCCTTGCTCTGGGGCGTGTTGATGACTTTCCTTTCCATGCTGCCAGCCGTCGGTGCCGCACTTGTCTGGGTGCCTGCCGCCGCGTGGTTCTTCGCAAGCGGGGAATGGATCAGTGGAAGCATTCTGGTTTTCGTCGGCGTATTCGTGATCGGACTAGTTGATAATCTCCTGCGTCCGCCGCTCGTCGGAAAAGGCACCCGGATGCCGGATTATGTTGTCCTGATCTCCACGGTTGGAGGCATTTCACTGATCGGGATCAACGGTTTTGTGGTCGGACCGCTGATTGCTGCGATGTTCATTGCTGCCTGGTCGCTTCTGGCAGAAGAGCAGAAGAGCAAGGGTTCTGCGCAACTGCCAAAAGACTAAATCTCTAAGCGACTTTCAGTTCGGCGATGGGAATGCCGGTTTCGGTCATCTTGTTGTCGACGCCGTTTTCATCGAGAAACTGCTTCATCTCGGCATAGGTCTCGAACCATGCCCGATTATATTTGTCGAACAGCGACTGATCCCAATAGTCTTCCAGCCGGAAAGGCTTGTCGCTGAAGACGTCATAGCTCGGTATCTTGTAGGTTTCAGCGAATTCTGCTGTGCGGCTGTCATAGGTGAAATAGATGGACGGCACGCCATTGGCCAGCGCCATCAGATTGCCGTGCAGACGATAACCAAGGACGAGCTGCTGCCTGCGCACCAGTTCCTCGTAATCGGCGACGACGTCCGAATAGAACATGCGATTGCGATAGAGGTTTTCTATCGTTTCATCGAAATACCAGTCCGCTGTCCAGCGGTGGTTCTTGAGGGCTGCGATAGCCTCTTCCTTCTGCTCCGCTGTGCCGAAGACCATCTTCTTTTCGTCGATCTCGCCCTGCGCCATCAATGTTACATCGAAGCGTCCGGCCATGGATTTGATGAGGTCGCGGTGACGGGTCAGATATTGCTCGATGTCCTGCGCATAGGCGGGGGAAACCTCGCGGCGAACCGTAACGCCGACTTGGGCAACGTTTTCCAGCGGCGGCAACTTGATACGCAAATGCTGGTTGTTGCGACGAAACGCGGTCGGGCAACCGATGATGCGCACATTGCGGATGCCGATATCGTTCAGCACCTGGGCCGTGTAAGCGCCGCGCACACCGATGGACGTCGTGGAGTCTGCAATGATGCGCAGGACCGCCTTCGTCTCTTCGGAAAGCTGTATTTCCCCTCTGACCGGCGCTTGCGCTCCGACGCCGAATGCGATGACCGGCAGTTTCAGCCGCTGCAATACCGGGATCGTGTCACGCCAGTTCATATCCTTGTTGATATAATTCGAGCCACGCAGGATCACATAATCATATTCTTCACGAAGCTGATCGATTTTCTCCGGTGAGAAATTGGTGATCGGGAGTTCGGAAGCCTTTTCGTAATTCATCAGCTTCAGTGATGACTCGAAGACGAAGGCATCGCCGATATTGTGATAGTGATTGATGCTGCCCTGAACGTCGGTGTGACGATACCAGCGGACATTGTCGTGATCGTACACTTCTCCCGCAGGGATCATGACGAGGGCGCGTGCCATACGGTCTTCCTTCTTCTAAAGATACAGGTAAGCCAGGCTCAGCTTGCCTGAGAAAGAGCAGTTTGCGTAACTGCCGGTTTCTGTCTGCGAGGTTTTGACTCACGCAGCCGTTTATAAAGATCGAGGTGCTCCTTCGCGCAATCAACATAGTGGACCGGATTGCGGATGGAATGATGCAACCCGTCCCATATGCTCGGCTCGCTGAGCACTTCTGTAAAGCGGTCGGCCAGATCCTCGGCGCTGCGAACACGGAAATGCAGGCCGTCTTCGCCGTCGCGGATCTTCTCAGCCATACCGCCTATATTCGAGCAGATGACCGGACGGCGATGGTGCAGCGCCTCCTGAATGACAATGGGTGAGTTTTCCCACCAGATCGAGGGCATAACTACCCAGTCGACTGATTGCATCAGACGTGGCATTTCAGCATTCTGGTAGGCGCCGTAGAACCGTACGCGCGGGCCGGCTTCTTCGATCAGTTTCTGCATGCGTTCCTGAAAGGCGGGCGGCTGCTTTTCCAGATTGCCACCGAAGATCATCAGGCGAGAATCTTCACCCCAAACCTGTTCTGGTACACGCGATACGGCATCGACCAGCACATCTATGCCCTTGAACGGATTGATCTGACCGAAGAACGCAAAGCGGCTGCGACGTGGGTTCGGGCCGGTCAACTCACGTGCGGGCGTGACGTCGCGGATGGCGATGCCATTCTCGATAACGGCCATCTTGTCCGGGTTGAGGCCCCAATCGAGATAGCGGTTGGCAAGAAACTCGCTCGGCGAGACGAAGGCGTCGGCCAATTCCAGCATGCCGCGTACGAAACGCTCTCGTTTCAGGAAACGTGCTGGTGGTATCTGCGGAAAACAGGCGTGGCAATCGATGGGTGATGCCTCGTTGCAGAGCTTGGACGTGCCAGCCTTGACCATCTGGCCGTCATTGTTGCAGATGGATAGAAACTCGTGAAACGTCACCAGAATGACGCGATCTGGCAGCGCCTCGCGGATGGCATAGAGAGTTTCAAGCCCGAGCCCGAGAACATGATGAAAATGCACGATGTCCGGGTCGAAGTCGCGGACAAAGCGCAACAGGTCACGGCGGATTTCATCGGTGTTCTTGTTCGACAGATAGAAATGATCGTACTCGTCGGCATGGAACAGGATTTCGTCGCTGGCGCGCCGCATGCTCATCAGCGCTGTCGTGCCGTGCCGCGGGATTGGGTGAGCGGCCCGTGCCAGATAGACCGACTGCACACCGGGAACAGCGTTCAACCCCTTGTGCAGATTGTAGGAAGCGATTTCACCGCCCCCGAGCGAGATCGAAGGGTGAGCGTGCGAGATCACGAGAACACGAAGTTTGTCGCTCATGCGGGTTCCTCCGTTTCTATCTTGCGTCGGCCAGCGAGAATGGAGGACCAGCGTGCGTCGAAGACCTGCCGGTCGATGCGTTCGATCAAGGCAATGGTCGATGCCCTGTCGGTTACGGATGTGTCGTCAGCTCCCAGCATCTGTGCTGAAGGCAACCAGTAGGAGCGCAAGCCCGATTGTTTCAGTTTCAACCCGAGATCCAATCCCTTTTCATGGGTACCGAGATAACCGCGCGTGAAACCGCCCACGGAAAACAGGGCTTCACGCGGAAGAATGCAGCACTCGAACGTTGCCGTTGCCACTTCCGTCAATGACATGCCCGAAACGGCGTCGATGGGATAACCGGCATAGCGACTGATCAGGGCGCGGTCAGATTGCGGCCCGGCTACCCAGGTTCCGGCCCAGCGGATTGAATCATCCTCATAGGCAAGAGTGGGAGACAGAACGCAATCCTTGTGGGCTTCGTAGGCGCTGATGAGCTTGTTGAGCCAGCCGGAGCGGCGCGGCAGCAGCGATCCGGCCAGAAATATAACCTGATCCGTTGAAACTGTGCGGGCGCCGACTTCCAGCGCATCGTAGAGGTCTTCCGAGCCTGTAGCGGAAACGAGACGGATACGCAGGCGATAGAAATCTGCAAGACGCCTGATCTGTACGCCGACGCGATCAATAATCTCGGTCGCAGCCGCGATCACAATCGGCGCGATCCGGGTTTCGGGATCGAGCGCAAGAAGCGCGAGCAATGGTTCGATTTCCTCGACGCGTTCGTCGATGCCGATGATGACCGCAGGTCCGATCGCGTCTTCGAAGGGGCCGAGATCGACCACGCCAAAGACTTCCGGCGCAGGACGGTTGACGCCGCGCAGCAAAGGCACGAGCTGCTGATCGACAATATGGCGCAGAGCCCATGCATTCGGATCGGTTGCCCGGATTTGCCGGACGATGGCGTCACGTGACGTGAGGCGGGTCGGCGTCAATGGAAAGAAGGCACGCCGTCCATCACTGATCGCAAGTTCGAGATAGAATGGCGAGGTGCTGTCACCGGCAAGTTCCGGCGCAAAAGCAACGAAGCCATGAGCGTGACGGCTGGGATCAAGACCTGCATTGAAGGGCGATTGATTGTCGAATTCGCGGGTGACGTCCGGTCGGTCGATGCGAGTCCAGGTGTTATCGATCTGGATTTCACCGCGATGACGGCGCAGCTTCACGCTTTCCACATGACTGTCGGGATCAAGCAGCCAGCCAGAAACCAGTATACCGCTGCCTTCAACCCGGAAAACATTGTCTATCCCCATCCTGACGGGAAAGGGCAGGCCGGATACCGTGTCGGCGCCATCGAAGCGATTTGCGGCGGAACGCATGCGCAGCAGGATGTCGGTCGAGCTGCGTACCCGCGGCAGGATCGCCCGGATATGGCTCGGCGTTTCCCGGGAACCGGACAGCAGTCTGCGATCGTAGACTTCGGTAAATCGCCAGCCCCGTCGTCCGCGAAACAAAAGCCGTTCGATATCGGTGGGTTCGACCGGCTCATTGGCAAGCAGAAGGCCTGCAAATCCGGACGCTTCATCATTGAGATCGGGCCGCGCAAAAACACTGACTGCACATTCTGCAAGCGATGGGTTCTTACCGCTGATCAACAGGCGGGTAACCGAGGGTGTCAGATCCTGTGCCCAGCCCTGCACAAAAATCTCGCCTTCATCGCTACCGCCGATGAGTTCGATGCAGCCGTCGGAACGGGCTCCAGCCTGCAACAGGACGGTGATGGCCGAAAGTTTCTTTCGGCTGATAGGGCCGGAAATCAGTCCTTCCACGAGTTCATCGATGACACCCGGCAAGCTCGGTCCGGCAAGATCGCCTATCATAGCGACAAAATCTGCGATGGAAGCGGAACGTGACGCGAAATTGTAGCGTGCAACCTTTGCCCGGTGCTGGAACATAATCGTCTTGAGGGTGCCGCGGCGCAAAGCACCTGTTGGTACGATGGCGACAAAGCCATGCGTCCCGGCTGGTGAAGGCTCTTTGAGTGGCCATGTAATCAGACTTGTCTTTACGCTCATGGCGGGATCGCCATTGAGAAAAGCCGTCACCTGATCGTTTGTGGCACTGCCGATGCCGAGCACCAGTACCAGCGTGTCTTCGATCACGCTGCCAACGACCATCTCGCCCTCCATCATCATGGGGGGACGATCCGGTGACCGGGTCGGTCGGGCGGTCGGCTGCTGCGTAATAGGTCTTTCGTCTTGCGCCATGAGATGTTTCCTCAGGGCATAACCGCAAGGGTGAGTAGGGCACCGGCGACGAAACCGGCCAAAACGGCAGCCAGCAAGAACAGGAACTTGAGGTCGCCGCCGCCGCGCTTGCGCACTTCGTCCATGCGTTGTTCCAGCCCTGCAACAACGCCGTCCATGCGCATTATATGCACGTCGAGTTCGGTCATGCGCTGATGGAGATCAGTACGCAGTCCGTCGACGGAACTTGCAATGTCAAGCAGTTCGGCGGGGGCGGCATTGCCAGACGCATCAAGGGTTGGCGCGACACGCTGCAACGATCGCTGGTTGACTTGCAACTGGCGTTGCGCTGCCATCAGCATGTCGAGCTTGTCCAGAATGCGCGTCATCGGGGCAGCGATAAGCGCTTCGGCGGCCTGTTCATCGGGCTTAGGCACGCGCAGCTTCTGCTCCGCGCCGGACGGATTGGCGGCGACAACGACGAGTTCGCCTGCACGAGCCGCAGCAAATTGCGGCAGCATCACTTCGAAAGCGTGCTTGCCGTCGCCGATGCCGTTGCGTTTCAGGTCGGGACGATCCTTATCGGCAGGCGCCTCGGCAATAGGCTTGTCGTCCAGCAGAACGCGGATCAGAAGCCTTTCCGTTGGAACGGAAGGATCGAAGGCCCAACCATAGAGACGGCCTTCCTCAATGGCGTCAACGCGTCCTTTCATGGCTTCGGTCCTTTGAGGCCCGGCAGAGGCATTGGGTGCCGCTGCCTGCTTTGTTTCCCCCTCGGATGGAACTTTGGTCGCGATGTTCATGATTTACCTCTTATGCTGCCTCGACACGGGCGATACGTAATGTCCCGATCAGATCGAGATAGCGTTCGGCGGTCGTGTCGATGGTGTCCGGATGACGCGCGTTCTCGCTGAGCGATTGGCGCAAATCCGGGTTCTCCGCCATTCGACGCATCGCCTGGGCGAGCGCGAGCGGATCATTCGGCGGAACGGTGAGGCCATTCACCTCATTTTCGATCATCTCGGCCATTCCACCGATATTGCTGCATATGACAGGGCGGTTCTGTCCCTGTGCTTCCTGAATGACAAGCGGGGCATTTTCCCACCAGATCGACGGCATGATGGCGCAATCGACTGCCTGGATAAGCTGGGCGATGTCATTCCGCCGATAGGCGCCCCGGCGCTGGACGAAGGGATATGTTTCGGCAAAGAGCCGCTCGATTTCACTGACGAAACTCTCGCTTTGAAATGGTGCTGCACCATGCACGCGAAGTTCGAAATCGAAACCCTCTGAAATAAGCTGCTGCGCTGCTTCAAGCAGGACTGTTGCACCCTTCCACGGATTAAGATTGCCGAAGTAACCGAAGACCGGCTTGCTGCGTTCAACCTGCTGCGCTTCGACCACAGGCCGTTCCGGCTGGCCATTGGGAATGACGCTGATCAGTTCTTCATCAAGGCCCCATTCGACATAACGTTGCTTCAGAAACTCACTCGGTGAAACGAATGCATCGACTGCAGTGAGGAGTGATTTAATATGCCGCTCGCGCAGTACAAATTTATCCAGGGCTATGTCCTTGAAACAGGCATGGCACCGGTCTGGATCGGCCCCATGGCACAGTTCCTTGCCAGTGGTGCGCACCATCAATCCGTCATGATGGCAGATGGGGTAATAGTCGTGCAAAGTCAGAACGATACGGCAATCTGGTAAAGTGCGCCGCACGATATGCGGGAATTCGGCACCAAGCAAAAGCAGATGGTGCAGATGGACAACATCGGGCCGGAAATCTTGCAATAGCTCAACGATGTCGGGAACGATCCCATAAAGGTCGATCTGACTCATGTAAAAACGGTCAAAATGGCCAGACCAGAGCAGGATCTCGTCGCCGCCATTGCCGATGCTCTGAAAGCTTGTGCCGGGTCGGGCCTCACGATGCACCTTGTTGGTAGCGCCCATGAACATGGCTTCGCAACCGGCGCGCTGATAGGCCCGGAACAGGTCGTGTGCGAAAATTTCCGTTCCGCCGGGATGCAGTGACGGATGGTTATGTGCTGCAATGAGGACACGTTGAGCCATCAGGCAACACCTCGCGAGGCGATGAAAATATCCTGATAGTGATCCGCCTCGATGCCGCGCCAGTGACCGAAGGATTTGGTGTCGAGCGTCAGTTTTGCACCGGCGAGCGCGCGATCCAGGAAACCGTTTTCAAATCCCACTGCTGCAAGCGGTGGCAATTCCGGAACAAACCAGCATGGTCCGCTGCCGTGGCGTTCAAATGCAAGTCGCTTGTCGCGTTTGCCGTGGCGGTCACGCGCGGCCACGTCATCCACCACGAAAGCTGTCATGAACAGCTTTCCACCGGGAGCGAGAACGCGAGAAACCTGATCGAGATAGGTTTTGACTTCATCTGACGGCAAATGCGTGACCACTGATGTCATGATGACGAAATCGAAGCTCTTGTCTGCGAACGGCAGGACAAGACTAAGCCCGCTGACCGAACCTTTGGGATTATAGAGATCGTGGGCAATATCGATGTGGCGGAACTCGAAGTTCGGATAGCGCGACGTGATGTTCTGGCGGCACCAGTTCACGCCACCTACCACGGGATCAATCCCGGAATAGCGTGTCTTCGCTGAATCAAGATACTGCGTCAGCGGCACAGCCATGCGACCGATCCCCGAACCGATGTCGAGCACGCGCGCATCCGGACGAAGCCCGCCCTTACGAATGAAATGACCGAGAAACTCGGCACCAACTGCACGATAGTCACCGTCGCCGACGAACACATTGTTCGGGTCGGGTGAAGGCAGAAAACGGTTCTTCAGAACCGACTGCATCAGCCAGTCGATCTGTGCATCCGGTATTGCTGGTTTGGCTTCAGGTTCTGGCTGTTTCAGCGCTACCACGTCCGTCAAGCGGCGCTCCTTTCAGATTTGGTCATGATCACGTTCGACAGATCGGCAGTGCCTTCCTGTTCCTGCGGCAGGACCATCAATTCGGTAATGTCATCATCCCAGCGCTGTGTGTGGAGCCAGGAGTTATATTGGCTGGCGAGCCCGCGCATGTAGTCCGCGCTGCGGCGGATCGAGCGGCGCTCGAAATGGTAAAGTGCTACAGAAGGCTCATAGAATATCTGGAAGCCAAGCTGTCTGATCTTCAGGCACAGATCGCTGTCTTCGTAGTCTCCGATGACATAGTCTTCAGTATAGCCACCGACGAGATCGTAGATATCCTTGCGCGTGACGAGGCAGGCACCGGTGACGCCGGGCACCTCGCGCGAACGGAGCGCAGGCGGATAGTTGCCCGGCATACCCTTGTAATAGTGGTGATTCAGCCAGATGCCCTGGCGGTCGCGGGCGAAGTAAAGCCCCGCATGTTGAAGCGAGCCGTCCTCAAACAGAAGGCGAGGGCCGATTGCTCCCAGCTTGGGCTGGTCGAACAGCGGTTGTACCAATTGCTGCAACCAGCCGTGTTCTGCCGGAACAACGTCGGAATTTAGCATTACAATGGTCGTTCCGGTTGCAATACTTGCACCTGCATTGCAGGCACGGGCATATCCGCTATTGCGGTTCATGATGGCGAGCTTGAACGGCATGTCGTGCAGAATGTGCAGCCCGCCCAGCATATGTTCGGTGTCGTCTTGAATCTCGGGCGAATCCAGCACGAAGATGAACTCGGCATTTTCCACCAGCCAAGGGTCCGTCGCCATCGATGAAAACTGGAACCGTAGGAAGTCGAGATTGCGATAAAGTGGAATGACGATGGATGCGAGCGGGGAGGCTGGCGTCGTTCCGTAATCCTTCACTTCGGATATGCGCACGGTTGTAGCGAGCTTCTTTTCGACTTCGGTGAGAGCCGGTCCCAGAATATGGGAAAAGATGTGCGGCTTCGCCTGTTGGGGCGGTACAGACCGCAAAATGCGGTTACGCTGCGCCGACGGCTCGAAGGGCTGCGGTGCGGGTATCAGGGGCGCGGTCGTGCCGGACGCAAGACGCATCTGAAATCGCGGCTGCAAGAGAGGGCCAAGATTCTGCACCGAGGGAAGCCAGGCGACAAAGCCTGTCACATCCTGCTGAGGTGCATCTTCCCGTTTTGCAATTTTGGCCGGAAATTTATGAAAGTTGGGCTTCAACGACAATGCGCTACCGCCTTCCGGTAGATATTCGATATCTGCAAGCATGGTGGCCGGATCGTGCATCCATCCGCCCACGATCAATCCGCCGTCAAGCGCCAGAGCGAGATCAATTTCCGCCGCCGGGTGGGTGGCGGACTGCGCGATCTGGCGAATGGGCAGCGGAGCGCGCGTTTGCAGATCAATGGCGACTGCTGCACCGGCGGGACTTAGCTTGCCGAGCTGGCGAACGAGAAACTCCCGCAACGCGCCATTGCCCTGCCATTTGGTCCACCACTTGGCAAAATCCGTTTGTTCGCCGGTCGTCGCGGCAAGTTTGCGAACGGCAACGCCTTTCGGACCGGTGAGTACCAGCAACAGCGACGATGGCAGATCTTGCGCCGCTTCCAGTAGAAAGTGACATGGCTGCCAGGCGTTACGGGCCTGTTTGCCCACCACAAATCTCGGCGGAATGACCATGACGCTGCCGGAAGTGATGCCGTAGATGGCCGAAATCTCGCCCAGCATCGGGTCGACCGCTGTTTCAAGGAGATGGTGCCCCTGAACCGGTTCGCCGCAATGCTGGGCCTCGCGCGGTTCCGGCGTCAACGCGAAAGTCAGGTCCCGCACGAGGGATGCGAAAGTCTGGTTTCGCGAAAGACGGAAAGCGCTGCGCCACGTGGTCAGAATATTTGTGAGAAGCTTGATATGTCCGGGCAGGGTGAGTTCGCTCACGACATATTCAACGTCGAAGGGAGCAAGTTCGTTGGCCGGATACACGATAGCCTGAGCCGTCGGGCCAAGTGAACCCGCGGAGAGCGAAAGTTCAACGGGCTCATTGCCAGTACGCATTGCCCAGAACATGCGTAGACCGCCATTTTCGAGCGGAATGCCAACGCTTAGCAGGGGAACCGGCTGAACCGGCATTTCAAATGTGCATTTGGTAGTCGTGCGAGCCGGGCCTGGGATATCCCAGATGACTACAGCGACATCGGCGCAAAGACGGCAAATGGAGAGGTTCTCGGTTTTGCTTTCAGTGTCCGCCGAATGGTCGAGGTTCAATGTGAGGCCCTTTCATTCTTGTAGGAAGATCCGGCTTGCAGGAAGATCTAGCTTGCCGGAAGGTCCGGGCACGCAAAAATGGGGAAGATGCGTGCCCGGTGAAGACGAAACATGCCCGGCGGGAGGATTGCCGGGCACGCTCTCAATTGTTCAATTAGTGAACAGTGAAGTACTGGTCCGGATGAGCCTGTACGTCGTCTGCATTGGTGTTCACGAGGGTAACGGTGTCGCCATTGCCGAGATCGACAAGGACATTGCCACCAACCTGCGTGACACGATCGGCAAGATCGTCTGCGGAAGAGACATCAAGGCCATTAATGCCCTTCTGAATCTGCAGAATGTCTTCGCCGGGATTGAAGTCGAGAATGACGTCGTTTCCGCCGCCACCATTGAACAGGAATGTATCGCTGCCATTTCCGCCGATGAGAACATCGTTTCCAGCGCCGCCATCTAGGATGTCGTTGCCGTTCCCACCGTAGAGAATGTCATTATGTGCGCCGCCATAGAGCAGGTCGGAGCCGTTGCCGCCCTGGAGAATGTCATCTCCATTGCCGCCATACAGCACGTCGCTGCCATTGCCGCCGCTCAGGACGTCGTTTCCTTCATTACCGAAGAGAATGTCGTTCCCGTTTTCGCCGAACAGGGTATCGTTACCCGTGCCGCCGAAAAGGATGTCACTCCCGTTACCGCCGAAGACAGTGTCGTTACCATCGCCTCCGAATACGAGATCATCACCGCCATGGGCGCGGATGAAATCGTCAAAGCGGGAGCCGAACAACACGTCGTCGTAGGCGCCGCCTTCTAAAGTGGCCATCTGCTTCTCCTTGTGTTCCTGTATGGGGTTTCCACAAGCCGGAATGCTCCGACCATTATGCTCTTAGTAGTCTGCTCTGCATTAACTGGAATTGCAACATCAGTAATTGGTATAATTTGGGCGCTTGTAAGTAACAAATTATTACCATTAATTTATATTGCAGTTATGTAAACAGAAATATGAAATATATTTATCGTCATTATAATTTATATTTATATTGTATTTGTAATGAAATTGCTTCAAAATTTGAATGAAATGCAGATTGTGACAAAAATGTGAATTAATTTCAATAAGATGAAGCCACGCATGAGGTTTCATGCGTGGCTATATAGTTTTTCAGAATTTCAACCTAGATTTGAGTTTTACTATAAAATACTATTGCGTCTAATCCTCGCGGAACGCCCGGTTCAAACTATCTGTGATAGGTGAAACCAAGTAATCGATAGCGCGACGTTCCTTGTGCACGATGATTATTTCAGCGGGCATACCAGGATAAAGTCGGGCAGTCGGATTTGCAGCAAGTGACGCCGGAGTAATTTCGGCACGTGCTACGAAAAATGCAGTATCCGTCTTCTCGTCGAGCGACTGATCCGCGGCGATATAGGTCAATCTGCCGTCGAGCGGTGCCATGGAGCGCTGATTATAGGCAGTCAACCGGATCTGTGCGCCTGCACCAACCGAAATGCTGTCGATATCACGCGGGCTGATTTTCATTTCGACCACGAGAGGTTCGTTTTCGGGAACGATATCCATGATCGCTTCGCCCGGCGCGATAACGCCGCCCGGTGTGCGTAGCCGGATATTTGCGACGATGCCATCCTGCGGCGAACGAACTTCCACGCGCCGCATCACATCCTTGGCCGCAACGATACGCTCCTGTGCGTCCGAAAGTTCGACCTGGCTTGACGTGATTTCGCCGGCGATTTCGGACTGGAGATCGCTTTCGATTCCCGTCAGGGCGAATTCCGCTCCGGCTTTTGCCTGTTCGGCCTTTGCCTTGTCACCGGCATATTCACCACGATCGCCAGCAAGCTGGCTGAGACGTGTATCGATTTCCGTGAGTTTCGATTTCTGGGCAAAGCCTTTTGCAACGAGGCTGGCGATGGCTTTACGCTGATCGCTGATGAGTTCGATCTGCCGATCTGTGGCCGCTATCTGCGATGTGGAAGCCTTTGCCTGCTCGGTATATTGCTCGATGGTCTTCTGCTGGATATCGATCTTGCTCAATTTCTGCGCAAGCCGCTTCTGGAAAAAGATGTTTTCGGCGCGGATGGCGTTCTGCGCGTTCTCGCCGTCATCTGCAAAGCCATCGGGAAAGCTGATTTCCTTCGCACCCGATTGTTCGGCCCGCAGGCGAGCCAGTTTAGCAATCAAGCCGACGCGTCTGCTTTCCAGTGACTGGAGATCGGAGCGGGCTTTGGTGTCGTCAAGCCGGAGGAGCGGCTGGCCGACCTTGACTATATCGCCTTCCTGTACGAGCAGGCGATCAAGAATGCCGCCTTCGAGATGGCTGATTGTCTTGCGTTTGGAATCAACGATCACCGTGCCCATTGCGACCGCAGCACTTCCCAGATTGGCGGAATAGGCCCAGGCGAAGAAGCCACCGAAAGCGACAGCGATTGTGGCCAGGCCCGCAATGATGAGGCCACGCAAAGGCGATCTTGAATCTTCACGCTCAAGATCGAGCGCCCATTCAGGCTTTACACTACCGAAACGGGTGAGGGCCTTGTGATCCGACGATTCTGCACGCGGCGCGAGCAGACTGGAAACACGACGAGGAATAACAGATTTACCCATCATGCGGTTGCTGCTCCCATTTGCGGGCCGTTACTGGCAGGTGTCAGTGAAGCGACGACATCGGTGCGTGGGCCGAACTGCGAGATACGCCCGTTGTCGAGTACGAGCAGCTTGTCGGCGACCTGCATGATAGATGGTCTATGTGCGATCATGATGACAATGGCGCCATCGTCACGAGCGTGTTCGACGGCGCGGATCAGTGCACGTTCGCCGACGGCGTCGAGATTCGAGTTCGGCTCATCGAGGACGATGAGGCGAGGGCGGTTGTAGAGGCAGCGGGCCAATCCGATTCTCTGACGCTGGCCACCGGACAGTGTCAGGCGACCGTCGCCAACCGGCGTATCATAGCCGAGCGGCATGCGTCCGATCATTTCATGGACATCGGCAAGGCGTGCGGCTTCCAGCACTCGGTGCGGGTCGCTGTCGCCCATGCGGGCGATGTTGTCCTTGATCGTTCCATCAAGCAGGGAGACGGACTGTGGCAGGTAGCCGGCAATCTCTCCGAACGAACCGCGTTCCCAGAGATAAACGTTATTACCGTCGAGGAAAACGCCGCCTGAAGATGGTTTCACAATCCCGATCAACAATCGGGCCAGTGTCGATTTGCCCGCTGCCGAGGGGCCGACGACGCCCAGTACTTCACCTGGCGAAATCGAGAAAGAGATACCCTTGATGATCGGAACATCAACGCCGGGAGCTGCATAGATCAGCTTGTCGATCACGAGATCGCCATTGGGCCTCGGCGTCGGCATCGTCTGGCGTACCGCCAGATTTTCAGACAGCAATGACTGAACGCGCTTCCAGCTTGCGATTGCACTGACCCACTGACGCCAGTTTTCCACAATACGATCGAATGGCATCAGCAAACGGCCGATGATGATGCTGGTCGCGATCATCGCACCAGGCGTGATCTCCTGCTGCATGGCGAGGAGCGTGCCTATACCGAGCGATCCGATCTGGATGATGAAGCGGGCCGTGCGGGCAATCGAGGAAAGAGCGCGGGCGCGGGTTCCGCCAAGGTCAAGCGCTTCGAGCGAATTGAGCTGCATCGTGCGCCAGCGGCGAGCGAGCGCCGGGAGCATGCCCATGGCTTCGATGACTTCGGCATGGCGCAAGCTGCTGCCGATCTTTGAAACCGATTCGATGTTGGCTTGATTCGCCTCCTGAATCAGATTGCGGGTCAGGAGGTCCGTCAGCACACCGCAGGCGATAAGAATGACGACGGCAACGAGGCCGATCACACCCAGCATCGGGTGTAACAGGAACAGCACGCCGAGGAAGATCGGCGACCATGCCGCGTCAAGCGGAGCATTGATGGCCGGTGATGTAAGAAAACTGCGCAATTCGTTGAGATCGCGAAGTGTCTGCGTCGCTTTCGGCATGCCCTGATTCACGGAGGCTTGCACTGCCGCTGTCAGAACCGCGAGGTTCAGGCGACGCACTAGCGCACTGCCCATGGCCTGGAAGGACAGCGAGCGGATATATTCCAGCACGCCGAACACCAGCATGGCACCGATAGCAAGCACCGTCAGCATGGTGAGCGTGTCCATGCTTCGGCTGTTCAGTACCCTATCATGCACCTGCAACATATAGAGGGGTACAGTGAGTTGTAGCAAATTGATACAGGCACTCAGCAGTACCGCATAAAGTAGTCCCGATAGGAAAACGCGGCGGGCCTTGAAAATCAGGCCTTTGGGCGTAGTTACCGAATCGTCCTGCCCCTTTTTGTGCGTGGGGCTCTTGCCAATCGATTTGATTTCGCGAGTATCATTCATACGCTATCTGCCTTGGTATGGTCACAGGTGGCGGATATCCCTAAAAACTGTGTGCTACTTCTCAAGTTCAGTAAAGTAATACTGCAGAGAATGTGACAGAATAAAGGTTCTTACGGCGGGGAAATGCGAAAGGAGCAAAGAAAATATAACTGCAAATTTCTTCAAAATTTGAAGTAAAATTGAAAATGGAGAGCAAAAGATGCAAAAACTTCTACACGAGGGAGTGGAAGTCGAAACATCAGTCGATGGCTTTACTGCCGTTGATTTTCCTGAAGTTACCGCCGAAAAACAGGAACGCAGACATCCGGTCCATACAGTCGTTATCACGCATTTCGAACTGGCCCGGATGATAGAACGAGTGAACCGCCGCTTTGTGAGCTTGCTGAAAACCGAGCTGACGAAGTTAGGCGTGGAGGATATCGGTCCGGCCCAGACCTTGGTTCTGATGGCTATCGGCGATGTCGAACTCACTGTGGGTGAATTACTGGATCGCGGACATTACGTCGGTTCCAACATTTCCTATTATCTTAAACAGCTTACCGATGGTGGGTATGTTGATCGCGTCGCCTCGCAGAGGGACAAACGATCCGCACGTATCCGTCTGACGGACAAGGGTGAACGGCTGTGTGCAAGCTTGCGGAATGCAAGCCGGGCCTACAATCATATCCTCACTCGAGACGACGACGATCTCAGAAATCTTGAGATTGCCTATCAGACGTTGCACAGACTCGAACTCGTGTGGGGTAATGCCGCACGATTTGGCATTTGATGCGTTGCGACGATTATCGGTCACCAGCCGAGCACGTTTTGTAACATGCGTATAGCATTTGTGCACCGGCGTGGTTTTGGCCAGTTCGCTGCGTTAGCCGAGGATCTGGCTACCAGCGGACATGATGTAAGCCTGATTTGCGAGACAGTGGACCGTCGCCTCCCAGCGGTCCGCGTCATCCGTCACAGAGTAGAATCTGGTCCTCGCACCGGCGGTGCGATGGCCAGATATCTTGAAGTGCCCGATCATCATACGAGGATCGGGTACCGTGTGGCCGAAACCCTGGAATCCATGGCCCATCACGGTCAAGCGCCCGATATCGTTGTCGGTCATATAGGTTGGGGCAGCATGATGTTCGTCAAGGACGTGCTGCCCTCAGCTGCCGCTCTTGGTTACTGCGAGTTTTTCTACCGCGCCAATGGCGCGGATGTGGGTTTTGCTCCCGGTGACAAGCCGGACATCGAGACCCGCAAGCGCCTGCGCCTGCGCAACATGGCGCAGCTCGTTACCCTTGAGGGAATCGATGGCGGGTTTAGCCCGACGCATTGGCAGAAAAGCCTCTACCCGCGTTCCGTGCAGAATCGCATTGCCGTGGTGCACGAAGGGGTTGATACAAAACTCTTCTATCCTGATCGCCATGCAACGATTCAATTGCCGGATGGACGGACGTTGAAAGCAGGGGAATCGCGTGTCATTACATTTGTTGCCCGCGATCTCGAGCCATATCGTGGATTTCCGCAAGCGTTGGAAGCCGCCGCCAAGGTCATTCGGCAGAACGATGATGCGATTTTCGTTTTTGTCGGCGGCGATGGCGTCAGCTATGGAACGCCGCCGCCGGGCGGCGGCTCCTGGCGCGAGCATCTCGTCAAGAATTTGGATCTGCCGCCGGATCGTATCGTATTTCCAGGCACAATTCCGCATGCCCAGTTGCGCAAGCTCTATCAGATATCGACCGCGCATATCTATCTGACCTACCCGTTCGTCTTGTCCTGGTCAGTTGTGGAAGCGATGGCTTGCGGCGCGCTTATCATCGGTTCGGATACGCCGCCCGTACGGGAAGTGATCCGCTCGGGGCAGAACGGCCTGCTTGTGCCGTTTTTCGATAAGGACGTGTTGGCGGAAGTGATCATGAACGTCCTGCGTGACCCTGATGCGTGTCTTCAGATGCGGGCTGCGGCGCGCCGGACTGTCGAAAATCGGTTCAGGTTGTCGGATTGTTTACAGCAGCAAAAAACCTTGATCGATGCAGTATTGACCGGGCGATAATCAGTATGTGGCGACAATCGGGCATGGAAAGGCCGATAATGAAATATAAAATACCGTATTTCTGCGTGTTTACGCTGTAGATACAATATATACGAACATTGTTTCAAAATTTGAATTAAAACCATTCCAAATATTCGTAATATTATCATATAGTTGATGCTATATGTCTGTTGACAATACATGATCTGTATTTTCTCATTGTAGGCGCAGGCCGAGACTCCCAAGTCGGCTATCACACAATGGATGATTATGTTGAGCACACCACTTCCTGCGATCTCGGCGCGGAAATCCCGCCGATATGCCATTGCTTCGATGCGTGATCGTGAAGCGCTGGAAGCGACGTCTCTGGGCGAGCTGACCACCTTTGTCGAAGGAGATGGCAAACGCCTTCGTCTGGCGAATACATTTCCGCTCATCGCGGTTGCCGCTTCGCAAGAAGGCGAAAACGAGCTGCAGACGATTCTGCAGCAGGTTTATCGTCTAAGCACCATTCCAGAACTTCCTGTTGTGCGGATCGATGATGCGACGCCAGAAACTGTGCCGTTGCTGGTTACGCAGTTGCTTGAGAGCAGTCTTGATCGTCTCGTCGGCCATGTCAGCAAGGTTCATACCGAGCTTGCCATGCTGCGTCGCGAACGCGAAACGATGTTCGAGAATTACCGGGCAATCGAGGATGCATTTCATGCTCGCAACTGGGATTCTTCGACGGAGATCTTCAGCCATGCCCCTCTGGTTGATCCGAAGGACGAAGGCTTTGCGCGTCTGCTGCGCGAATCGGAGATCGAACAGCTTTTCCCGGTATCGAGTTACGCCGTTTCTGGCTTTGCCCTGCATTTCCGCGATCTGCCCGCCAATCGCAACGGCCAGTTAATCGTGACGCTGGACTATCTTGAAAATGGTGAAGGAATTGCCGAATGGCTGGTGCCTTACGGTGCGCTGCATTCGGAGTGGAACTTCTTCTCCCTCCCGAAGGCATGTGACGGTAGCCATCGTACGTTGCGGCTACGCATCTCTGCAACAGGCGGCGTCCCCCCCGAACTGTCGCTCGGTAACGTGATTGCCAACGAGCGTTATGCAGCGCGTGCACGAATTCCGCATGCCGATCTCGATATGCGTCCGCTGGCGCTGCGGATTTTCACGGGCCTGCCGGGTGTGCGTCCAGCATCGCTGCCGAACGCCATCGTGCCGACTTCGCTGATCGATGGTCGCAAGGTTGATGATTATCGTCTGCCGATTGAATTGTTGCGCAACGTGGCCAACGTTTCCGTCACTCCGCTGACGCCTGACTTCCCAACGGTTCGCTTTCTGGAGCATGAGGATGCCATCGGATGCCACCCCCTTGAGGAGGGCATCACTGCGGCGGCGATCCGCCGTGTGGTTGCACCAGGCACCGTGCGGGTTTCTGCACGGGCCGTGATTGATCATCCCGAAGGCCAGCCCTGCGCGGTGGGGCTGTTACTGGTCAATCTGGCATCGGATGTGAAGGAAGAAATCGAAGCGATTTCCAGTCTCGACCGCCGTCGCCAGCAGGTGCTGTTCAGCGGTTGGTCGGAAGTCGCACCCAATCGCCCCATCGACATCAACTTCATGCTTGAAGAGCCGATCGGTCGCACGATGGATCTCGTTGTCCTGAGTAAGGCAGCCGCAGATTCTGTCGACTTTTCCTGGCTCAAAGTTTTCAACTTCCGGCTGGTCAAGCACATTGAGGCACAGCCCGTTCAGGAATTAGCCAAAGAGGCCGCGAATGTACGATAGGTCCAAGGATTTGATCGTCGTCGCCATGCCGCTTTACGGTCATGCGGCGCTCGCGCTTGAAGCACTGGAAACTGTGCTGGCATCGGAAACGGTGTTCCGAACCCAGATTGTCGTCTCCGTTGACGGTGATCCACGTCGCGAGGTCTTTGACAGTCTGACGCTTTATGCGGCAGCGCATCCCAATATTCATGTCATCTTTGGTGAGAATGCCGGCCCCGGCGGTGCACGCAATCGCGCAGTCGACTATATTCTCGAAGAGATGCCGGAGGTGAAGGCAGTCTACTTCGTGGACGCCGATAACCGCGTGCAGCCACAGACAATCGACACACTTTATCGCAAGCTTCTGGCAAGCAATGCAGGCTGGGTTTACACCAATATCGACACGTTCTCGGTCAACTGGCGTGCGCATTATGGCGATACGTATTCGCGGCTCATCCACTGCATCACCGACAATATCTGTGATACTGGCTCAATGATTTCAGCGGACGTCTTCCGCAGTGGTGTGCGCTTCGACGATGACCGGCAGAATGGCTTTGAAGACTGGGAGTTCTGGCTCTCGGCCATTGAAGCGGGCTTTGTTGGGGCACCCTGCCATGATACCGGCTTTGAATATCGTCTGCGGGCTGAGAGCCGCTTCAAGGAAGCCAATCGCGACCGTTCCGGCTCGATTAATTTTCTTCGCAAGCGGCATACGGCATTGTTTCGTCGCCCGACACTTGTTGGCTTCGAGCATGAGGAATGTCCACGCTATGGCGTGATCCGCGCAGGTGAGGGGACGGTCAGCCTTTTCACCGACCTCAGCCTTGGCACGACCGATCTTAAGTTCGATGATGCTATCCGCGCATTCTGGGGCAGCGTTTCCGAACCGGACAATTTTCATTTTCCGCCGTTTCTTGCCTCGTCCAATACCGAGACGTTGAAGCTTCTGGCGCGTTCGCGATTGC
Organism: Ochrobactrum vermis; assembly: GCF_002975205.1. NCBI lineage: Bacteria > Pseudomonadati > Pseudomonadota > Alphaproteobacteria > Hyphomicrobiales > Brucellaceae > Ochrobactrum > Ochrobactrum vermis. The sequence goes on along the minus strand of NZ_PCOC01000002.1, from coordinate 1,491,636 downwards.
TGCCCAATATCCTGTCCCGGCTTGAGAAACTGGCCGAACAGGCCAACATCATTTTCGTGGAACTGAGCAACGTTGAAGACGAGCGGCGTATCGATACCGAAATCATGCCGTCGGGTACCCGCCAGCCGCATGCCGATCTGATCTTTATTTCGACCCGGCTTCTCCGCGAAATCATCGAAAATGACGCGCTCGACTGGTTCGCATCGCTTGGCACCCAGCAATTGTGGCCGACCTCCGCGCGCATGAAGGTACGCTTCCCGTTCCCGCGTGTACGTCAACGCCGGGCGTTGTCGCGGCCTGAGCAGTCAATGCTCAATCTGGTGACGTCAATCGCTACGAGCCCGCTCAAGCAAAGCGCGGCCATGCGCTGGACTTGGCGTCCGCGTCGCTTGCCTGCGCTTTCTGAAATGTATCAGGTTCTGCGCAATGAAATGGGTGGCGGCCCGGTTCTGCCGCTTGCACATAATTCGGCACGCAAAAAGACGGCCGCAGTACTGGTTCCCAATGCCTCGTTCGGGGGCGCTGAAAAGGTTGCTTATGCAGCCGGGCGCGAGTTGAAGAACCAGGGTTTTGAAACCCACCTCTTTGTTCTCGGCAATGAGCGCATGGATGTGCTCGACGAGTTCGACCAGTCCTTCGACTATTTGCATTTCTGGAAAGACGGCATTCCTGCTTGGGGCGACACAAACCGCTTCCTTGGTCAGGATTTCATAACCGAAGATCACCCGCTTGACTGGGGCATTCTGCGTGGCCAGCTTTCGGGCTTCGATCTGGTCGTGAACAACCACGTCATGGCAGCACACCCACTGATGGGCAAGCTGCGTTCGGAAGGCACACGCACGGCCTGTTATCTGCATGTGGTGGACGAAACGGTCTTCCGCCGTCAGGCCGGACAGCCCTATGCGGCGATTGCCTTTGAGCATGCCTATGATGCTTTTCTCACCTGTTCGGATCAGCTAAAAATCTATCTGCACAGTTTCGGCGTACCGTACGAAAAGGTGTTCTCTGTGCCTAACGGAGCCAGTTTTTCAATCGATACAAAACTGCGTGCACAGGTTACAGCCGCCCGTAAACAGGTCCGCAAAGGCGAGCCGATCCGGATGCTCTATATGGGGCGTCTCGACCGGCAAAAGGGGATCGACCGTCTGCATGACGCCATCGTCAAGCTCAAAGAACAGGGCATCGCATTCGAGGCACAAGCGATTGGTGGTGAGATCCTCTCCGACGATCCAAGTGCTTCGTGGATGACCCGGCTTAAAGATGTAGGGGTGAAAGTTTCTCCTCCCGTCTTTGATGGCAGGGATATTGCGAACCATCTCGCCTGGGCCGATGTGCTGTTGATGCCGTCGCGCTGGGAGGGCGCACCGTTGATGATTGCCGAAGCGCAGCAGCTTGGCTGCGTGCCGGTCGCGACGGCGGTTGGCGCCGTTGATGAACTGATCAATCATGGTCGTGACGGCATTCTCATTCGCAATGGCAACGACGCGCAGATTGTGGCCGATATGACGCGCATCCTGACCATTCTTGCACAGGATCGCGAAGCCCTGATGCGCACCGCAGAAGGCGCTCTCGCTTCCGCAGCGAACCGTACCTGGAGTGCGGCATTCTCCGAATTTACCGATTGGGCCAATGAAATAAGCCCGGTCTATCCGAAATCCCGGTCGTCCCAGCCGGATGTTGCAGACGATGTCCGCACGATTGCCATTCTCCCTGGCCGTGCAGTTGCCTGATTATACCAGAAAGGTCGACCTATGAGCCGCCCAACCAATCCAAGAATCCTCGTCACCGGCATTCCGAGCCATTTGACGCGCCTCATCCAGCGTGCGGACAAGGCGCAGGTTCATTACTCGGAAAAGCAACGAGATTCAGAATCCAGGGATAATTTTATCCAGGAGCTGAAGAACATCTCCAATACCGGCAACTATCTGATCGGTGAGGGGGCAATGACCGCTCTTCTGCCATCAGCCAAGCATATTCCGTTCTGGCATCTTTATAATTGCGTGAACAATGGAACGGGCGTCGAAGAGATTAACAAGGAGTTTGATATCTGTGTCTTCACTTGCGCAAATCTTCTGCGCAAGGGCCTGTCTGCAGATGCGGAAGCGCTTGTTTTGTCCAAGCTCGACATGCCTGTGGTGATGCTCGGTATCGGCATCCAGAACCGTCCCGACATTGAGGGCGAAGACGGTTTGCCTGCGGGCACGAAGAAATTGCTCGAAGTGCTGAAAGGCCGTGAACACTATTTCCTCACCCGCGGTGAAAATGCAGCGAGCTATCTTCGCGATCAGGGCTTTTCCTACGTCCGCCCGGTCGGTTGCCCGTCGCTCTATTTCCGCCCTGACAATATGCGCAAGGCGATCAACCGCTTGCCGGATGTGAAGGTGGGCGAAGGCCGCACCGTCTTTACCGGCTACATGGGCGCAGAACTGGAAACTATCGGCGACATGAATGCGCTCAGCTCCGATGACGGACGCTCGGCCTATGTCGTGCAGGATGAGCTTTTGCATTTTGACATGCAGCTTGAGCCGGATGCCAATGGCCGCGCCTATGATTCGACAACGGGCGAACTGGTTGGCCCGCTGACCTATAAAGGTTCAGGCGATCTCAAGAAGAAGATCAGCGTTCACGCCTTCCTCGATACCAATCAATGGCGTGCCTGGTGCTCGACCATGGATTTCTCGTTCGGTCGCCGCTTCCACGGTAATATCATCTCCATGCAGGCTGGAGTGCCGAGCCTGATGGTGGCCGTCGATGATCGTATGCGCGAAATGCTTAATTTCTCCGGTCTGCCAAAGATCGATGCTCGCGATCTCAACGCAGCCAATGACCGGCGTGCCTTCGTAAGCGATCATATCGCCGCAATGAATATCCCCGACGTGGTGGAAAAATATTCGGCGCGCGAACGCAATTTCCGAAGCGTGCTTTCAGAAATCGGCATTGGATAACTCCCAATCCAAACCGTTTTATAACTCCAGCGAAGATGGACCATCATGCGCATAATGATCACCGGCATTCCGTCCTATTTGATGCGGACCGTCGAAAGCGTTTCCGGGGCGAGCGTGAAGCATCGCCCCTATTTCGAACCCATCCGCACGAAGAAGGACGTGATCGATCAGGTCAAGAAAATTGCCAATACGGGCAATTATCTCATCGGTGAAGGGGCAGCCAACGCCGTGCGCGGCCACGACGTGACCTATGTTCCGTTCTGGCATCTGGCTAATAGCCTCAACTCGCCGGATACCTATGCGAAGCTTAATGAAAGCTTCGATCTGTGTCTGTTCGCATCGGCCAATCTTCTGCGTCCCGGTTATGCGGCAACAACGGAATCCTTCGTCTTTGAAAAGCTGAACATGCCGATTGTGGTTATGGGCATTGGCATCCAGAAGAAGGAAAATCTGAAGGCGGAATTGCCGGAAGGCACGCGCCGCTTCCTTGAAATTCTGCGCCGCAAGGAGAGTTTCTTCCTGACACGCGGCCATTTCACGGAAGAGTTCCTGAAAGATGCAGGCATGAAATATGTCCGTCCGACAGGCTGTCCTTCGCTCTACTACGCGCCGGATCAGATGAAGCGCTCGCTGAGCCGTCTTGCTGATCCAAGCCTTGCAGATGCGCAGAAGATTTCGTTCGGCGGCTATCTGGGCAGCGTTGCCGATACGATTGTCGATGCGCATGCGCTGCTCGAAAAGGACAGTGTCGCAAGCTATGTCCTTCAGGACGAGGTGATCGTCTACAACATGAACATGGCGGGCGAAGACCACTCCGAAGCCTATGATCAGGCGGCAAGCCGCATCACGGCCCCCGTCGAATACAAGCATATGGATAAATGGCAGCGCAAAAACGAGCTACTGGTGTTTTTCGATACGCACAAATGGCGCAGCTGGATTTCCAGTCAGGATTTCGGCCTGAGCCGTCGCTTCCATGGCACGATCATCGGCATGCAGTCCGGTATTCCGGGGCTGATGATCGCGGTCGATGATCGCATGCGCGAAATGCTGGGCTTTGTCGGCTTTCCACATATAGATGCCAGCGTCTGGAACCGCGAGCCGCAGAAGAAGGCTTACCTGCGTGACTTCCTTTCGAAGATCGATGTGCCCGCAGCCATCAACCGCTATTCGGAATGTGAAGCCAACTTCAACGGCGCGCTGAAGGATATCGGTATCCGATGAAACTGACGGTCAGGAGCGCCGGGGGCACGAAACGGGCAATGGCGGCGTTGCTTGGCGTTGTCTTGGTTGTCAGCGCACCCGGTGGTGCTCTTGCCGACACGCGCTTTGGCGTCAACCGGGTCAATATGGCCTGGTTGCCTGCCGCAGAGCGCGAACAGATTTTCGATCAGATGGCGGAAAATGGTGTGGCGGCGGTTCGGCTGTCACTAACACGACCGCTCGATCAGAGTATCGATGCCGTGCGCCTCGCGCATGAAAAAGGCCTAGCCATCCTTCTCGAAATCTCGCTCAACAACGCAGATTTCTATCCGGAAGACACAAAGCCTCGATCCGGCCGTGGCCGCATCTGGGATATGTATCGGCTTTCCGACATATCTCCCGAGCGCTTTCAGCAGGCGACCGCAGATGCCTTGCAAAAGATTGACGCACTTGGGGTGCCTTTGCTTGCCGTCGAACCGGGCAACGAGATCAACTGGGGCGCCTATAATGGCGATCTTGCCATTCTGCCCAAGGAAAAGATGAAGACCGCACGCTCTTTAAGCGAGATGGAAAAGCGTCCTCTGGTCGAAAAGGGCGCGAAAAAATACGTCGAACTTTTGCGTATTGTGCGGGTGGAACTGGCGAAGACCAAACAAAGCGCCAAGGCAAAGGTCGTATCGGCGGGCTTGTCCGATATTCCCTTTATCGATGCCGACCGGCGCGGAATAGACACTGTTGATCCCGCCGCCTTTACCGATCTTCTCAAGAAATATGGTCTGGATGACGCTGCGGACGGCTACGGCATTCACATTTATCCGGGCAGCAGTGGCACGCGGGCTGCGCGGGCGAAACACATCAGCAACGCGCTATCTTTCTGCGGCGGTGCGGATGGCAAGCCCTGCTGGATCACGGAATGGGGCTTTGCCAATACGTCAAAGGCCTGCCCGGCCAATGACAATAATCGTGAACAACTGGTCGAGAAGGCACGCGACCGCTTCCGCGAGATGATGGATAGCGGCCAGATCGCTGCCGCTTATTATTTTGATTGGGATGCGAGCACTTACGGTGTGTGGCGTTGCGGATCGCTGACGCCGGCCGGTAAAGCTGCAACAAGGGCTGCAACGGTGACAAAATGAAACTCAAGACTGTAATTATTGGCGGTTCCAACACGGTCATGCTGCCCGGCTATCTGCCGACGCTTCTGTCAACCATGGCGCGGCGCGGTGTGGAACTCGACATTGTCGCCGATCTCGCAGTGGGTGGCACGACGAGCGCGCTTGGTCTTTATCAGCTCAAGCAATTTGAACAGCTCGAAGATTGCGAGCTGCTGCTGATCGAATATGCCATCAATGATGCTTTCGTCTATGGTGATGAACGGCGTCCATTCCGTCATTGGGCACGTTTTTACGAGGGAATTATTCGCTACGCGCTTGAACGCAATCCGAACCTGCGCATAGCGACGCTCGTATTTGGCGCGCGCAATGGCTCGTTTCTGAATTCTGTTCCCTCGATTGACGCAGGCATCAATTACATCTCGCAATGGTATGGAACGATCTCAGCCGATGTCTCGCGAATGCTGATGCAGCAATATGGCCGCGACGTTGTGAGCAATCCGGCTTTCTATCTTGATCAGGGCCATTATGCGCGACCTGTTTCGACAACCATCGTTGCGAATTTGATCGCGGATGTTCTCGAACCGGCCTTGTCGGTTCCGCATCGTCCAAAGGCGCTGCCATTCGCCATCGATCCAGACCATTTCGCCAATGCGCGTGCCTTGAGTGGTGAGCAGCTTTGCAAGCGGTTAGGACGCGTTCCGGTCCAGTACAGCAATCGTCGCTTCTCAATCTCGGCGCTCGATCTTGGTTCGGACAGAATGCGCTTTGAAGTCGACAACGGGCAATTGCTGGCGCTTGGTTATGTCTGCGATCCGCGCATTCCACCGCTTGATGTGGCAATGGGCGGGGAAGTGCATCGCGCTGCGATGATGAAGGGTGGCGTACGCGACGCAACCTACAAGTTCCTGGTGTCGATGCTGAGCTTCGAGTTTTTGTATGGGACAAAATTGTTGGAAGCCCGCGGGAATGTGGCGCTTACGCTGTCCAGCGCCGAAGAGGGGTTGGAACACAAGCTGCATGTTCCCAAAGACAGCGCCCACCACGAGGAACTGCCTGCCGAACCGGTGCTTCCGATCACCGGCATCCTGTTTTCCGGCAACTTGAAAGTCATGTCGCTGGAGAAGAAAACCGCAGCAAACGCGGTTCTATCGGAAGCTGCTCAATAGTTCACTATTCTACAAAAATGTTGACGCTGGTGGCCCGTCCGGCAGCATCAACCACGGTCAATGTCGAATATCCAGTTCCGTCAGGTTGCCAGTTTGCCGTGCGGCGGCGGTTGGGTTCGGCAATCGGTTTGCCATTGGCAAGCCAGCGGAACGGTGCGCGTCCGCCCTGCAATTTCAGCACCAGCGGCGAGGCATTGTCGGTCAGGGCTTTCAGTTCGACATGCGCGCCATCAGGCGGAAACACGATGCGCGGTGCTGGCTCAATCGTGGCTTTGAGAACCGGCAGAGGATCGCTCGCGGACGAAAAACGTATCTGCGTCACAGGAAGATCGGCGCGCGCCGTACGAAACGCGCCAGCAGGCGCACGCGGTAACGGCACGGAAGCAACGCCCGAACGCACAAAGGCTTCAAATAGAATGGGCGCTGCCGAAACATAACCGGCAAGGCCCGGCACCGAGCCGCCATCGGCTCGCCCGACCCAGACACCCAGCACATAACGCCCGTCATAGCCGACCGACCAAGCATCACGATATCCATAGGACGTGCCGGTCTTGTAAGCGAGGCCGAGGCGTTTCGCGCCTTGCGGCGGCACGACACCGGCCAGAATATCGCCAATCTGCCACGATGCCTGCTCGCTCAGAATAGGAGCCGATGGCTGCACAGGTTCTGAACCTTCGGTGCCGTCACGAAGTGCTGCGCCGCGACCGCCATTGGCAAGGCCAGTATAAAGCTGCACCAGATCGCGCAGGCTGATGCCCGCGCCACCAAGGCCGATAGCCAGTCCCGGCGCTTCACCTTTCGGCAATTGCAAATTGACCGCCGCCTGTCGAATACGCGTGGTGAGCCGCGCAGGACCAATTGCATCGAGCAGGCTGATGGTCGGCACATTCAGCGACATTTGCAGCGCCTGACGGATGCTGACATCGCCCTGATAGCTCATATCGAAATTGCGCGGACGATAGCCTGCAAAATCCTGCGGGCGGTCCTCGATGATGGTTTCCTGCGCAATTAGTCCCTGCTCGAAGGCCAGCCCATAGATGAAAGGCTTGAGCGTGGAACCCGGCGAGCGCACGGCGCGGGTCATATCGATCCAGCCCTGCCGCTTGCCATCAAAATAATCAGCGGAGCCGACTTCGCCTAAGATATTGCCATTGCGACTGTCGGCCAGCACCATGGCGACCGATACTTTTGGCCCAAGCTTCGCAGCAGCTTCGCGTGCCACAACTTCAAGCCCAGCCTGCACCGACTTCTTAAGCGTCAGCTGATGCCGGGCCTCGGTCGGCGCCTGTTTCAAAGCGAGATCGGCAAAGTGAGCGGCCAATGAAGGCAAGGGATGACGCGTCGCGGATATGCGCTCACGCGATGCCCGCTCGGCTTCTTCGCTCGTGAAAACATCAGACGAAACCATGCGTTTTAGAACGCGATCCCGCGCGGCAACCGCGTTTTCCATCTCGCGATCCGGGCGGCGGCGCTCCGGCAATTGCGGCAAAGCCACAAGAAGCGCTGCTTCCGATATGGTGAGGCGCAGCGGCTCCTTGCCAAAATAGGCTAACGATGCCGACCGTACGCCTTCCAGATTGCCGCCATAGGGCGCGAGTGTCAGATAACGTTCGAGAATTTCAGACTTGCTCAGCCGTCGCTCAATTTGAACTGCACGCGCCAGCTGGCGGAACTTGGAGCCGAAGCTGCGGCTTTCGCGCGGCTCGATAAGGCGTGCAAGCTGCATGGAAAGTGTGGAACCGCCGGAAACAATACGGCCGCTCCCTGCAAGCTGATACGCGGCCCGAAGAAGCGCTGTGAAATCAATGCCGCCATGATCGTAAAAACGCTTGTCCTCATAGGCGATCAGCATTTTCACAAATTTCGGATCGACATCCTCAATCCGCGTATTCAAGCGCCAATAGCCGTCCGGCGTTGCATAGGCACGCAGCAAAGCGCCGTCGCGATCCATAACTTCAGTGGAAATGGTCAGCCGTTCCGGCAAAGGCGGAGGATAGGCGCGGTCGAGCCAGTCAAGATCGACTACGGTTCCGAGTGCAGCGATGCCGAGAAACACGGCACCGCCAATCGCTATTTTCCAACGCCTTTTCATTTGTTTGAGCATGATCTTGTCCGAAAACCGGCTCCCACTTTTCGGGATCATGGCTTACGGTGCAGCCACCTCCATCATGCTTGTCGCCGTGCGCGCTGCAAATTGCGGACGATACATATCCTCAACCGTTGCTGCCGGATGGGTGTAAAGACCGGGCGTCACTGCACGCACCACATAAGCGAGCGTGATCGGCTTCTTCTCGCCTGCAGAGCGGTCGAAAGCGGCCACAAAACGATCATTGCGGAATTCGAGATGCGCTGCCTGTGTGCTTTCAAGCCATGGGAAATTGCCAAGATCGGCACTGGAAACAAGGCCCGGATTGTCGATCTCGAAACCAGCTGGCAGCAGATCGGTCACAAGCAGACGCGACTGCCATTCCTGCAGATCGTCGATTTTCAGAACAACAACATAGCGCTCATTCTGATTGACCCCGGTGACATTGGCCGGCTCGCCATCGAGCGTATAATAAGTACGCTCGATGTTGAAACCTTCTCCACCCGCAGGCAGTGACTGAGCGGGTGCTGCAACAGCCGTGACGACCGCATCAACCGAACCCTGCCCCTTGTTGGTGACGACCAGCGGCTGCGTTTCAAGGGCTGCACCATTGAGACGCTCGGAGAACGCGCCCTGATGCGCTGTGCCATTGATGTCGAGGCTGATTGCGCCATTGTCATCCTGAAGCCCGCGTGCTGCAAGCAGCATCCATGCCTGATCCTGCGTGCTGAGATAGCGTGCCTTTTCGCGCTGGAACTCGACCAGCGTAATCAGCGATGGCAGCACTTTCGGCGCAGGCTTGGTTTCCGACGCAAGAGCCAGCATTGCCGCGCCATCACGCAGCGGCGAACCATAATCGGAGCGATTATAGTCATAGCTGGACTGGCTGGTTGCGAGCTGGAGCGACGCATTGAACACGCGTTCCGAACGCGGCTGATCACCATAAAGCGCTAATGCTGCACCAAGCTGGGCAACGGCCATCGGGCTTGCAAAGTTTTCAAGCTGGGTATCGGCAAAGTATCGCAGATCGCCAACAGAAGCCTTCTTGTTGCGTGCCAGAACATAAAGCGCATAGGCAATGACGTTGCCGCGTTCCTTGACGTCGGTGGTATAGCCGAGCGCATTTTGCAGATTAGAAAGTGCGGACAGCATCGCCTGCTGCGGCACGTCATAGCCCTTTTCGCGGGCACGCGTCAGGAAGTCGGTCACATAGGCGTCCATCCAGAGATCACCCGATCCCGGCGACCAGAGGCCAAACGACCCGCTTGAAGACTGGTTGTTGAGCACGCGGAAGATGGAATCCTGTACGCGCTTTTTAAGTTCTTCCTGACTTTCCAGACCCGCTGCCGCTTCCGTACCTGCAGCCATTTCGCTCAAATAAAGCAGCGGCAGTGCGCGGCTGGTGGTCTGCTCTGTGCAGCCATAAGGATAGCGGTCGAGCGCCATCAACAAAGCTGGCACATCAAATGCGGCACTTCGCGTCACACCAACGCTGACAAAAGCACCATCAAGCAGGCTTTCAGACAGAAGTCCGCCATCGACTCGCACACTTCCGCCATTGGCCGTGAGATTGACGACATGGCGGCTCGTGACCGGCAGATCGACCGGACGCACCGGCAATGCCAAAGCCTGTTCAACATTGAGACCTGCATCGTTGGAAAGCCGGATCGTCACACCACCCGCACCCGTGGCCACAGCATTGAGTGGAACGGTGATCGACTGCCGTTTGCCACCTTTAAGCGCGATGCTTTCAGGATAAGAGCCAACCTCAACACCGAGATTATCGGTGGTCTCAAGGCTCACACGATAATCGCCGTCCGGTGCATCCGTATTGGCAATATCGAAGCGGATATTGGCCTGATCGCCAGGGGCCATGAAGCGTGGCAGACCAGCGGTGATGACCACAGGATCGCGGATGATGACATCTGTCACCGCATGGCCGACTGCCTTCTTGGTCCATGCCACCGCCATGACGCGCGCGGTGCCATTGAACTGCGGTATGTCGAAAGTGATTGTTGCCTTGCCGTCGCTGTCGAGTTCAACAGGGCCGGAGAACAGCGCAACCAGCTTTTCGGTGGGCGGGCTGCCTTCCGCTGCCATATTGCCACCATCGCCACCTGTGCGCAGCTTGCCGGTGACGCCGAGCGAACCATCGATCAGGCGACCATACATATCGCGCATTTCAAGGCCCAGCTGACGCTGGCCGAAGAACCAGTTTTCAGGGTTCGGCGGCTGATAGCGTGTCAGATTGAGAATGCCGACATCGACTGCCGCGACCATGACATAGGCCTGCTCGCCACCCGCATTTTCAACCGAAACCGGGATGGAAAGTGTGGAACGCGGCGTGATCTTTTCAGGCGGGGTCAGCTTGACAGCAAGCTGCTTGTCGGCAGGATCGACCTTCAGCCATTTAAGACCAATCGCACGGGCTGGCATACGGCTTTCAATAGCCTCACCCGGACGGAACAGCGTTGCTGTTACATAGGCGCCCGCACCCCAATCCTCACCCACCGGAATATCGATGGTTGTGCCACCTTCCGGCACGCTTGCGGTGATTGTCTTAAGCAGCTTTTCCGCACCAATTGTGATGAGCAGCTCACCTGCAAAACGCGGGGACACTTTCAGTTCTGCCGTGTCACCTGCCGCATAATGTTCCTTGTCGAGCGCGATTTCGAGCCCTTCCGGTGTTTCGGTCGAGGTTGAGCTGACAAACCAGCCCGCATCGAATTCATAGCTTGTGGCCGGGCCGGAAGCATCAGCTGTTTCGATTTCCAGACGGTAACGGCCCCAATCGACCGGCAGACTGATTTCAGCCTCGCTATCGGTTGTAAGGTCAATCTTGCCGTTGGCAATCGCCTTGGTGAAAGTCACTGGTTCGTAGTTCCAGCTGTTGCCGCTGCGATACCACTGATAATTACGCTCGATCTTGACCAGCGACCATTGTGCGCCATCAAGCGCCTTGCGATCACCCTTGCTGTCAGAGGCGATCAGGCTGAACTTTGCAGTGCCACCCTGCGGAACTTCATCGCCAGCAAAATCCGGGCGAATGCCGATCAGATCGGTTTCCGGCTGAATGGCAACATCGATCTTACGCTCAACCGCACGACCGCCCGTTTCACGCATACGAACAGTCACGGCTGCATTTACGAGGCGCGTTGTTGACGGCATTTCATCGATTGTAACCGGGAAAGTCGCCTTGCCATTGTCATCGACTTTTGACAGACCATCGAGCGGCAGACGCGTGGCTTCGCCCTGTTCTTCATCGGCGAGGCCGAAATAATAGCCCTTGATGCGGTCCCACTGACGCTTGGTCGAAAGCGTGACTTCGCCTTCAAGCGCAAGACCGGCGGCAGGCGCGCCATAGAGGAAACGACCGTCTACGGTGATATTGGCGGTTTCGCCAACAGCGATTTCCGGCTTGTCAGACGCCAGATCGAACTCGATCCGGTCCGGCACGAAATCTTCAACCAGGAACATCTGCGTGGCAATCGCTGGCTGCTTGGGATCGGTATAGACCGAAACATTCCAGGTGCCGCGCATGGCGTTCGACGGCAAGGTCAGGTCGATGGCATGACCACCGGCCAGTTTGCTATCGGAAACGAGACGGCGATCTTCCACGCCATCGGGACGCGTAAAGATGAAGGTGAGCGGCAGATCATCGATTGCGGTTGCGGTGTCGTCACGCGCAAGCGCGCCTACATGCACAACTTCGCCAGCACGATAGATACCGCGCTCTGTCCATGCATAAAGATCAAGCGCTTTCGGCACGGCACGGCCCGTCACACCACGATCGGAAAGATCGAAACCGGCGCGCGCCATATCGAGGAATGTGAAATCCTCATCATCGCTACTTGCCATCAGCACCGCTGGCACCATGCCATCTGTGCCGCGTGTCAGTCCCGGCGTAAACGTCGCACGGCCATCGCTGTCGGTGGTCGCTTCGCCCAGCACTTCATTGTTGCGTGCAAGCAGCGTCAGCTTCACGCCTTTAAGCGGCTCTGCGCTTTCCAGCGAACGGGCAAACACATTGATGCCGTCCTGTCCGGTATAGGTCGAAAGGCCGATGTCGGAAACGACAAACCACTGCGTTGCCTTGGTGCCATATTCATCATCGGACTTCTGAACCAGTGGTTCAGCGGTCAGCACATAGACGCCGGGCTTGCGTTCCGGCAGCGCTTCATCAACCGGGAAACTGGTCGTCGCTTCCTTGTTCAGCTCATTGCCTGCAACCTCGATCTCACCTTCCCAGACAGGCGCACCCATCTGATCGGAAACCGTGCTGATGTCGTAGCTGTCCAACTGGCGCAGGAACTGATAGCCGGAGAGAAGCTGTGCCAGCGAACGGTCGCCGACGCGGTAGAGCTTGACCTTGGCTGTACTCAAATTGACGCTGACCAGCGGAATGCCGCGACGGGCTTTCGCAGGCAGCACGAAGCTGTCGCCGGTAAAGCGTACCGATGGCGCGCGGTCCTGCACATAGATCGAAAGATTGACCGGAGCTGGCAGCACTTCGCCAACAGCCGATGGCAGACCCTGACGGAACGTCACCGTATAATTGCGGCCATGTTCCAGACCCTCGACGCAAATCTGGCGGTCCTTGGCGTCAACAGCTTTTGGCGCGCCATTATCGAGTGTAACGAAGCTCGAATAATCGACACCGCTTTCCACCAGTTCTTCCGAGAACTGCGCGCAGATGCGCGGCGCGGCATTGTCATTATCGACCGTATTATTGACGATGCGGAAGCCTTTGCGGGCTTTCAGATCTTCATAGGCAGCACGAACCGATGCGGAATTAACGAGATCAAGGCTCGCTTCATAGGCCTGCAAGGCTGGGCGCGATGCATCGCGCTTTTCCAGCGCGTGCGCCATGACGGCAAGCGCTTGCGCGCGCTCGTCCCTGGTGCGTGAGGTCTGGTAGGCAAACCACGAGGCCGACGTCGCATCGCGCTGGAACTTGGAACGCTCCTGGCCATTGGACGGCTCGGTCGCAAGCGCTGAAAGCGCATATCCGGCCCAGCTTTCACTTTCATCCGGCGAAATGCCGGCCGTTAACCGAAACTTTTCCATCGCCGTGCGCGGATCGCCATTGAGAGCGGCAGCAGCGGCTTCGCTTTTCAGTGTGCTCAGCCCCTCTGTGCTATCGGTTGAAGCAAGATCTTTTTTCAGGCGACGTGCTTCGTCAATCAGATTGGCGGCAAAGAAAGAGATCGAAGGCGGAGCGCCAATGTCTTCAACTTCGCGGGCAGCAGCAGGCTGCGTCACGACCTTACCGGCGATGGAGCCGATGGAATGATTGAGCGTGTTAAAATCCGACTTGAGAAAACACCATTTGACCTTCGGATTATAAGTGAAGGCCCCGCAAGCATTGTCACCGAGACAGGCGCTTTTGCATTGCTCAAGCGAGACATTCTTTTCCGTACGCAAGTCGAAACCGAAATAATCGCTATCTTTGGTGATCTCTATCCGCCGGGTTTCGGCGGCTTGCGTGCTGTGTGGACCTGCCGACAGGCAGGCGGTAACTGCAAAGGCCCAGAAAAGCCGGTTAAAACCAATACGCATTTGCGTCCCTCACGACGAACGGTGCCAATTCCAATTCTATTAGAAAAGGCGAAAAGAATCCGGCTCATGTGAAGCCTCACCGCGACAAACTGTCAAGGCGAATAGGAAGTATCTACAACTATTAGGATATTCTGAGGGTGGAGGGTATTAACCCCTCGTTAAGAATCCGGAACAAAACGGCTTTTTACGTGTTAGAATAAAACATGCAGAGATGCAGAAGGCACATCGCTACGCACCGTGGGAGGGAGGGCAGAGATGAGCAACATTCTATTCTGGACCGCTTTGGTAATCGTGCCTGTGCTTGTGGGCACAGCCTATGCCTATCTACAATCGATCCGCCACAGGGACGATTTCTAGAAGCATATGTATGATCGTGATCATGCAGCTCGTGCCGCGTGAAGCGGTTGCGCGTCAAAATAATTCTATCGCGTAGAATTTTGTGTCGACCGCCATGAGCGGGAAGCTTCGCGGCAGGTCTTCACGTGAAATCTCGAAGAATCCGTTCTTCTCATAAAATCGGTGCGCGCCCAGAAACTTATCTGTCGTTCCAAGCAGTATCTTGGTGATGGAGTGTTCGCGAGCGTGTGAAATGAGCGTCGCAAGCAGCTTGCGTGCTGTACCGAATTCGGAACCACGATAAGATTCAGCAACAAACATTTTTCGTAAAGCGGCCTGACCTTGCCCAATATCCTTGAGGGCTATGGTGCCAACGATGTGACCATCGGCTTCAGCCACCCAGAAATCACCGTTACCCTGACGATAGAAACCATCTACGTCTCGCAGGTCCGGTTGATCTCCCGTGGTAATCGCAATGTCGAACTCGTTTTGTTGTATAGGCAGAATTAAAGCGAAAACACTTTCCGTGTCCTCTGTCTGAAACAGTCGAATTCTGATCGCGTCCATTTTGCTTGTCATATCACAACCGCCTACCGCACCAGCGAATCTTCGCTCATTTTATAGTTCAATCAATCTGTGCCTTCTGTTTTGGGTCAAGAGGCGCTCAAGAGCTGCCGGTAGGGAGGCTTCCCGCCGTTAAAGTTAATATTTGTCTCACTTTTGAAATCTTCGACAGGCAGCAATCGCTGCTCGAATATAATCATTAATTCAATCAAGGATTGCAGGAATTACGCATAAGGCTATCCCCGTGTTTAGGGGGGTTAGAGAGATTCTTATAATAAAAATAGTGGGTTACGAATTAAAATATATTCTATGACGGTTTACACGGAAAATATGGACGTCATATTGGCTCAATCGATAGGGTTGCTTTGTTTGCTTGATTATCTTTTTTTTGTGGAAGTAGTTTCATTTTCTAACTGATATTTTGCGTTGCCTAATCAAAGAAAATGCCCTTCTATTGTTGCGAGCAGATCATTGCAGGTAGCTGAGGGGTTTCAATGCGTCGTCGCAACATCGGTTCGTGCGCGTTCCATTTTCTATCCAGTACAGCGCTGATATCGTTAGGCGCGGTTTTGTTGCATAGCACTCCAGCCACTGCCGCATGTTCATTTTCGCCGACACTCGGTGACGATACATTCATTTGTGATAGCGGCACATCACCCGGCGGTCTTACAGATCTCAACGGAAACAATACGTTGCTTTTGCCAACGGGTGGAACAGGGATCCTCAATGGAAATGTTGCGTTTGGCTCTGGTGTAGATCGCGTGGAGGTCCATTCCGGTTCGATTGTGGGTAGCGTCAATCAGGGAGACGGTCTCAATAGTTTTCTTATCTCGGGCGGGAACGTTACAGGCAACGTTCGTCAGGGAAATGATATCGACGAGTTCCAGATAACGGGCGGCGAAATTGGTTCGCTTAATCAGGGTAACGGTTACGACCGCTTCTTCATGTCGGGTGGGCGGATCGTCGATGCCTTTGACGACGGCGATTATGCCGTCATGACGGATGGCCGTATCGGGCGCGTCAATCTCAAACTCGACAATAATTACTTCAACATGTCTGGCGGAACGATTGACCGCAACCTGATCGCCGGGCTGGGCAACGATACGATTATCGTTTCGGGGGGGATGATTGGCGGTAATATAAGCATCAGTAGCGGAACCGACAGTGTAACAATGACGGGTGGCACGGTTGCGGGCGATGTTCTTCTCGGCTTCGGTAATGACCAGTTCTCATGGAATGGCGGTGGCATAATCTATGGGAAGATCGATCTCGGCCCTGATAACGATACTGCCGTTCTAGCCAATCTGACGGATGCCAATATAGGCGCGACCAAACAGCTTACCGGCGGCGAGGGAAGTGATGCTCTCACATTCAGCAATGTAAAAGCCGGAAACGTTGCCCGTTTCGACAGCTGGGAGGCGATCAACCTTACCAGTGACACGCGGCTCGTTTTCGACAATGCTCTTACATTGGGCGATGCTGGCACCGGAACGGGAACACTCAATATAGATGCGACAAGTACGGTTTATGGTGGTGCCGCAAAGAGCAGCGTCAATCCCTTCACTGCGGGTCAGTTAGCCAATGTTTTCAACGCTGGGCGCATTGATCTCACCAACGGTGGGACAAGCACGGCCGATACATTTACGATCAAGGGCAACTATGTCGGGCAGAACGGCCTTCTGTTTGTCGATACCGTTCTTGGCCCCGATAATTCGCCTTCTGATAAGCTCGTGATCGATACGGGCGTCGCATCTGGAAGTACCAGTATTGCGGTCGCCAATGCCGGTGGGGCGGGTGCCGCGACGAATGCAGACGGTATCATGGTTGTCGAAGCGCTGAATGGTGGCTCTACCAGCCAGAATGCGTTCTCGCTGAACGGTCGTGCTGCAGCCGGCGCCTATGAATACTTTCTGTTCAAGGGCGGTGTATCGGCGAACACGACCGAGAACTGGTATTTGAGATCCACTTTGGTGCGTGGGAGCGAACCGCCTGCTGCGACGGATGGAACCGCCGTCACGCCGGAAGAGCCTGAAACAACCGCGCCACCACCTGCACTTGAGCAACCGCCAGCGGTGTTGCCGGTCGATCCCAATGAAGGAAACCCCGACGATACGTCAACTCCGGTAACGGAAGATACTCCCGCGCCGGATGCACCTCCACCGCCAGTGTCGGCTGAAGCACCCAACCCTCCCGATAACACAACGGGTCAGCAACAGGAGGTTGCACTTCCCTTTGATGGCGCAGTCCCGCCTTCGCCGGGAGCAACGCGGGTCAAGGGCGACGTGATACCGCTCTATCGTGTGGAAGTGCCGGTTTATTCTGCCTTGCCGCCAGTAGCGCATCATCTGGCGCTTTCCACCTTGGGGACCTTTCATGAGCGTCGCGGTGAACAGGATCTCCTGGAAACTGCCGGGTATCTGCCTGCCAGCTGGGCCAGAGTTTTCGGACAGGACATCGATATGAAATGGAAAGGCACTGTCGCGCCAGGTCTCGACGGAAAGCTCTTTGGTATTCAGGCTGGACAGGATATTCTGGGGCGCGAAACGGACGACGGGCATTTTGACCGTTTTGGCCTATTCTTCGGTTATGCCCGTGCAACAGGCGACGTCACCGGGCAAGCGCTCGGCTGGAACGATCTCGCTGTCGGCGATCTCGAAGTTACGGGTACGAGTTTCGGTGGGTACTGGACTCATATCGGGCCGCAAGGCTGGTATCTTGATGCCATACTTATGGGAACCTGGTTCGGCGGAGATGCAGCCTCGAACGAGGGCCAGAGTATCGATCTTGACGGGCATGGGGTTACGGCTTCGCTTGAAGGAGGTTATCCTATCGCATTGAGCGAGAGCTGGACATTGGAGCCGCAGGCGCAGCTGATCTGGCAACGTCTTTCGCTCGACGATCAAGCTGATCAATATTCCTCGGTATCGTTCGACACAGACGATGCATGGACTGGACGGATCGGCTTCAGACTGCAGGGCAAACAGGAAACATCGGTCGGAAAACTGCGGCCATATCTGAAAGCCAATCTCTGGCAGAATTTTTCATCGGACCAGTCCGTGCGTTTTGCCACCGATCCGATTGCAACTGACCTCAAAGGCACTTCGCTGGAACTGGGGGGCGGGCTGACTTTGGATATTACCGAGAAAGCCAGTCTGTTTGCGACAGCGGATTATACGACCAATCTTGGTGGCGAGCGCAACCGGATATGGGAAGGCAATTTGGGACTGAACATAAAATGGTAAGCACAAAGGCTGTCGAAAATGATCGCCAATTACAGAGGAGGGAACAACGGTAATGGGTAGACGCGCATATGAAAAGCTCGCGAGAATCTGTGCATCCCTGAACACGTCCGAGCAGGAGCTGGCCCACTCTCTCGGTATTTCGCGAGTTGCGCTGAAGGCGATTGATCGCACTGACGCGCCTCTTTATCTGCGGCTGGCGCTGGCTGCTTTGGTATCGGAAATGGATCCGGATAAAGTGCTGAATTCCAAGCGCGGGAATTCAGAAATGGAAAGGCCACTTCACCTCTTGTCGGCAAGATAAACGTCAGAAGTCATAGGTTTCAAAGGTGTTGGTTGTGGCAAAATCTTTCGCCTTACTGCTTTTGATTGGACTGTTTTGTTATCCGCAATTGGCTGCCGCGTCCTGTACGCGAGCAGCCGGTGCAGCGGATTTGATAACGCAACGCCAGCTTTCAGCGTTACGCGCGATGGAACGCAGTCGTGGTTGCAAGGGAGACGATGGACGTGGAGGTTTCTTCAACCCATGCCGTGATCTTGCTCAACGGATTGCTGAAATCCAGCGTCAGCTTTCCTCCAGTTCGCTTTCTTCCAGGTCATGTGCTGAACAACCGGCGGCGAGTCAAACCACAAAAGTGAAACTCGATCGACCGAAAGCCTTGTCCGTTGCCACAAACAACAAGCCATGGGTGCCGAACGGCATTAAAGGTGCTTTGACTTACTGTGTGCGCTTGTCGGATGGCTATCTTTTTCCGGCGCCGCATTCGCAGTTTCAGAGATCCGACAACGTGACCGAAGCAATGGCGCAATGTCGCTTCATTTGTCAGGGCGAAAATGTCGATCTTTATATTTTGAGCGATCCGAATGGTGAGACTGCGGATATGGTCTCAGTTTCAAGTGGCAAGCCCTATATCGAGTTGCCCACGGCCTATAATTACCAGGGGGGCAGTGATTTCAGGAAATGCGACTGGGCCGGTTATGTCGGCAAGATCAGCGAGTTGCGCGCCAATAATAAAGGCGGCCGGGCGTTGAGAAACGTCGTTGTTCCGATGCCGGACACGCGACCGGCCCGCAACGACGACGCCAGTGTTTCGACAACATCTTTTGCGCCGATAACTGACCGCAATGTACGTGTTGTCGGTCCAGCCTTCATTTTCGATGAAGGTGCAGGGCACACGAAACTTCCTGTACATTGAGGATGTCGTACTCCATCGTCCCAAGGTCAATTAGAATGAGACGTGTCGCGATTGAGACTGAGCTCGTTGCTTTCAGTCTGTAACCTCCTTCAAACGGGTGTTTTCTATTTATGCCCGAAAATCATCGATCATTGCATTGTTTGAAATCTGTCAGTGTTGTTCGACCTGGAGGAGGTAGACATGAGCAAGAACCGTGGCGTCGTTTATTTGCGGCCCGGGACAGTCGAAGTGCGCGATATTGAAGATCCAGCGTTAGCGGCACCGGACGGGAGGAAGCTGGGACACGCCGTTATACTAAAGGTAATCTCGACCAATATTTGCGGCTCGGATCAGCATATGGTTCGCGGACGCACCACAGCGATGCCGGGCCTTGTGCTTGGCCATGAAATCACTGGCGAGATCATTGAGAAGGGTAGTGATGTCGAAATGCTCGATGTCGGCGACATCGTATCGGTGCCGTTCAATGTCGCTTGCGGGCGCTGCCGCTGCTGTAAAACACAGGACACAGGTGTCTGCCTGACGGTTAATCCATCACGCGCTGGCGGTGCATACGGATATGTCGATATGGGTGGCTGGATTGGCGGGCAGGCCCGCTATGTCATGGTTCCCTATGCAGATTTCAATCTGTTGAAGTTTCCTGATCGCGAGCAGGCGATGGAAAAAATCCGCGACCTGACCATGCTTTCCGACATCCTGCCGACAGGTTTTCACGGTGCGGTCAAAGCTGGCGTCGGGGTTGGTTCGGTTGTGTATGTTGCGGGCGCGGGGCCAGTCGGCCTTGCCGCCGCCGCATCCGCACGTATTCTGGGCGCTGCGGTCGTCATGATCGGCGATTTCAACAAGGAGCGCCTTGATCATGCGCGAAAGGTCGGCTTCGAACCCATCGATCTTTCGGCGAGCGACCGTCTCGGCGACATGATTGCAGAGGTCACAGGAAGCAACGAGGTCGATAGCGCTATCGATGCAGTCGGTTTCGAGGCGCGCGGTCATAGCGGCGGCGAGCAACCGGCTATCGTGTTGAACCAGATGATGGAGATAACCCGTCCTGCTGGGGCTATCGGCATTCCAGGACTCTATGTCACTGAAGATCCTGGCGCGGTCGATAAAGCTGCGAAACAGGGTAGCCTGTCACTTCGTTTCGGTCTCGGTTGGGCTAAAGCGCAGTCATTCCATACCGGCCAGACACCGGTACTGAAGTATAATCGTCAGCTGATGCAGGCTATTCTCCATGGGCGCCTGAATATCGCGGAAGTTGTCAATGCTCAGGTCATTTCGCTGGAGGACGCAGCGAAAGGCTATGAGAGCTTCGATCAGGGTGCCGCGAAGAAGTTCGTTCTCGATCCGCATGGCCTCGTGAGTAAGGCAGCCTGATACAAGGGTATTCTGAATTAAGAAAAAGGGCACCCTCATGGGTGCCCTTTTTCTTGCGTGATCACAATCTGTAACGTTACAGATTATATAAATCTGGATACTTATTGGTGAGCTCCAATGGGGGTAATGAGTAAAAAAGAGCCATTCAATGAGGAAGCGTGATTCGAGAAAAACAAGATAAATCAATGAATTATTTGGCATTTTGGTACCAAATCTCGATTGTCGAAAATTAAGGGCTTGCAAGAGAAGTCTTTTTGAATTCCATACCTGTAACGTTTCAGATTTGGGAGGATATGAAATGTTGTCTGGAAGAGAAAAGGTACTCGCCGCATCCGTTTGTCTGGCTATGACAACGTTGACAATAACAAGTTCGGCTTCGGCTGCCGATCTCGAAGTTACGCATTGGTGGACATCGGGTGGCGAAGCTGCTGCGGTCAAGGTGCTGGCCGAAAAGTATAACGCGCTCGGCGGCGACAAATGGGTTGATGGCGCAATTGCCGGTAGCGGCGCCACCGCGCGCCCGATCATTATCAGCCGTATTCTTGGCGGCAATCCCATGGGGGCCACGCAGCTCAATCACGGACGGCAGGCCGAAGAGCTGGTTCAGGGCGGTTTGATGACCGATCTGACGGAACTGGCAGAGAAGGAAGGCTGGGCAGACTTCGTTCGCCCGAAGAGCCTTCTGGAATCCTGCACTTATAAAGGGCGTCTTTATTGCGTGCCATTGAATATTCACTCCTGGGAGTGGATGTGGATCAATCCGCAGGCATTCCGTGATGCGGGAGCCGAGCCGCCGAAAAACTGGAATGATCTTGTCGCTGCCGGTCCCAAGCTCAAGGAAAAGAACATCGTACCATTGGCAACCGGCGACGGTTGGCAGGTGAACGGCATGCTGACCGTTCTGACAACCGCAATTGGCGGTAAAGATCTCTATCTGAAGGTGAATAAGGATAAGGATGCCGAGGCAGCGCGTGGCCCGGAAATGAAAAAGGTCTTCGAAGCGCTGGCAGAGGCGCGATCATTGGCCGATCCGGGGTATGTCGGTCGTTCATGGAACGAGGCAACCAATATGGTGCTGACTGGTCGCGCCGGTACCCAGATTATGGGAGACTGGGCGCAGGGCGAGTTCGGTACTGCGGGCAAGGTTGCAGGCAAGGATTATGACTGCCTGCCCGGCCTTGGTAATCACCAGTATCTGGATACCGGCGGCGACGCGATCTACTTCCCGAAGAATAAGGATCCGGAAGTTACCAAAGCGCAGCTCAAACTGGCAAGCATGCTCGTTTCCAAGGAGACGCAGGTTGCTTTCAATCTTGCCAAGGGGTCGCTTCCAATCCGTGGCGATGTTGATCTTGATGCAGCTTCAAGTTGCATGCGCGCCGGTATCGATATTCTGAAAGATCCAGACAATATCGTCCCGTCCGTGGAGCAGTTGCGCGCACCGGATACGCAGGGGCAGATCGAAAGTCTGGCGGCTGAGTTTTTCTCCAATCCCGACATGACGGTCGATGACATTCAGGAGCGTTTTGCGGAGATTATCGAACAGGCACAATAGTCTCGTTCAGGTCTTGCACGTCGCGGA
The DNA here is from genome assembly GCF_002975205.1 of Ochrobactrum vermis. Lineage (NCBI taxonomy): Bacteria > Pseudomonadati > Pseudomonadota > Alphaproteobacteria > Hyphomicrobiales > Brucellaceae > Ochrobactrum > Ochrobactrum vermis. The sequence continues at coordinate 1,469,277 of NZ_PCOC01000002.1, read as the reverse complement.
AGACGACGGTGCAAGGTTGCCCGAAATCCGGGACAGGGAGGAATATTATGGCCGTCATGGACGAGGCTAATCGTCGAAAACCACTGGGAATATTTCGCAATCTCAATGCGAAGGTTGCAGCGCTTCCGATGATCGCGACCGTTCTCGTGGTCTTCGTCGGCTGCACGCTCTGGACGGTCTTCTATTCCTTCACGTCTTCCAAATCGCTGCCGACGTGGAACTTTGTCGGCTTCGACCAATATACGCGCCTGTTTTCCGCAACCCGCTGGTACGTGTCTGTCCGCAATCTGGCGATCTATGGCATCCTCTGCATGGGCTTCTCGCTTGTGATGGGGTTTGCGCTCGCAGCGCTGATGGATCAGAAAATCCGTTTCGAAAACACGTTTCGCACGATCTTTCTTTATCCCTATGCCCTGTCGTTCATTGTGACTGGTCTTGTCTGGCAGTGGATATTCAATCCGCAGCTCGGGCTGGAGAAGGTCATTCGCGACATCGGCTTCGACAATTTCCAGATGGCGATCCTGTCGAGCCGGACCTACGTCATCTATGCCATTGTCATTGCCGGGCTCTGGCAGATGACGGGTCTGGTCATGGTTCTGATGCTGGCCGGGCTACGCAATGTTGACGATGAAATCTGGAAAGCCGCGCGCGTTGACGGAATTCCGAAGTGGAAAACCTATCTGTTCATCATCTTGCCCATGATGCGTCCAGTTCTGGTCACGACCGTCGTATTGATCGCGACAGGCATCGTCAAACTCTATGATCTGGTTGTAGCCATGACCAATGGCGGTCCCGGCATCGCATCGGAAGTACCGGCAAAATATGTCTACGACTTCATGTTCGGCTGGGCCAATCTGGGGCAGGGGCTTGCCGCGTCCACAGTCATGCTGACCACCGTTCTGATCATCCTTGTTCCGTGGACGATGCTAGAATATAGCCGGAGGAAAGCCCGATGACGGAAGCTGTCCTGAACAGGAAGATGCCAACCGAAATCGAGGGAGCAACCCAGACCCGTCTGGCACAGAGACAGGCTTCGCAACCTCGGGGTCGCAAACCAAAACGCCGTTTTGCGCCAGCTACCATCATGCTCTACAGCATTTTGTTCGTTGCAGCCGTTTACTACCTGCTGCCGCTCTATGTGATGGTTGTCACATCCCTAAAAGGCATGCCGGAAATCCGGCTCGGCAATATTTTTTCACCGCCGGTCGAGGTCACATTCGAACCATGGGTCAAGGCATGGAGTCAGGCTTGTACCGGTCTTTACTGTGAGGGGATCAGCGCGGGTTTCTGGAATTCCATCAAGATCACCGTGCCGAGTGTGATGGTTTCCATCGCCATTGCTTCGGTCAATGGTTATGCCCTGGCAAACTGGAAGTTCAAAGGATCGGAAATCTTCTTTTCTGTCCTGTTGTTTGGGGCATTCATTCCGTATCAGGTCATGCTTTATCCGCTCGTTATAATTACGCGCGAGCTTGGGATATTCGGCACACTGACGGGCGTTGTCTTTATCCATACCATCTTCGGTATGCCGATCCTGACGTTGTAGTTCCGCAATTATTTCGCCGGTCTGCCGCCGGAACTGTTCAAGGCTGCGCGTGTGGACGGTGCCGGGTTCTGGCGCATTTTCTTCCAGATCATGCTGCCGATGTCGCTGCCGATCTTCGTCGTCGCCATCATTCTGCAAGTGACCGGCATCTGGAACGACTTTCTGTTCGGCGTGGTGTTTGCGGGAACGCAGAATTTTCCGATGACTGTCCAGCTGAACAATATCGTCAACTCCATGCAGGGTGTGAAGGAATATAACGTCAATATGGCCGCCACCATTCTCACAGGTGCCGTGCCGCTACTCGTTTACTTTCTTTCAGGCCGTTATTTTGTTCGCGGTATCGCCGCCGGTGCAGTGAAGGGATGAGTTTATGAGTTCAAGCGTTTCCATCCAGGATCTTTCACTCGACTTCGGCTCAGTCAACGTGTTGCAGAATCTCGACTTGGAAATCGGGGAGGGCGAATTCCTCGTGCTTCTCGGACCTTCCGGTTGCGGAAAGTCGACGCTGCTCAATTGTGTGGCGGGTCTTCTCGATATCTCGGAAGGCAGCATCTTCATCAATGGGCGTAACGTTACGTGGGAAGAGCCGAAGGATCGCGGCATCGGCATGGTTTTTCAGTCCTATGCGCTTTACCCGCAGATGACTGTTGAAAAGAACCTTTCCTTTGGCTTGCGGGTTGCCGGTTTGCCGAAAGCGGAGATCGACAAGCGCATCAAGCGTGCGGCCGAAATTCTCCAGATTGAATCCCTGCTGCAGCGCAAACCTTCGGCACTGTCGGGCGGGCAGCGTCAGCGTGTTGCGATCGGCCGCGCTCTGGTGCGAGACGTCGATGTGTTTTTGTTCGACGAACCGCTTTCCAATCTTGATGCAAAATTGCGCTCTGAACTGCGGGTCGAGATCAAGCGACTTCACCAGAAGCTTGGCAATACGATGATCTATGTCACCCACGACCAGATCGAAGCCCTGACATTGGCTGATCGCATTGCAGTGATGAAGGGTGGCGTGGTTCAGCAACTGGCTGATCCGCTGACGATCTACCATCGCCCCAAGAACCGTTTCGTCGCAGGTTTTCTTGGCTCGCCGTCGATGAATTTCTTTTCCTGAGAAATCACGGCCGCCAAAGCCGGCCCCATATTCCATATCGGAGAGACTGCCGTGCGGCTCGATGGATATGACGGGAGACTGGTGCCAGGACAGAAGGTGACCCTCGGTATTCGACCAGAGCATATCAGGCTTGACGTCGAAAATGGTTTTGAAGCCACCGTCGATCTGGACGAGCCGATGGGTGCCGACAGTCTGGTCTGGCTTCGCTTGAACGGTCATCCGCTAGCGGCGAGGGTGGAGGCCGGTAAACGTTACCGGGCAGGTGAGAAGGTCAGGATAGGCTTCAAACCCGATGCCCTATCGCTTTTCGATGCCCATACGGAGGAGAGACTTTAGATGAATAACGAAAAGCGCTCCCCATAAGAGCCTTCTGCAAGAGGCGAAGCTATTGGCTTTCAGTGAATGGCACGAAGATCGCTTCGGGCCGTGCGGGAATATTTTGCCCGCAAGAAAGCCCGACACCATTCAGGACAGAGTTTGAAGGATGAGGACATGAACGGATATTCCTATCAACTTTACAGCTCCCGCAATTTCCAGCCATTGGAGCGCACGCTCACCATGCTGCGTGACCTCGGTTATCGTAGGGTAGAGGGCTATGGCGGAATTTACGGTGATCCGGTTCAGCTAAAGAAAGACCTGGACGCCTTGGGGCTCTCCATGCCTACCGGGCACTTTGGTCTGGATATGCTGGAAAACGAAGTCGACCGCGTTCTGGAAATTGCCAGGGTCGCCAATATGAAGGCGATTTTCTGCCCCTATCTTGATGCGGATCGCCGCCCGGATAGCGTTGCCGGTTGGCAGGAATTCGGAAAGCGCCTGACTGCAGCCGGTGAGCCTTATCGCAAGGCAGGCTATGCGTTTGGCTGGCACAACCACGATTTTGAATTCCGTCCTTTGGCAGATGGTTCGGTGCCGCAGGAACACATTCTTGACGCGTCACCCGACCTCGCTTGGGAGGCGGATATTGCGTGGATCATTAAGGGTGGTGCTGATCCGCTTGAATGGATCGGACGTTATGGCGACCGCATTCTTGCGGTCCACGTCAAGGACATCGCTATAACCGGTGAAAAAGCAGACGAAGACGGCTGGGAAGATGTTGGGCACGGAACTGTCGACTGGGCTGAACTGTTTACGGCTTTGCACAAGACACCTGTCCGCTATTTCGTCATGGAACACGACAATCCGTCGGATGACAGCCGATTTGCGAGCCGTTCTATCGAAACTGTCAGGAATTTCTGAGTAGGAGAACGAAATGACCAAGACATTTGGTGTCGGCATTATCGGTTGCGGCAATATATCCGCAGCCTATCTGCGGCTGTCTCCCATGTTTCGAGGCATCGAAATAAGAACATGCGCCGACATTAATCCCGCCGCTGCCCAGTTACGTGCGGAAGAGTTTGGCATAAAAGCGCAGACTATCGATGAGCTGCTTCAGAATGACGATATCGATATTGTCGTCAACCTGACAGTTCCCGATGCCCATTATGCTGTTACGAAGCAGATTCTCGCCGCAGGCAAGCACGCCTATTCCGAAAAGCCACTGGTTCTCTCGATGGCACAGGGGCTGGAACTGAAGGCACTTGCCGATGGTCGGAATCTGAAAGTGGGTTGCGCACCCGACACGTTTCTTGGCGGTGCACACCAGTTGGCACGCCGTGAGATCGATAACGGTAATGTCGGTCGCATCACGTCGGGCACATGTCACGTCATGAGCCATGGCATGGAGCACTGGCATCCGAACCCTGACTCTTTCTTCCGACAGGGCGGGGGGCCGATCCTTGATCTTGGGCCTTATTACATCGCCAATCTTGTCAATCTCATCGGGCCAGTGAAGCGTGTTGCAGCTTTGACTTCTGCCGCTACCCCCACGCGCACGATCAGTTCGGAACCGCGCAAAGGCGATACCGTGCCGGTGGAGACGCCGACAACCATTCACGCACTGTTGGAATTCGAACAGGGGGCAACAATAACCCTTTCAGCGAGCTGGGATGTCTGGGCGCACCGCCATGCGAATATGGAACTATATGGCACCGAAGGATCGCTCTATCTGCCGGACCCCAACTTTTTTGGAGGGGAAGTGCAACTGGCGAAGCCAGGTGAGCCGGCTAAACCTGTCGAGAATTGGGAACACCCTTTTGGTATTGCCAATGAACAGCATTCGCAAGGTATGATGGCCAACTATAGAACAGCGGGTCTGGCGGATATGGCGGCTGCCGTTCTCGACGGTCGCGATATGCGTTGTTCTCTGGAACGCGCACTGCATGGGGTCGATGTCATGCTGGCTATTCTAAAGTCGGGCGAAGAAAAGCGTTTCATCGATATTGAAACACGCTGCACTCGCCCGGAAGCACTCGATATTGCCGCAGCAGAATCCTTGTTGCGGCCAGCAGAGAATAGAAAAAAGCGGGCGGCAAACTGACTTTGCATCGCTCCTCCCGAGCGATAGGAGGCCACTCCGATCCTGCGGGATCGGAGTGGCCTCCGCCCATTTTTACCCGATTGTCTGCAAGGATTTGACATCGACGCCATTGATCCGGCCCAGAATGGCTTTACCAAGTTGTTGCCCGGCCAGTTTGAAGCTTTCCTCGACGACAATCAGCCCTGGGCGAAACCAATGCAAAATCTGCGTCGATTGTTTGGCTGCCACATCGACTTGATTGCCTATGTTCAATCCGGCATCTTCGACACCGGCGACGATTGCCAGCGCTGCTGCACTGCCGGAGCAGATGATACCATCCGGTCGATCAGGTCTTTTCATCAACTGAGCAATATGCTGCCGCAAGTCCTCAAGCGGTGTATCCAGATCAATGCCCTCAAGTGGCGATCCGCTGCAATGAAAAGCCCGCAGCCCTTCATAAAACCCACTCACCATATGCCGGTAATAGGTGAGATGCGCGGGCGGGGTCAGCAAAGCGAGCCGCTTTCGTCCGCGCGCGGATAGTTTACCGACCATATCCAGCGCAAAAGTGAAATTATCAAAATCGTGATATGGGTGTTCGATGCCCGTATCTGTGCGACCGTGAGTGGCGAACGGAAAATCATGCTCTGTCAGATAATGAACGCGCTGATCATCTGGTTCAGTCCGTGAGAATATAATTCCGTCGGCTGAACCCGTTTCCACGATGTAGCGGATCGGCTCGATCGGTGCCCGTGAATGGAAATAGGGCGTGAGAATAAGATGGTATTGCGTTTCAGCCAGAACATCCGCAACACCGTGAATGACCTGGCTGGTAAAGCCCATGATCTCGTCCTGCGTATTCAGGACGAGCGCAATGACATTCGTCTTGCCGGTCCGAAGTCGCACACCCGCACGATTAGGGCGATAGCCGATCTGCCGCGCGATCAACTGTACCCGCTTGCGTGTTTCCGGACCGATTTCCGGTGCGTCCTTCAGGGCGCGTGAAACGGTTGTCACACCGAGACCGGTCATGAATGCAATAGTCTTCAGCGTCGGGCGTTCGTTCTCGAGGAACGGTTTGGCTGGATTTTGCGGCTTGGAAGCCTGCGGGCTCCGTTTTTCATTCATGCGCATTTCGACCGGCAGCGAGGAGCGATGTGTATAGATAAAGATAGAATTATCTTTATCTATCAATAGCTTGTTTTGTAGGTGTTGTCATCTTTTATGATGCTGCATAGGCGTTTCCGAACGCCATTTTGGGTGCAGTATTATGCACATCTCAGACACTCACGGGCGATCGGCTCATTGGGTTTTATATCTTATCGGCGTCGGTCATCGCCAGCGAGACAGACTTCTCCATATTTACTGTTTTGACTAGATTGTCATGATGAATTTTCAGTATAATAAGACAATCCGGGATATGTCATGATGGAGTCGGTTGACAAATGTGGGAACCCATATTGGAAATGCGCAAAGGCGTGACCAAGCACCGGCTTTTGACGGATAAAATCGTCGACGATATCGAGAAGGGCGTTCTTCTGCCCGCCACGCGTATGCCGACCCATCGCGATCTGGCTCACAAGCTTGAGCTTTCGGTTCAGACAGTCAGTATTAGCTACAAAGAGGCGGAACGACGTGGCTATTTACGTGGTGAGGTTGGTCGAGGAACCTATGTCTGCAACCGTGTGACGGAACGGGCCGATCGGTTCATGCTTGACCGGGATCCTAGCGGAACCGCAGATCTGTCCATCATTCGTGCAGTTTATACTGAAGCGCATGAGAATGCCTCGCGTCGCCTGCTAGAGCAAATGAGTCAGTCCGACAATGCCAGCTTTATGCGTCCGTGTCGTCCGATCGCGGGGCTGGATCGGCATCGCGCGATCGCGCGGGACTGGCTGCGCAGCTTATCAGTGGACGTCGATCCTGGCCGGATCATCATCACGAATGGTGCCGCACATGGGCTGTTTCTCGCCGTCGCTGCGGTCGTTCAACCTGGGGAGGTGGTCCTCACAGAGAGCCTGACCGACCATGGTATTATCGGTCTTGCGAATGTACTTGGGTTCACTCTGCGCGGGCTTCCGATTGATGAGCAAGGCATTCTCCCCGATGCGTTTGAGACCGCGTGCAAGGCCGGCGACATTCGTGCACTTGTGATGATCCCGACACTGGGTAATCCGACCAGCCACCTGATGGGAACCGAACGCCGAATTGCAATTGCTGAAATAGCGCGGCGATATGCGGTATGCGTTATCGAGGATGAAGTCTACAAACCTATTCTCGAAGAGAAACTGCCCTCCATGCCGGAACTTTTGCCGGAATTGGGCTTCTTTGTAACAAGCTTCACCAAGACGGTCATGACCGGCTTGCGCACTGGCTATCTCGTTGTGCCGACCCAATATTCCATTCGGGTTACATCCATTTTGCGCGTGACAAGCTGGAGTGGAGTCAATCTTATGGGTGAAATGGCCAGCCGCTGGATCGAAGATGGCACTGCAGCCGAGCTGATTGAAATGCAGCGTAGTGAACTGCGATCCCGTCAAGCACAAGTTACCGATACTCTGGGTTCGCATGTGGCGGGCAGCAATCCGCTGTCGCTGTGTGCCTGGCTGAAAATTCCTCACAACTGGTCTGAGGATGGTTTGGTGCGTGCGCTTGCCAACAAAGGCGTAGCGGTCACGCCGTCCGATCCATTCGTGGCAGGCGCCGATCGTTGTAAGGGCGGCATTCGCATCTGCCTTGGCGGGCGGCTCTCACGTTCCGCTCTGCAGACGGCACTCGAAACGATCCGCGAGACCTTCGCCCAATTGCCGCCTGTCTATGATGTGGGGTCAATCGCTTAGGCGGTTGACCTGTTGTTGCCCTAAAGCACGGACTGGAGGAATTCCTTGGTGCGGGCCTCGGTGGGTGCCTGAAATATCTGCTCCGGTGTGCCTTGTTCGCAGATGCGTCCTTTGTCGAAAAAGCAAACACGGTCAGATACTTCCCGGGCAAAACGCATTTCATGTGTCACAAGAAGCATGGTCAGGTCATGTTCCTGCGCCAGGCCGCGAATGACGGAAAGAACTTCGCCGACAAGCTGCGGATCAAGCGCGGATGTCGGTTCGTCGAACAAGAGCACGCGCGGACGCATGGCCAGAGAACGTGCGATGGCTACGCGCTGTTGCTGACCGCCTGAAAGCTGTGAAGGATAGTGATCCTTCTTGTCTGTCAAACCCACAAGCGAGAGCAGATCGAGTGCACGAGCCTCCGCTTCTCCACGCTTCATGCCCAGAACATGGATTGGGGCCTCGATGATATTGCGCAACACCGACATGTGCGGAAACAGATTGAAGCTCTGGAAGACCATGCCGACATGCGATCTGATTTTGCGCAAATGGCCTTCGCTCGCCTGAAATTGTCCTTTTCCGTTTGGCTCGTGATAGGACATATCGGCGAGTTCGAGCGTGCCTTCCTGAAAGGGCTCCAGCGTCATGAGGATGCGAAGCACTGTCGATTTTCCCGATCCCGATGGGCCGATGAGCGTGACCTTCTCACCGGTTTTGACCGAAAAATTGAAGCGATCCAGTACCGTCAGCGCCCCGAAGCGCTTGGTTACGTCCTGAAAGCGGATAATTTCTTGGGTCATTTCAGAGCGATCCCGTTCTTTGGAAGTGTGCGTTCGAGCAGGCGTATCAGCGTCGAACAGATAATGGTCAGTACGAGGAAGATCAGGCCGACCATCGACAGCGGCACCAGATATTCGAAGGTACGGTCGCCGATCAGATTGGCGAGGTTCAGCATGTCGACAATGCTGACGACAGATAGAACCGGGGTCTCCTTGAGCATGGAGACAAGGTAGTTACCCATGGCTGGAATAATCCTGGGCACGGCTTGCGGAATGACAATATCGCGATAGGTGCGCCATGGCGTAAGGTTCAGGGCGCGTGCCGCTTCCCATTGTCCGCGCGGAATAGCTTCTATGCCGCCGCGATAAACCTCTGACGTATAGGCTGAATATTGAAGGCCAAGTGCCAGAGCGCCAGTTAGAAAAGCGGGCAGAACAATGCCATAGACCGGGAGCACGTAGTAGAGGAAAAACAGCTGCACCAGCAGCGGCGTGTCACGCAGAAATTCCACCACGACTGCTGTTGGCCATGAAATGATCTTGTAAGGGCTGCGGCGCAGAAGTGCGAAAACGAGGCCAAGAACCAGCGCAATTGCAAAGCCGGTAGCAGCGGCTTTCAGAGTTACGGTAAGTCCAATCGCCAGAATTGGCAGAATGGAAATTGCGAAAGAAAGCGTGGACGAGGTGTCCCAGGCATAGCCGTAGATCATGCGAAACCTCCAGCCATGGTCTGGCGTTTCAGACGCCGTTCCAGCCAACGAATAGCCGAAGCAAGTACGAGTGCCATTGCGAAGTAGCCAAACAGGGTCAATGTATAGATCGTCACGCTGTCGAGTGTCAGATTGCGCAGGCGTTGGGCCTGGAAGGTGAGGTCGCTGATTGCGATCAGCGATGCAAGCGCGGTATCCTTGAGATTGTGGATGGCGAGATTACCGAACGCTGGCATCATTTCGACCACCGCTTGCGGCAGAATGACATGAAACAAGGTATGGCTCTTGCTGAAGTTGAGCGCACGCGCCGCTTCATGCTGTGCTTCCGGAACAGCCTGCAAGGCACCGCGCACCACTTCGGCGCCATATGCACCAATATTGAACCCAAGCCCCATGATGCCCGTCGTGATCGGATCAAATGAAATGCCGATCAATGGCAAGGCATAGTAGAGCCAGAATAGCTGCACGAGCAGCGAGGTGCCGCGGAATATCTCGATATAGATCACCGCAATCGTTGACAGGATCGGCCCACCGGCAAATCGGGCAATCCCGGCAGCGAATGCCAATATAGTCCCGATGGCCATCGAACTGAGTGCTAGAACGACGGTGATTTGCGCCCCTTTGAAGAGGGCAGGAAGATATTCCGTCCAGTGCATATGTTCGTCTCCCGGTTGAGATGAGACAAGGCCCGCCGAGCCGTTAACCGGTTCGGCGGGCTGTAATTCAACTTACTTTGCCTTGCAGAGGCTGGCCGTATCCACAGTTCGGGCAGCTTCTACGCTTTCCTCGCTAAGTCCATAGGTCATAAGGATTTTCTTATAGTCGTCAGTCTTCTTGAACTCGATGAGCGCATTGTTGAAGGCTTCGTAGAACTCCTTATCTTCCGGACGGAAGCTGAAGGCGCCGAAACTTCTCGCAGACTTGCCGTCGACGACAGGATCGGTGAATGGATGCGCCTGTTCCAGTTCCGGCGAATTGTCGACCAGTTTGGCCACCGTCAACTCCGTTGCGGCATAGGCATCAGCGCGTCCGGTCTGAACCGTCGACGGCGCATCGGCATTGCCCTGGATCATGACGATTTGTGATTCATCGATACCCATTCCATGCAGGAAATCGATTTGGTCTGCACCTGAAACGATCGCAACTTTCAGCGACGGATCCTTCTTGATGTCTTCATAGGAATGAATTTTCTTCGGGTTACCCTTGGGGACCAGAAGACCTTCGCCGTAACTCGAATTTGCAACAGTGAATTGCACCTGTTTGCAGCGATCCGGCAGGACATTCTGCTCAGCCGCGACAAACTCGAACCGTTTGGCTTTCAGGCCGGGAATGAGCGAGCCGAATGGAGTAACTGTCCAATCGACTTCCTCAATGCCAAGCTTTTTGAAAATTGCAGCGGCGACGTCAGGACCAATGCCCTTGGCCGCGCCGCTCTCATCCATGTAACCGTATGGCACTTCGTTGGCGGTGGCTCCACGAACGAAGCCCGCGCTCTTGAGATCATCGACCGTAACGGCCTGGGACGGAAGCGTGAGAGCCAGGACTGCCGCTGCCGAAAACAGGGCGGAAATCGTATGAAGTTTCATGTGCATCGTGTTCACTCCTCTTTTTGAATGCCGGTTGTTTTGTTGTCCGGCTTGTCAGTTGGCTGGTATTATTCGATTTATCCCGAGGTCGGTTCCTCGCTGATCGTGGCAATGACCGACAGGCAGTCACCCATCTTGATAAGGCCAGGAAAATGACGGGCAGCGAGAATCCCGTCGAGTGCGGCGCGATATTCCTGCGGAGCCACGCCGGTGCGGGCCACAGTATGAACACGCGCAATGAGATCGCCCTTGCGTACATCCGCGCCGAGGTCGATCAATGGCTCGAGCAAACCTTCGGTATCAGCAAAACCGAAGCATTCCTGCGATGGCATATCGAGCCAGGTCGTAGGGGAAAGCTCCACCTCTCCATGCAAAATGCCCGCATGGCACAAAAGGTTGCGAATGCCGCGTTTGGCTATTGAAGCCGTGCGGGCTGAAATCGTGCCGCCGCCGGAAAGTTCGGTTGTCACGAACACCTTGCCCGCTTCTTCCGCGGTGGTGTCATACATGCCCACGGCGTCGATTTCGATCATCCGCATGGAAAAGGGGGCCGAAAAGGCTTTCACACCGGCAAAGCAACGCGCTTCCTGTGCTGTATCGGGCAAGGCATGTGCGGCAGCGTAAGGCAGGAAATCGAGTGTTCGTCCGCCGGAGTGAAAATCCATGACGATATCGGCTGCGGGTAGAAGATAGCGGGTAAAGTAGTCCGCGATCTTGTCCGTCACGGTTCCATCCGGGCGACCGGGGAAACTGCGGTTGAGATTGCCTTTGTCGATAGGGGATGTCCGCGTCCCGGCTAGAAAGGCTGGATAGTTCATTGCCGGAACAATGATGACGCGCCCGCTGATATGCTCCGGTTTCAGATTGGCGGCGAGGTCGTAAAGCGCGACCGGACCTTCATATTCATCGCCGTGGTTGGCGCCTGTCAGGAGAGCCGTTGGGCCGTCTCCATTCCGGATCACGCAGATCGGTAACATCAGCGATCCCCATGCGGAATCGTCTCTGGACCACGGCAGTCGCAGATGTCCGTGCTGCACGCCGTCACGGTTGAGATCGACGGTCGGCGTGATCGGGGAGGGACGTGAGGGAGGCGACGTGTGCATCATCGCAGCGTCCTAATCCTTGACCACGAGCTTGCGGGGCACATTCGACAGGCACTCGACGCCTGTTTCGGTGATTACGATGCTCTCGGTGATTTCCAGCCCCATGGTTTCCAGCCAGAGACCTGTCATGAAATGAAAGGTCATGCCTGGCTGCAATTCGGTGCGGTCGCCGGGGCGCAGGCTCATCGTGCGCTCGCCCCAATCCGGCGGATAGGACAGGCCAATTGAATAGCCGGTGCGGTTGTCCTTAATGATCCCGTATTTCTTCAGCACAGCGAAGAAGCCGTTTGCGATATCTTCGCAGGTGTTGCCGGGTCGAGCGGCAGCAAGCCCCGCTTCCATGCCTTCGAGCGTGGCTTTTTCGGCATCAAGAAACGCTTGTGTCGGCTTGCCGAGAAATACGGTGCGCGACAGCGGGCAATGATAGCGCTTATAGCAGCCAGCGATTTCGAAGAAGGTGCCTTCGCCAGTCTTCATCGGTTGATCGTTCCAGGTCAGGTGCGGCGCGGATGCGTCGGGCCCGGAAGGCAGCAGCGGCACAATGGCCGGATAATCCCCGCCGAAATCGTCAACGCCGCGCGTGCCTGCATCGTAGATCTCCGCGACCAGATCGCATTTACGCATGCCTGGCTCGATTTTGTCGACGATGCGCCGGTGCATGGCTTCCACTATGCGGCCGGCTTTGCGCATATAGTCGATTTCCGTCGGGCTTTTGACGGCACGCTGCCAGTTTACCAGTCCTTGCGCATCCTTGAACCGGGCATTTGGCAAGTGCTTCTGCAAAGCGTGATGAGCGGCAGCCGTGTACCAGTAATTGTCGAACTCGACGGCGATTGTCTTGTTACCCCAGCCTTTTTCCTCCAGCATTGATGCCAGAAGATCCATAGGGTGACGTTCGAGCGACTGCACGTAATGATCAGGATAGCCGATAATGTTGTCGTGGTTGAGCCATGCAGTGCGTTTCGCACCATTACCGTCCTGACCGCGACCGTACCAGATCGGTTCGCCGTCCATTGAAAGCACAACACATTGATGAACATAGAAGGACCAGCCGTCATAGCCGGTCAACCAATGCATGTTGGATGGATCGGTGACTATGATGATATCGAAGCCTGCCTTCTCCATGGCGCGACGGGTTTTGGCTATCCGCTGATCGTATTCCGCGCGGGTGAAGTTGAGTTCCACACTCATCGACTGGCTCCTGCAGTTTTGGTTGAATCGATTTTTGTGCCTGCATCGCGCAGGCTGGCGCGCTCCGTCGCGAGATGAGCGATTGCCGTATCTTGAACACCCGTTCCGGTGAGGTCGCAGAAGGTTATATCCTCTGCCTTTCGCTGGAATGTTGGGACATTGAGAGCAATTTGGCCGAGTTCTGGGAAGACGGTATCCGTCGCAACAAACCCTGCCGAAATTGCGTGATGCAACTCACCAAGCCTGCGCGTCTGAGACAGGCTGTCAGCAACATAGATGATTGGACGCCGGAACAGGGCAGGATCGATCTCGTTCTTGTGCTCGGCATCCGAACCCATCGCAGTAACGTGCTGGCCGGGGACCAGCCATTCGGACTTGACGAGCGGTGTTTCCGATGGGGTTGTCGTGACAATTATGTCGGCGCCGTTGCAAGCTTCTTGTGCGTCTGCGACTGCCTTCACTGAAATTCCGAGTTTTTCACTCAAGATTCTTGCCGCTTTTTGCGCGTTATTGACGTTGCGTGCCCATATCCGCGCTTCGTTGATGGGTCGCACCAGTGTCAACGCTTCAAGCTGCATTCCTGCCTGCATGCCAGCACCGAAGATAGTGGCGACACGGGCATTTTCCCGCGCCAGATATTTTGCAGCGACGGCACCGGCTGCAGCCGTGCGCACATCGGTCAGGTAGCCATTGTCCAGCAACAGCGCCTCGATAAGCCCGGTCTTGGCCGAAAACTGGATCATCAGTCCATTGGTGGATGACAGGCCGATGGAGGGATTGTTGAAAAAGCCGGGACTAACCTTTATGGCAAAGCTGTCAAGTCCGGGAATGTAGGCCGTTTTCACGTCGACTTCGCCGCGTTCGGCCGGGATGTCCAGCCGAAGAATAGGCGGCATGTTGACGCCGCCGCTGGCGAGCGCGCGGAATGCACCCTCCACACAAGACACGCTTTCAATGTCGAGGGCTATGATCTGTCGCAGGTCGGCTTCAGTCAGAATTCTCATCTCAGCCATCAGCCCGCCCTCCGATAGCGATTTTCCACGATTGCGCGGTGATGTTCAGGATCAATATTGCCACCGGATAAGATGACCGCAGTTGGTCCGGTTGGCCTGATCTTGCCGCTCAACAAGCTGGCAATGCCGACCGCTGCGGCACCCTCGATGACTTCACCTTCCCGTGTCGCGGCATGTCTTATCCCGGCTGCGATCTCCTCTTCATCGAGCAGGATCACGTCGTCCAGCAGCGAGCGGCACATCGCAAAAGTCCAATGATTGTCGAGCCCGATGCCGCCGCCCAGCGAATCCGCAAGCGTATCCAGTTCTTCGACATTGACCGGCTTGCCTGCTTTAAGGCTGGCATCCATGGCTGCGCCGCGACGCATGGAAATCCCGATCACGCGGCTATGAGGACGCCGGGCTTTCACCGCCGCCGCAATGCCAGCAGCAAGGCCCCCACCTGAAAGAGGAATGAGAACGGTCTCAGTGTCGGGATTGTCATCAATTATTTCCAAGCCGATTGTGCCCTGTCCGGCAATAATACGGGGATCGTCGAATGGCGGAATGACGTTCATTCCATCTTCGCGGGCCAGCCGCGCGACCTCATCCATGGCATCGTCCTGGGATTTCCCAATAATGCGCACGTCTGCACCAAGGTCGCGGATTGCATCGACCTTGTTACGAGGCACGAGCGATGAGAGGCAAACGGTAGCGGTCAATCCTTGTTCGGATGCAGCATGTGCAAGGGCGCGTCCATGATTGCCGGTTGATGCAGTCACAACTCCGCGTTCACGGTCTTCCAGCGACAGGCCAAGGACGGCATTGGTCGCGCCGCGCAGCTTGAAGCTGCCGGTCGTCTGTCGATTTTCAAGCTTGAGATAAACGGGAGTTCCGGCAAGTTCGCTGAGATACTCAGAATGCGTAAGCGGCGTTTTCACGACAAGACCTTTCAGCTTGTCGCGAGCGGATTCGATTTCAGCAAGACCAATCATTGCAGCAGTCATCTTTGACACGGCGCCGCCTCTCATAGCGTCATGCAATGGGGAGAACTGCGTCAGGTTTCGCCGTATGCTGCACTAAAAGAGCAGACGGAAGGCGCAATAATGCGCCACGTGCGAAACCGTAAGGCCGCATCCTCGTTCCCCATATGCTTGATTTTTGTTCTTGGCTCTATGTGTGAAAGACCATTGTGATCATGTCAATAATTATATTGGATCATTACAATTTTGATCTGTAACGACTTTTCGACGCCCCAGCCTTGTCAGTGACGCATGGGCATGCCAATGAGAATAGGAATATTTGCAGATGCTGGATCAACAAAATGAAAGCCTCCTTGAAGCTAGACGCTGTCGATTTGCGTATTCTGGAAGCCGTTCAGGAGAATGCGCGGATCACCAAGCTTGCCTTGGCGGAAAAGGCCGGGCTTTCTGCAACGCCTTGCTGGCTGCGACTACGCAAGCTGGAAGAGGCGGGTATCGTAACTGGCTATCACGCACGCATTGCCTATCGAAAAATAGCCCCCATTGCGCACGTCATTGTGCAGATCACTCTGGGTAATCATCGTCAAAGCGATTTTGACCGGTTCGAGAGGGCTATCATGGCCATCCCGGAAATTGTGTCCTGCTGGTCGGTTGGCGGTGGGGTGGACTATTTTTTGATGATCGTTGCACGCGATATCGATGGCTATCAGCGCCTGATCGACCGCCTTCTGGACCAGAACATTGGCATAGAGCGATACTTCACCTATATCGTGACGAAGCTGGTCAAAGACGAAAAAGCGAGCGCGCCTTTGTCGCTGTTCAAGGACGTGACGGACTAGCCCAAACAGACTGTCTGGCTTTAAAATTTAGTCCAACTCGCATGTCTGTCGATGTACCTTTGGTCCGAATCCAGGGCGATCCTGTGACAAGATTCTTCCAGAATTGGGAGAAGAACAATGAACGCCGTTCTGGATCATCCGATACAACATGACGGGCTTAACAGGCTTCGGGACAAGCATCTTTTCCGTGAACTTGGCTATGCCGATGGACGCTGGGTAGCGGGAGAAAAGGCAGAAACCTTCCCTGTTATCGATCCTGCAACGGGCCAACGGCTGGCCCGTGTAGCAGGCCTTGGTGAAGCGGAGACGACGCTTGCAATCGATGCTGCGGTAAAGGCTTTTCCGGCATGGCGGAATAAGCTGCCGCAGGAACGAGCCGCTGTTTTGCGGCGGT
This sequence comes from Ochrobactrum vermis, assembly GCF_002975205.1. NCBI lineage: Bacteria > Pseudomonadati > Pseudomonadota > Alphaproteobacteria > Hyphomicrobiales > Brucellaceae > Ochrobactrum > Ochrobactrum vermis. Next base: position 1,452,826 of record NZ_PCOC01000002.1, on the reverse strand, counting down.
GGTTTGAGCTGGTTACGGCAAATCGCGAGGATCTCGCATTGCTGATGACGCTGGAGCAGGGCAAGCCACTGACAGAATCATGTGGTGAGATCGACTATGGCGCATCTTTCATCGAATGGTTTGCGGAAGAGGCCAAGCGGCTGAATGGCGAAACCATAACAAGCCATCTAGCGGATGCCGAGATGCTCGTGCGTCATGAGGCGCTTGGTGTTGTGGCGCTTGTTACACCGTGGAATTTTCCGAATGCCATGATTACGCGCAAGGCAGCCGCAGCGATTGCTGCCGGTTGTCCGGTCGTCGTGCATCCGTCTTCTGAAACACCGCTTTCAGCGCTTGCCCTGGCAGAGTTGGCCGAACGTGCCGGAATGCCCGCGGGCATCTTCAATGTAGTAACCGGTAAGGCCGCGCCAATCGTCGACACAATGTGCCGCGATGAGCGTGTCAGGGCGTTGAGCTTCACGGGCTCAACGGAAATTGGCAAGCTGATCGCCACCAAATGTGCCAACACCGTGAAGCGGCTTGTCATGGAACTCGGCGGGCATGCACCTTTGATCATCTTCGATGACGCCGATGTCACGCGGGCGGTCGACGTCGCCATGGCTGCAAAATTTGCCACTTCCGGCCAAGATTGCCTTGCTGCAAATCGCATCTTTGTCCAGCGTGGTATCTTGAAATCATTCACCGAAGCCTTCGCTGCACGCATTGCTGCGCTGAAGGTCGGTAACGGGCTCGATCCGGCAACAGAAATTGGGCCCCTGATGCATAGTCGTGCGGTCGACAAGGTAGAAGAGCAGGTGCATGACGCCGAGAAGCGGGGCGGCAGGGTACTCGTTGGCGGCAAACGGCCTGGAGAAAATGCACTGTTCTTCGAGCCGACATTGCTGGTCGATGTGCCAGACGCCGCTGCGATCATGCATGAGGAGACTTTCGGACCGGTAGCCGCAGTCACGGTTTTCAATGATGAAGACGAAGTCATCGCACGTGCCAATGCCACACAATATGGTCTCGTTGCCTACGTTGTAACGGCAAACGGTGCACGGCAGCTTCGCATGGGGCGTGCGCTCGAATACGGAATGGTGGCCATCAACCGCGCAAAGATCACCGGCGCACCGATACCCTTCGGAGGCTGGAAACAATCCGGGCTTGGCCGCGAAGGTTCCCATCAGGGTATCGAAGCCTTCACCGAACTCAAATACCTCTGCATCGATACCGCCGCGTGAAAACGTGGCGACAGGAAAGGAACATACCCATGTTGAACAATAGCAATGAACTCACCGCCTGGGATCGCGATCATTTCTTTCACCCGTCCACGCACATGGGCATGCACGCCCGTGGTGAAACGCCGACGCGTGTGCTGGAAGGCGGCGAGGGCGTGTATATTGCCGACGTAAATGGCCGCAAGAGCCTCGACGCCTTCGCAGGTCTTTATTGCGTCAACGTTGGTTATGGCCGCACGGAAATTGCAGATGCGATTGCGGAGCAGGCGCGCAAGCTCGCTTATTATCATGCCTATGTCGGTCACGGCACTGAAGTATCCATCACGCTCGCCAAGATGATTATCGACCGCGCACCGGAGCATATGAGCCGGGTTTATTTCGGTCTTTCGGGCTCGGATGCAAATGAAACCAACATCAAGCTGATCTGGTACTATAACAATATTCTTGGCCGTCCCGAGAAGAAGAAGATCATTTCGCGCTGGCGCGGGTATCACGGTTCGGGCGTGATGACGGGCAGCATGACCGGACTTCCGACTTTCCACAACGCATTCGACTTGCCGCGCGCGCCGATCCTGCATACGGAGTCCCCTTATTATTTCCGCCGTACTGACCGTTCGATGAGCGAAGAGCAGTTTTCGCAACATTGCGCAGACACGCTCGAGGAAATGATCCTTGCAGAAGGGCCGGATACCATTGCAGCCTTCATCGGCGAGCCTGTTCTGGGTACTGGCGGTATCGTCCCTCCACCGGCTGGCTATTGGCAGAAAATTCAAGCCGTTCTTGATCGCTATGACATTCTGCTCGTTGCCGATGAAGTCGTCACTGGCTTTGGCCGTCTGGGCAGCATGTTCGGTTCTGATCACTACGGCATGAAGCCTGACCTGATCACCATCGCCAAGGGCCTTACATCAGCCTATGCCCCGCTTTCGGGGTCGATTGTTTCCGACCGCATGTGGCAGGTGCTGGTGCAGGGATCAGACAAGATGGGGCCGATCGGCCACGGCTGGACCTATTCCGCCCATCCGATTTGCGCAGCAGCAGGTGTCGCCAATCTCAAGCTGATAGATGAACTGAACCTCGTGGAAAATGCCGGTTCTACAGGCGCTTATTTCCGCAAGGCGCTGCAGGATGCGCTTGGCGATCACAAGCATGTCGGCGAAATTCGCGGCGAAGGTCTGATGGCGGCAATCGAATTTGTCGATGATCGCGACGACCGCAAGTTTTTCGACCCGTCGCTGAAGGTCGGCGCACAGGTTTCTGCTGCGCTGTTGGCCAATGATGTTATTGGGCGCGCCATGCCGGAAGGAGATATTCTGGGATTTGCTCCGCCGCTCTGCCTCACGCCCGAGGAAGCAGACAAGGTTGTAGCCGCCACGAAAAAGGCAGTCGCGACCGTCTTCGCTTGAGCCATCAAAGGCCGTTGCCTGTCGGACGTTAATCGTCCTATTCGCAGCGGCCTTTTTCTTCCATCCGTGGAGGCCGGATTAGCCTTGCCGAAGGTGTTTCAGCCGCCATATGTGTCGGAAAGACATTGAGGAGCGGTTCCTATGACAACGATTGAATTGAAACGGATTTATGAAGCTCCTTCGCCAGATGATGGCTACCGCGTACTTGTGGACCGTATCTGGCCGCGCGGTATGACGAAGGAGAAGGCGGATATAGACCTTTGGGCCAAGGATATCGCGCCGTCGACCGATCTTCGTAAATGGTTCGGCCATGATCCCGCGAAATGGAATGATTTTCAGAAAAAATATCGCCAGGAACTCGAAGGAAGAAAGCCAGCGCTGAAGGATTTGATCGCCGGTGCCAAGGCAAGAGGTGGTCGACTGACACTATTATACGGCGCGAAGGACGAAGAGCACAATCAAGCAGTCGTCCTTCATGAGTTCATGCAAACTATCTAGGCAGCTCCGAAGGGTGCCGTAGCTCTGCGGCACCCTTCGAAATCCAGCCTTTAGATCACCACTTTGTATGGATTTTCAGGAGCGCCTTGCGCCCTTCACCATAGCCGCAGACATAGATGCCCTGACAGCCTGCAACATAGTTCTTGTCAAACAGATTGGTGACATTGAGGTCAACGCCCCAATTGTCTTTCTCATAACCCAGTTTCAGGTCTGCCAGTACCACAGCCGGCACCTTCAGCGTGTTTTCTTCGTCCGCATAGGATGAGCCGAGATAACGTACACCGCCACCGAGGGTCACGCCCTGAAATGCACCGTCCGGTACTTTATACTCGACAAAGACATTGGCCTGTTGTTCCGGCAGGAGATAGGGGCGATTACCGATGATATCGGGGTTGCTGTCGTTTTCTTTGATCTTCAGATCATAGGCAGTTACCGAAGCGGTCAATTTCCATGCGTCGGTGATATTCGCCTGAACCTCCAGTTCGAAACCGCGAGAGTTGACCTTGCCAAGCTGTTCGCGAGCGAAACTGGAACCGGTGAGGGCATTTTCTTTGGTTAGGTCGAACAGCGAAGCGGTAATCAATCCGTCGAAAAGTTCCGGACGGTATTTGACACCCACTTCATACTGCGTTCCCGTCTCCGGTTGAGCGTAGCTGCCGTCAGCCAGCGTTTCGATGATCGGGTTAAAGAAAGTGGCAACGCTGACGTAAGGCGTTATGCCATTGTCGAACTCATAGCCGAGACCAGCGCGCCCGGAAGCCTTGCCCTTGTTGTATTCATAGCTCGGCAATCCTGTCGCGTCGGTCTTAACATAGTCGTAACGTCCGTTGAGCGTCGCGATCCAGCCATCGCCGAACTCCATTCGATCCTGAGCATAAATGCCGATCTGATGACGTCGCAGATCCTGATCGATATAGGGATCGAACATCGGCCCCTGCGGCTCACCGTAGACCGGGTTGAAACCATCGATGACGGTCGCTGCGCCCGTCTGTTGCATCTGATCGATACGGAAATAACGGTACTCCACACCGAACAGAAGGTTGTGTGTCAGTGCGTCGGTTTCGACCGTTCCTTCAAGCTGATTGTCAGCAAGGAAAGTGTTGACCGTCGTATCGTGCTTGAAATTGATGCGGGCAATATTCGGATTGCCTGGCGCTGGTTGCGGCAGGAAGCCTTCGTAACCATACGCATAGAGACTGTGTTCTTTCACATGGGAAAAGCCGTAGCGGACGTTTTGGCGCACAGTCCAGTCATTGTCGAACTGGTGTTCGAATTCATAACCGATGGAAGCCTGTTCGCGTTTGTAAGAGTCGATATCAGGCTCGGTGAAGTTCCGCTTGCGCGAAATTTTGCCGAATTCTGTGGGGACGACCGTGCCGTAATAGGGAAGAAAGCCACCGCCATCGTGGGTCAGATCAAGATGGGTGTAGTTGCCGAGAATGGTCAGCTTTGTCGCTTCGTCTGGCTTGTATTCAATGCTTGGCGAGATGACGCCGCGAAACTCCTTTGCGAAGTCCGTATAATTGTCACCGCCCTGGATCTTACCGTTCACACGGTAGTTGACTGTATCGCTGGCCTTGTCGCCGACGTCGAAACCGAGATAGGCGTTGCCATAACTATTGATGCCTGTTTCGAGATAGCGCAACCGTTCGCCGGTCGGGCGCTTGCTGATGTAGTTGACGATACCGCCCGGATTTGAGCCGCCGTAAAGAGCAGACGACGCACCGCGCAGAACATCGATACGTTCAATGCCGAAGCTATCGATCAGGAAACCGCCGAAGCCGTAGCTGAAGTTCTGCAAGCCATCGAGATAAGTGCCGTACTGGGTGGCTTCGAAACCGCGAATATAGAGCCAGTCGGTGTCGTTATCGACGCCGAAAGGCTGTCCTAACACGCCTGGTGTATAGCGGAGCGCTTCATCCAGTTTCTGCGCGCCGATGGCATCCATCTGCTCCCGGCCCACGACCGATACAGCCTGCGGAATTTTTTCGATGGCAACGCTGTCTTTCGAACCCGTCGTCGTTGCCGTCGGTACGAAGCCGTTTACGGGCGCAACGCCTTCATCGCTGCGGCCATTTCCTGTCTGCACAACAACGGTGTCGAGGCGAACCGCATTGTTAGCGTCTTGTGCACCGGCTGTCGAAAGCGGCAGAACTGCAAGCGCCGCGCCGCTGGCCAGCAGGGTCAGGAAATGTTGCTTTATCGATGTCGTCATCCGGTGCAAGCCCCTCGAGTAATCCCATATGTGCTCCGGCTTGTTGATGCCCGTCAGGGCTATAGCCGGGTGCGACGAATGCGTCAGCGCTGCGACGCAGCGCGAATTAATATGAGTGTTTACATCAAGATATTTCTGGAAGATTGCTCGTTGTTTCGCCTGATTGAATGATCTTTGGCTAATGTATAATGCCGCTCGAATATCACTTGATCCGAGTCTAGTGGAGCTGCTGTCTGACCCAGGCGGCAGGCGTGATGCCGGTCAGTTTTTTGAAAACACGTGTGAAATGCGCCTGATCGGCAAAGCCGGTGAGTGCTGCGATATGCGGAAGTGACACGCTCAGTTGCAGAAGCAGTATCTGGGCGCGGTCGATGCGCTTCTGCATCTGCCAGGCGTGTGGTGAAATGCCGGTTGAAGCCTTGAACGCGCTGCAGAAATAGGATTCGGACAATCCGGCGAGTGCTGCCAATTCCTGCAGGCGGATAACACGTGCGTAATTGACTTCCATGAATTCGGTCACACGGCGCAGCTGTCGCGGCGAAAGTTTGCTGTTGCGGGTCCGTTGTTCCAGTTGCAATTCAAAGAGTTCGGCAACAAGTGCAGTTAGCAGACCCTCCCCATAAAGGTCGTGCATAGGTGCCTTGGAAATGCATTCTTCTGCCAGCAGGGAACCGATCTGTTCGATCTTCGGGTTCGAGAAGAGCAGGCGTGGTTTCTCCATGCTGCCTCTGCTTAGCACGTAACCGAAGCGTTGTTGCAGGGCGGCGATATCGAAATGCAGATCGAGATGTTTGAGTTTTCCCGGGCGTGTTACACGACTCCATATCGTCATGCCCGCGGGGATATAGCAAAGCCTTTGCTGCGGTTGCGCATCGGCCAGCGCACGACTGGTCTGTTCAGGGCAGATGGCCAGTTCGCCTCTGTTTTCAAGGACTAGAAAAAGGCGCGGCGCTTCTGAAACATATTCTCCGCGTGCGCCTGGCCCGCAATTGACTGACCATACGTCGGCTATTGCGCCGTTCCAAACGCGATAATGAAGATCGTCCAGCAAGCTGACGTCCTCGATGTGGCTCTTCATGTGCGGATGGAAGCCCAAATTCTTCTTCCTGATGGTGGTTCTCAAAACATGTATATCTTTCTCATATTTTACTATCAACCTTTGATGAACTGCTTTATTGCAGGGCAGATATCTAGGTCCTGACCCTAGAGTTGACCAAAATCAGGAATGAGATCGATGACCTCCGCTCTGTTCGAACTTGAGAATGTCACTTTTTCAGTCGCTGGACGCACCCTGTTGCATCCGCTGACAATGTCGATACCGGCGGGAAGTCTGACAGCGCTTATCGGGCACAATGGGTCAGGCAAATCGACACTTCTGAAAATCCTGGCCCGGCAACAGCCAGCCTCGGGGGGCATTGTACGCTTTGCAGGCAAAGCACTCGGTGAATGGGGCGACCGTGAATTTGCGCGTAAGCTCGCCTATCTGCCACAACAGACGGCGCCTGCCGCAGGCATGCTGGTCAAGGAACTCGTCGCTTTGGGACGGTACCCGTGGCATGGCGCCCTTGGCCGCTTCGGAGCAACCGACCGTCAGAAAGTGGAGGAGGCCATTGAGCTGACCGGGATCGGCCCTTTCGCGGACCGATTGGTCGATACGCTTTCAGGCGGTGAACGTCAGCGTGTCTGGCTTGCCATGCTGGTCGCTCAGGACGCAGAATGCCTTTTGCTTGACGAACCGACATCGGCGCTTGATATCGCGCACCAGATCGAAGTTCTATCGCTTGTGCGTAAGCTTTCACACGAAAAGGAACTGAGCGTCTTCGTCGTGCTGCATGACGTGAACATGGCTGCACGCTTTTGCGATGAGGTGTTCGCGCTTCACAGCGGCAGGTTGATTGCGCAATCGACACCCAAGGGGATCATGGTGCCGGAACGCCTTGAGGAAATCTATGGTATTCCGATGGAAGTCATGCAGCACGTCTCTACAGGCCAGCTGATCGCCTCTCCACGGTAGGCCTCTAGTCTCTACCTTCTTCAGGCGCTCCCAACGGAAATAGCTGACGAAAAGGCCGTGCTTCATCGAGCGCATGGGCATAACTCGGTCGTGCAAGCAGGCGTTTGCGATAGGCCCAAACATTGGTAAATTTGGGGGGAATGGCATAGGTCCAGTCTGCGTAGAGCAGGGAAGGTGCGGCAGCGCAGTCGGCCAGGCTGAAATCATCGCCCGAGACCCACTCTCGCTGCTCCATATGCCGATCCAGAAATGCATAGGCTGTATCGAACGCCGCTCGCCAGCGGTTCCCGCCGTCATCGTGTTCTCGGCCAAGTGCAATATAAACAAGGCGCTGTTGTGGATAGTTTATGTAGTTATCGAAGAATCGATCCCACATTCGCACATCTGCACTGGCAAGTGGATCGGACGGGATCAATCGCTTGGTTTGAGGATAGGCAGCCTCAAGATATTCGATGATACCAGTCGCTTCGAACACCAGTTTTCCATTGTCCGATAGTACTGGAAATTTCCCGAAGGGCCAAAGTGCAGCGAACTCGCTGGCTACCGGTTCCGTACCGTCGAGCATTCTGATTTCAAAGGCTATGTCCTTCTCATAGAAGGCTGTTATCGCCTTCTGGCAATATGATGAGAACGGATGAAGGTAGAGTTTCAAGGTCATCATGGTCCTCCCAGACAGATGGCAGATGAACTTCAATCACCATTGGCGCGATAATCCGCACGATTGATGCCATGGCGCTGCATCTTATCGTAAAAGGTCTTTCGTGGAATACCGAGCGCGTCGATTGTTTCCTGAACATTGCCATTATTGGCGGCGAGCGTTTCGCGGATAAGAGTTTCTTCGTAGCGTTCGAGCCGTTTTGGAAGGGGTTCTTGATCGCTGATCATTGGCTGCGGCGAATAAGTCTGTTTGGCAACGCCAAGTGCCACACGGTCGGCGAAATGCGCCAGTTCGCGGACATTTCCCGGCCAGTTGTGATGCTTTAGATGGCGGTGTGTGGCGGTATCGATTTCTGGCACATCTCGATTGAAGCGCTTTGAAGCTCGCGTCAGAAAATGTGCGAAAAGCAATGGAATATCGTCCCGTCTTTCTCTCAGCGGTGGGATGGAAAGCGTGACGACATTCAGCCGGTAATACAAATCTTCTCGGAAATCACCTCTCTGTAAGGGGTCGCCAAGGTCGATTTTTGCTGCTGCCACGACGCGCAGATCGACGGGGCGAACCTCATTTGTACCGAGCGGAGTGATCTCCCGCATTTCAATGACGCGCAACAGTTTCACCTGTGTCGCAGCGGGCATGCTTTCAATTTCATCCAGAAACAGCGTACCACCGCTTGCATGCTCAATACGCCCCAGCCGCTTTTTCTGGGCCCCGGTGAAAGCGCCTGCCTCGTGACCGAATAACTCGCTTTCAATCACCGTTTCGGGCAAGGCCCCGCAGTTCAGCGCCACAAAATTGCCTTTGCGGCGACGGCTCCAATTGTGCAGCAATTGCGCGACGACTTCCTTGCCGCTACCAGTTTCACCAGCCACGAGCACATCGACATCCGTGTCGGCAATATCGCGCAAAGTCCTGCGCAGGTTTTCCATCGCGGGTGTCTGGCCGATCAGCGGTAGATCACCCTCCACATTATTGGCCGCTTCGCGCAGCGCGCGGTTTTCAACGATCAACTGGCGTTTTTCCCATGCGCGGCGGATGCTGTGCACAAGCCTGTCGGCTGCAAAAGGTTTGGCAATGAAATCATATGCGCCGTCCTGAATGGCCCGCACGGCCATCGGAATATCACCGTGGCCGGTAATCAGGATTACAGGCATATCTGGATCAATCGCCTTGATCCGCGCAAAGAACTGGAGGCCGTCAATCTGCGGCATGCGGACATCCGTAACGACCACGCCTTCATATTCGGAGGTGACGCTGTTCAAGGCATCGAGGGCATTTGGAAAATCAGCAACATCGAAACCGGCAAGCTCAAGCGTTTGACGGGTGGCGCGGCGTAGCGCCTTGTCGTCGTCGACAAGAATGACCGAGGGTGACTTATCCATCATGCTTTTCTCAGTTCTATGCGGAAAGATGTGCCCATGGCGCTGCTTTCGGCGGATATGGTCCCGCCATAATCGGTGACGATCTCCTTGACGATCACAAGACCAAGGCCAAGACCTTTTTCTTTCGAAGTATTGAAGGGGGAAAACAGATTGTCTCGAATATGTCGCGGCATGCCCGCTCCATTGTCGGAAACCGTTATAATTACCTTGCCGTCGCTTTCGTGAGTGCGAACTTCTACTCGTCCATCATTCTTTTCTAAATCAATGGCTTCCAATGCATTTTGAAACAGATTTATGAAAACTTGCTCAAGCCTGATTGAATGACCGATGACGCGCAGTTCGGGCGGTGGTAAAGCGATATCAAGTTGATCCATGCGCCCGGAGAAACGGCTCCGCAGCAACACCAGCGCACCTGAAATAACCTGACGGAGCGAAGTCGGCTCGGAGGGTGAGCGTCCTTTCCTCGCGAGCGCCTTCAGATCGCCTGTGATCGTGCCGATGCGATCTGTCAGCGCGGCGATTTCGCTGAGATTTTCAGATGCATCTGAAAGGCGTTTCCGTTCGATGAAGGTTTTTGCGTTGTCTGCATAGGCGCGAATGGTTGCAACTGGCTGATTGATTTCGTGTGCCACGCCCGCCGCCACTTGTCCCATAATGGCAAGCCGGTTGGCATGAACAAGATCTTGCTGCACACCTTGCAGCATTGTTTCGGTACGGTGGTGGTCGCTGATCTCGGATTGCAGTCTGTCGCGTGCCAGACTGAGATCGCGGGTACGCTCTTCAACGCGTTCTTCCAGTTCTCTCTGCGTGCGCCGGGCATCGGCAATGCGTGCCACGATCTTTTGTCTGCGTCTTAGAAGCAGTCCGCCGACCATTGCCGCTGCAGCCAGTGCGATGAAAGTGAACAATCGGGCTTCCCGGATGGCAGCAGGAATTTGCGGACGAATTGGCGCGAGACTGTACATTTGCCAAGGCGTGGACGGTACAGCCGAACGGATAGCTAGAAAATCGGTATTGCGGGCATTGCCGGGCAACAAGGCATCAATCAGCAGAACATCGTCGCCATCAATTGATTTCACCGACAGCGGCAAGGGGCTCAGGGGAGCATCGCCGAACTGAAGGCTATCACGAATGGACTGGAGCTGTTCCTGACCGATTGAACCAATGGTCATGAAACGCCAGGAAGGCAGGCTTGTAATCAGAACGATATTGCGCTCATCCGTTACAAAGGTCGGTCGCCCGGCATCGTTCCAGTCGCTCTCCAATCGATCGAATTCCAGCTTGACGACGATCACACCGAGCGGGCCGTCGGGACCGTCGATACGGCGGGATATATACAGACCTGGACGGTTGCTGACATTGCCGAGCGCGAAATATTCTGCAGCGCCATTTTTCAATGCGTCGTGGAAATAGGGGCGAAATTTATAATCGTTGCCGACGAAGCTGACTGGCCCGCGCCAATTGCTTGCAGCAATGGCAATGCCATCCATGCCCACAAGGTAGATGACGGCTGCTTGCGTACCTTCAGCCAGCGTCTCTAGCTTCTCGTTCAGCGGATCGATCGTTGCAGGTGTTTTGTCCTGTAGCGCCGCTTCCAGCGCCCTATCTTTTGATAACACCAGAGGAAGCGCCCGTTGCTTGTCGAGAACGGCGCGTAACAAAGCGGTATTCAGGTTGGCATCGATCCCTGCCTGTTCGCTCAACGCGAGGACGGCTTTGTCTCGCGCCATATCGCCGACAATCCAGAAAGCAAGCGCGAAAACTGCAGCCCAAAACAATCCGAACAACGCCCATGTGCGGCGGTTGGAACTTGCAGGGCGGGTTTGGATGTCCACAGTTGAAGGGCTCGAGCTCATTATTGTCATTGTGCAATACTTCACACAAATCGGAAATAAAAATGTGCGGATAATCGCACATTTTTTGTACGTCTATCATTTTGAATGACGATAAATCAAATAAAAACAATAAGTTAAGAAAAGGTCAGGAAACTGGCACGGACATTGCAATCAACAATATTAGCAGCGGGTCGGACCGCTGAGGTTTGAGACTGAAAGGCTCGGGAGGCTGGACGAAGCTCCATGCTGGGCCAAACGGAGGACATCATGATTGCAATACCGACAGGGGCAGCGGTCGAGCCGCGCGCGCCAATTCCCTTTTACAAGCATCTTTATGTACAGGTATTGGTGGCTATTGCTGCCGGTATTCTGCTCGGCCATTTCTATCCGGAATTGGGCACGCAACTGAAGCCGCTTGGCGATGCATTCATCAAGCTTGTGAAGATGATTATCGCGCCAGTTATATTCCTGACCGTTGCAACCGGCATTGCCGGAATGACTGACATGAAGAAGGTCGGTCGGGTTGCCGGTAAGGCAATGATCTACTTCCTGACATTCTCGACGCTTGCCTTGATCATCGGGCTTATCGTCGCCAATGTGGTGCAGCCAGGTGCAGGAATGCATATCGACCCGGCGTCGCTTGATCCGAAAGCCGTTGCCAATTATGCCGCCAAGGCACATGAGCAGAGCATTACAGGCTTTCTGAGCAATATCATTCCAACGACAATTGTTGGGGCGTTTGCGGAAGGCGATATTCTTCAGGTGCTGTTTTTCTCGGTTCTGTTCGGCATCGCGCTGGCCTTGGTCGGCGACAAGGGCAAGCCTGTTACCGACTTTCTTCATGTCATGACCGCACCCGTGTTCAAACTGGTTGCGATCCTCATGAAAGCTGCTCCGATCGGTGCTTTCGGTGCCATGGCGTTCACCATCGGCAAATACGGCATTGGTTCGATTGCCAATCTCGCGCTGCTGATCGGCACATTCTATCTTACGTCATTGCTGTTTGTGCTTGTCGTTCTTGGGGCGGTTGCTCGCTACAATGGCTTCTCGATTCTCGCGCTTATCCGTTACATCAAGGAAGAGCTGCTTTTGGTTCTGGGGACGTCATCTTCGGAAGCGGCGCTCCCCGCGCTGATGGACAAGATGGAGAAGGCAGGCTGCAAGCGTTCCGTCGTCGGCCTTGTCATTCCGACCGGTTACTCGTTCAATCTCGACGGTACAAACATCTACATGACACTGGCAGCACTCTTCATTGCGCAGGCGACGGATATTCCACTGTCGCTGAGTGACCAGATTCTGCTTCTGCTGGTGGCGATGCTTAGCTCGAAGGGCGCTGCGGGGATTACCGGCGCAGGTTTTATCACGCTTGCAGCTACGCTGTCTGTCGTTCCGTCTGTCCCGGTTGCGGGCATGGCCTTGATTCTCGGCATCGACCGTTTCATGTCGGAATGCCGTGCGCTAACCAATCTTGTCGGCAATGCGGTTGCAACCATCGTTGTGGCTCGTTGGGAAAATGAACTCGATACCGGTAAGCTTGCTGCAGCGATGAACGGAGCGCCTGTTATCACAGACCTTGTTCCGCAGATGGAGCCTGCCGAATAAATCACCATTGGCTTGGACAATAAAACGGCCCGCTTCTGGCGGGCCGTTTTATATTCAGCGTTCGACAGGCTTGCCCTGTGTTATCAACCGGGCACTGTGCTGTCCCGAAATATAGGTCCAGAGCCAGCTCCAGGCGACGGCTGCACGGCTTCGCGTTCCGATGAGGAAGAAGATATGCGCGATACCCCAGAACCACCAGGCGATGATGCCCTTGAGCTTGAAGCGCCCCATGTCGACCACGGCAGCGCCTCTGCCGATAGTCGCAAGGTTGCCCTGGTGTTTGTAACGGAACGGCATCGGCGGCGTCTTTCCTTCGATGCGGCTTCTAATGACCTTGGCAACATAGGCGCCTTGCTGTTTGGCAGCAGGTGCAATGCCAGGAACCGGCTTGCCGTCCGGCCCTTCGACCCATGCGGTGTCGCCGATAACGAAGATATCGTCATGTCCCGGTACGTTGAGGTTGGATAACACCTTCACACGTCCTGCGCGGTCGCTTTCGGCATTCAACCACGTCGCGGCCGGAGAGGCAGCAACACCCGCTGCCCAGATTGCAGTTCGGCAAGGAATAAACTCCTCGCCAACCGTAACGCCTTCGGCTGCAATGTCCTTGACCGGAATTCCGAGCCGTACTTCCACTCCCAATTTTTCGAGCGCTTTCAATGCATAATCCGATAGATCTTCTGGAAATGCCGCCAGAATGCGTGGACCTGCTTCAAGTAGCATCACGCGTGTCTCCCGCGTGTCGATATTGCGAAATTCCGGCCAGATCGTCTGTTTGGCAAGCTCTGCGATAATACCGGCAAGTTCCACACCGGTCGGGCCGCCGCCTACGATAGCGAATGTCAACAGCGCGCGCCTTTTGGCTTCATCTGTTTCCCGCTCCGCCCGCTCGAAGGCGAGAAGCAGCCGGCGGCGAATGGTGGTTGCATCCTCAAGCGCCTTCAAGCCGGGTGCCAAGGATTCCCATTGATCGTTGCCGAAATAGGCGTGGCGCGCTCCGGTGGCGAGTACGAGCATGTCGTATGAAATTTCAGTGCCGTTTTCGAGCTGTACCTGACGGCGATCGGTGTTCACATCGGTGACTGTGCCCAATAGCGTCGTCACCTCCTTGCGGTCACGAAATAGATGGCGGATCGGCCATGCGATTTCGGAGGTGGCGAGGATGGTGGTTGCGACCTGATATAGAAGCGGCTGGAAAAGATGATGATTGCGCTGATCTATCAGTGTAATCCGCACGCCGACATTTCTAAGGTCGTGGATCAGTTGCAATCCGCCAAAACCAGCGCCGACGACAACGATATGGGGGGCTCGCTTTTCGTTCATTGCTTTCTGCCTGCTTTCATTATTCTACATGTAGCCAGCCGGTTCGTCGTGAACAGAGGCGTTTGACATAGTTTATGTCTGTATCTCGTGTATCCGGGCCATCCGTCTCAATATTTATCACTTTCAAGTTTTTATCACAGATCGTCGTGAAGAGATTATTTAATCCCGAAATAGAACGGTTCTAGAAAGTGAGTTCAACTCTTTAACTTATGTTTGCGCGGTCGTGATTTCTTTTTACATTTATATTGTCGACCTCTTGTCTTTGGCATTTTCGCTCTAGCTAATCCTTGGTTGTTATCGAAGCTTGGAGGGACGGATGCATTGGCTTCAGGCAATATTTCAGCAGGCACCCGAAATAGCTTTATTCCTCTCCTTGGCCGGGGGGTATGCTATCGGCAAGATACACTTCGGCAAGTTCCAACTGGGAGGAGTTGCCGGGTCGCTGCTTGTCGCGGTGATAATCAGCCAGGTAGGTGTCCAGATCGACAATGGGGTGAAGGCTTTGCTCTTCGCCCTTTTTATTTACGCGGTCGGTTTCGAAAGTGGTCCGCAGTTCTTTCGGTCGCTCGGACGCCAGTCATTGCGGGAGATCGCCATGGCTGCGGTTCTTGCGATCAGCGGTCTGGCGACCGTCGTGATCATGGCGCGTGTATTCGGATTGGACAAAGGGCTCGCGGCAGGCATCGCCGCTGGCGGGCTAACGCAATCGGCGATTATCGGAACGGCAAGCTCGGCCATTTCGAAACTTGGACTTGCCGCTGACGAAGTGCAGCGATTACAGGCCAATGTCGCGGTTGGATACGCCGTAACTTATATTTTCGGTTCCTTCGGCGCGATTATCGTCTGCGTCAATCTATTGCCGAAGTTCATGGGGCGCACTATCCGTGACGATGCCATCAAAGCGGAAGCTGAACTATTGGCCGGCATAAGGCTATTAGGGCAGGGCGAAAGTGAAGCTGCTCCTGACCTGGTGGGGCGCATCTACAAGGTGGAGCAGGCTGCCGGAAAGACCGTGGCTCAGATTGAGGCAATGACCCCGGTTGAAAACGCCATAACCATAGAACGTGTCAAACGCGCCAGCAAGATTATCGGTCTTGCCCCCAATCTGACGCTGCAGCGCGACGATATTGTTCTCGTGGCCGGTCGACGTACCGGGGTCGTTGCGTCCGGCAATCAGATCGGTACGGAGCTGCAAGCCTCGGAGGGCATGGACGTCGTTGTGCAGATCCGTGATGTGACGATCACCTCACCCGATTATGTCGGTAAGACCGTAGCTGCGATCAAGGACAGTATAAGTTCCGAGCTACGCCACGGTGTCTACGTTACCGGTGTCAAACGGGCGGACAAGCCCTTGCCGCTGCAGCCGGATACGGTCATCAATGCCGGTGATGTCGTTTCACTATACGGCACTGACCAGGATCTGCAGCGCGCAGCAAAGTCGATCGGTCCGGTGATCGTTCCAAGTGACAAGACCGATTTCGTGTTTCACGGTCTCGGCATTGCTTTTGGTCTTTTGATTGGTTTAGCTGTCGTGCGCATCGGCTCAATACCGCTAACGCTTGGTAGCGGTGGCGGTG
Organism: Ochrobactrum vermis; assembly: GCF_002975205.1. NCBI lineage: Bacteria > Pseudomonadati > Pseudomonadota > Alphaproteobacteria > Hyphomicrobiales > Brucellaceae > Ochrobactrum > Ochrobactrum vermis. The sequence goes on along the minus strand of NZ_PCOC01000002.1, from coordinate 1,437,099 downwards.
CACTTCTGTCGGGACTGCTCTTCGGCTGGTATCGCAGCCGCAACATGACTATCGGCAACATGCCGACTGGAGCCTCCACATTGCTGCGTGATCTGGGCCTAGCCGGATTTGTCGCAGTTGTCGGTCTTCAGTCAGGTTTGCAGGCCGTTCAGACAATCATCAGCAGTGGCCTCACCATCTTCCTGATCGGTGTCGTCGTAACGATCCTTCCGCTGATCATCACGATGTTCTTTGGTCGTTACGTGCTGAAATACGACAATGTCGCTGTGTTCGCGGGCGCGCTTTCCGGCTCGCGCAGCGCAAACCCTGCTTTTGGCGAAGTGTTGGACAAGGCAGGTAATTCCATTCCTACCACCCCGTTCGCAATCACCTACGCGCTTGCCAATGTCTTTTTGACATTGCTTGGGCCATTGGTGGTCGCTTTCTCCTGAGGAGTAGATCATGGCGAAGAGTGACTATAGTAAATATGCGAAGCTAAGCCCGTTCGAACTCAAGGACGCACTCATCCAGCTGGCTTCCAGCAAGGCCGACCTGACCATGCTGAATGCTGGTCGCGGTAACCCGAATTTTATTGCGACCTTACCGCGCCGTGCCTTTCTGCGGCTCGGGCTTTTCGCCGTGGCTGAAGCCGAACTTTCATATTCCTATATGTCGACAAGTGTTGGTGGTTTGCCGAAAGTCGAAGGGATAGAAGGGCGGTTTCAGCGCTTTCTTTCCGACAATGGCGATCAGCCGGGGGTAAAGTTTCTCGGACGGGCCCTGTCTTATGTTCGTGATCAGCTAGGCCTTTCCCCCTCGGAATATCTGCACGAAATGGTGGAAGGTATTCTTGGGTGTAACTATCCGGTTCCGCCACGCATGCTGAAGATCAGCGAGGAGATCGTGAAGCATTATCTCGTGCGCGAGATGATCGGCGGTTACATGAGTTCCGATAAGCTCGATGTATTTGCAGTCGAAGGCGGAACCGCTGCCATGACCTATATTTTCGACACGCTGAAGCAGAACAAGATTCTCGATGAGGGCGATACCGTTGCCATCGGCATGCCTGCTTTCACGCCTTACATCGAAATACCGGAACTCAACAATTATCGGTTGAAAGAAGTGCACATCAATGCCGACCCGCATCAGGGCTGGCAATACCCGGAAGCAGAGCTGAACAAGCTGCTCGACAAGTCAGTCAAGGTTTTCTTCCTCATCAATCCGAGCAACCCGCCTTCGGTCAAGATGGACCAGCGTGGGCTGGAACAGATCGCACGAATTGTTAAGGAAAAACGGCCTGATCTCATGATCCTGACCGATGACGTATACGGCACCTTCGCGGACAACTTTAAATCACTGTTCGCGATCTGTCCTTACAATACGATGTTGGTTTATTCATTCTCGAAGTACTTTGGTGCAACGGGCTGGCGTCTGGGCGTCATTGCTATGCAGAAGGACAATCTTCTGGATGAAAAACTGAAAAATCTTTCGTCATCGGCCAAGAAGGAAATGAACGAGCGCTATTCTTCACTGACGCCGGATGTTTCGAAGCTGAAGTTCATTGACAGGCTTGTCGCCGATAGTCGCACAGTTGCGCTCAACCACACGGCGGGGCTGTCAACGCCGCAGCAAGTCCAGATGGTGCTGTTCTCGTTGTTTGGCCTTATGGACGAAAAAGATTCCTATAAAGCCGAGCTTAAAAAGCTGATCCGCCACCGCGAGGCAGCGCTTTATCGCGAGTTGGGGTTGGCACCTCAGTCCGATGAGAACGAGGTCGACTATTACACCTTGCTCGACTTGGAAGATATTGTCCGCCGCCTCTATGGAGATGACTTTGCCGCATGGGTAAAGAAGAATATCTCTCCGACCGAACTGCTTTTCCGTATAGCGGATGAAACCGGCATTGTTATGCTGCCGGGCACAGGCTTTGGTACTTTGCAGCCTGCAGGCCGCATCTCTCTGGCGAACCTCAATGAATATGAATATGCCGCGATTGGACGTTCGCTGCGGCGTATGGCGGAAGAGGTTTACGATAAGGAATTCAAGCCTAAAAAGAAGAAGTCAGTGGTCAGGGCAGGGGCGCGATGAGCGCCCCTTTTGCGATCAGACTGAGGACAGAACCAGCAAATCCCGGCGAACGTCATCACCAGTGCCGCTTACGAGCTGTTTTTCGATATCCGCATGCGTGGCCTTCCATATAGGCACGGCAGCTGCAAGAGCGGCCTTTCCCTCGGGTGTGAGCTGTAATAAACGCTCGCGCCTGTCGTCCGGGTTGACGACGATCTCCACCCAGCCCTGCCGCTGCAATGGCTTCAAGGCTGCTGTCAAAGTCGTCTGGTCCATAGCCAAGAGTTCGGCAACCGGCTTCATCGGTGGCGGTGCCGGGCGATTAAGCGCCATCATCAACGAGAACTGGCCATTGGTCAGCCCTACCGGGCGCAGGGCATCGTCAAAGCGGCGGGCGAGAGCGCGTGCAGCGCGCTGAACATGCAAACAAAGGCAGGTATCGCGAACCAGAAGTGTTGTTTCAAACGGTACATCGAGGCTATTTGACATGCATTATTAATATTGATATCAATGTAAATCGTCAAGCAGGAACATTGATATCTGGGCATAGACACGGGGCAAAAGCCGGAGGAGGGCTTGCACCATGAATGATGTCGTATCCCGAGAAGTCTGGCTTGAAGCGCGGCGCGCGCTTCTGGCAAGCGAAAAAGAAGCCACTCATCTGCGCGACAAGGTTAATCGTGAGCGGCAGGCTCTGCCTTGGGTCAAGGTCGATAAGAACTACACATTCGATACGCCTTTAGGTCGGAAATCGCTTTCCGATCTGTTCGACGGGCGCAGTCAGTTGCTGATTTATCATTTCATGTTCGGCCCCGACTGGGATCAAGGTTGCACAGGATGTTCGTTCCTGGCCGATAATCTTGACGGCGCGGTAACACATCTCAACAATCACGACGTCACGCTTGTCGCCGTTTCGCGCGGACCGCTGGCAAAGCTGGAAGCCTACAAGAAGCGGATGGGCTGGCATTTCCCGTGGGTTTCGTCTGGAGGCGGCGATTTCAATTTTGATTATCACGTCTCCTTTACGAAGGATGAACTCGAGAACAATCGTGTTTTCTACAACTTCGAAAAGCTGGCCGCAGAAGATGCTTTCGAAGAGCTGCACGGCATGAGCGCTTTCTACAAGGACGAAAGTGGCGCAATCTATCACACCTATTCAAGCTATGCCCGCGGCATTGAAGAATGGGTCGGTACGCTGATGATCCTTGATCGCGCGCCCAAGGGCCGAAATGAAAACAGCACGATGCATTTCGTCAAGCGGCACGATGAATATGAGGCGCAGGCTTCCAAACATAGCTGTTGCGGCTGATTGTTCGAACGCGAACAAAATCCAAGGGAGTACATTCAATGAAAAACGGTTCTTCTCCGTTCGTCTGGTACGAACTCATGACAACAGACGCTGAAAACGCACAGGATTTTTATACGAAAGTCGTCGGCTGGACTGCGAAAGACGCCGGTGTTCCCGGCATGAAATATACGTTGTTCGAAGTCCCCGGATGCATGATTGCAGGCATGATGTCGATGGCGGATATGCCAAAGGAGGATTGTGGAGGCGAACCGGGCTGGATCGGTTATGTCGGTGTGACAAATGCCGATGAATATTCCCGGAAAGTCGAGGCGGAGGGCGGCAAGGTTCTGAGGGCCGCGCAGGATATCCCGGACATTGGTCGGTTTGCGATCGTGTCAGACCCGCAAGGTGGTGTTTTCGCGCTCTTCCAGCCGAAGGATGATATGCCGCCACCGGCTGACCTCGGTTCGCGCAAACCGGGACATCCAGGCTGGCACGAACTATACGCTCAGAATTGCGAGACGGTATTTCCCTTCTACGAGAAAGTGTTTGGTTGGAAGCTTTCACGCAATTTCGACATGGGGCCTATGGGAAACTACAAGGTGTTCAGTGTCGATGGCGCTGACCATGGCGGTATCATGACCGCACCTGCCGGCACGCGAGTTGGATGGGGTTTCTACTTCATGGTCGACGGCGTGAAAGATGCTGCCAGCAGGGTCAAGTCTCTGGGCGGAGCGGTTTTGCAAGAGCCGATGGAAGTTCCGAACGGCGAATGGGTTGTTCAATGCAAGGACCCGCAAGGTGTGAACATCTCGCTTGTAGCGCCGAAACCGTAGGATAGATTGCGCCGCGCGATTGACTGCCGGTACATTTGCGATGATTGGATGGAACATCGAAACGTATCGGCGGAAGATCGATCATGCACGACAGAAGGATGCATCAGTCTCAACGGGCTGGAACTGTGTTCGCCGCAGATGTTGGCGGATCTTTCATTCGGCTGGCGCGCTCGACCTATCCCGGAAATATCGAACTTCTTGAAAAGCTGCCTACCCCGGCAAACAGTTGGCAAGAATTCGGTGACGCATTGGAAACCGCGCTTCGTATTCATGCATCGGACGACGATGGGCCACTTGCACTTTCTATTGCCGGATTGGTTGATCCGGATACAAGTACCGCTTTCTCGGCCAACATCCCTTGCATTACCAGTCACAGGCTGAGCTTTGAACTTGGCGAGCGATTGCAACGACAGGTGATCGCCGCCAATGATGCCGATTGCCTCGCCCTTGCCGAGGCAATCGAAGGTGCTGGTAAAGGGCATGAGATTGTCTTCTGCGCAGTGCTGGGTACAGGCGTTGGTGGCGGGCTTGTTGTCGATGGCCGGTTGGTTCGAGGTAAAGGCGGCTTGACTGGCGAATGGGGGCACGGCCCGATCCTCAACACTTCTGTAGAAATCGACGGACAAACTGTGCTGGTCCCACGCTTCAATTGCGGTTGCGGGCAAAGCGGTTGTGTCGATACGATTGGTGGTGCACGCGGGATCGAAAGGTTGCATCAGTTTCTGAACGATGTGGAAGCAAGTAGCCATAGAGTCTTGCAGGAATGGCTGGAAGGCCATCAGGAGGCGAGACGGACAATTACTGCCTATCTGCAACTCGTTGCTGATCCGCTTGCCGCCGTTGTCAATATAACCGGTACTTCGATCATTCCGGTAGGCGGAGGACTTGCTACCGCATCAGAGCTGGTTTCGGCGCTTGACACGGCGGTGAGAGCCAGAATTCTGCGAAAGACTGACAAGCCGTTAGTTGTTCCGGGTATATTCGGAAGCGATGGTGGTTTGGTGGGGGCAGCGATATTGGGACATCAGACGTGAGCGTGTTACTTGAAGTCTGCGTGGATAGCGCTGGGGGCTTGCGGTCGGCAATCGAAGGCGGTGCGGATCGCATCGAGCTCTGTTCTGCGCTCGAACTGGGCGGCTTGACGCCCTCGCAGGCATTGATGGAACTTGCCTCGAAAGCACCAATTCCGGTTTACGCAATGATCAGACCACGCGCGGGCAACTTCTGCTTTTCAACCGAAGATGAAGCCCTAATGGTGTCCGACATAGGCAACGCCAGAAGTGCTGGTTTGGCCGGTGTCGTTGTCGGTGCTTCGCGGAACGATGGTTCTCTCGATGTCGCCATGTTGGAAAGATTGGCTGCAGAGGCAAAAGGTCTTGGAACGACGCTCCATCGCGCTTTCGATCTGGTTCCGGATATGACGGCTGCACTACAACAGGCAATTGCACTTGGTTTCGAGCGCATCCTGACGTCTGGCCTGTCACAAACTGCGGAAGAGGGGTTGGATAGGCTGCGAATGCTGGCTGAAATGGCGCGCGGGCGCATCAGCATCATGCCCGGCAGCGGCATCAACGCCAAGAATGTTGGTCGAATAGTGGACGCAACTGGCGCAACGGAAGTTCATGCTTCATGCCGTGTTTTGCTCGATGAGAAGGATTCTCGTGCTATCGCCTTCGGTTTTGCTGCAGAACAATCATATCGGACATCGGCTCAGCATGTGAGTGCTTTGAAAGCCGCATTTGCAGACATTTAAAGGGTGTTCATTCCAAATTCGGCGTGTCTGTGAGTGTAAAATCCGCGAACCGTTTGGTTCGCGAAGCCGAAATTTCTCCTACACTTTAAGGTGAAGCTCAAACCCTATTGCCACCCCGAAAGAGTTTGAGTAGAAGTGACATTACATCAAGAGTTGGGGCGACGCCCAACGCCAACCTGCCTCTCCGGGCAAGGTGGTACTCTCTGTAAAGAGAGGATGTGGCCCAACCGGCAAATAAACGGATAGAGCCACTCGCGTCCGCTCCAACATAAACTAGGGACCGACGCGACATGCCGATTAAAATTCCTGATGATCTGCCTGCAACCAGTGTTCTCCAGGCTGAGGGCGTTATGGTCATGCGCGAAGCAGATGCCGTCCGTCAGGATATTCGTCCGCTGAAGATCGGTCTGCTCAACCTGATGCCGAACAAGGTCACCACCGAGACGCAGATTGCCCGCCTTCTCGGAGCAACTCCGCTGCAGGTCGAGCTGACCCTTGTTCGTATAACCAATCATGTGGCACGCCACACGCCTGCCGATCACATGCTATCCTTCTATCAGCCGTGGGAGGAAGTACAGGACCAACGCTTTGACGGCTTTGTCATCACGGGGGCTCCGGTCGAACGTCTCGAATTTGAGGAAGTCACCTACTGGGACGAAATGCAGCGTGTCTTCAACTGGACGCAGACCCATGTGCACCGCACTCTGAATATATGCTGGGCCGCGCAAGCTGCGGTCCATCATTTCCATGGCATGGGCAAGTATGAACTGCCGGGAAAGGCGTCAGGCGTCTATAGCCAGCGCAACCTTGCGCCGTCATCGCCTTACCTTCGCGGCTTTTCGGACGATTTCAAAATCCCGGTTTCGCGCTGGACCGAAGTGCGCAAGAGCGACATTCCGGCCAATAGCGATCTGAAAGTGCTGGTCGATAGTCCGGAGACGGGGCTGTGCCTGCTTGACGATCCGGATCATCGTTCACTGCATATGTTCAATCACGTGGAATATGACACCACATCGCTTGCGGATGAGTATTTCCGTGACATTCAGGCTCAGCCTGAAACGAAGGTTCCTGCGAATTATTTCCCCGGTGACGACGCGACGCGCCAGCCGGAAAATCGCTGGCGCAGCCACGCGCACCTTCTATTCGGGAACTGGATCAACGAGATGTATCAATCGACGTCTTACGACCTGGAAAATATCGGGAAGCGTTAAGAGCGCACAACAGCGAAAGCGCGACCAGAATACACCCGATCCAGGGCAGGGCTTGCAAGGACAAGCGTTGCAATGCAAGCCCGCCCGTAGCAGTGCCGAGCGCAACGCCTATATGCATGGCCGACAGATTGATCCCGACACCGGCATCAGCGGTTGCGGGATCGGTTGTGATGAGAAAGCTTTGGACGACGGGCGATATCATCCAACTGACACAGGCCCAGATCATTAGCACCGCACCGAAAACGGCACTGGACCCTGTCGCGAGCGGCATCGCCACCAGGGCCGTCAGATAGAGAAGGGGCGTCAGCACGATAGCCAGCCGCGGCGACAACTTGTCAACAAGCAACCCTCCGAGGTAACCTCCGGTCATTCCAGCTACACCGAAGGCCATCATTGCCCAGATAACGTTTCGAGAAGAGATGTGCACTGCTTCCAAAAGGTATGGCGCGAGATAGGCGAATACTACGAAATGACCGCCGATCATCAGGATGGAAACCAGTTGTGCGGATACCAGTCTGACAGATTTCAGGTGCGGTATATAGGGCGGCAAGCCGCGTAGGCTGCGTCCTGCGCGGGGCAATGAACGTGATGACAAAAGCAGAACCAGAGCTGCCATCAAAGCCAGACCGACGAATACCGCGCGCCAGCCCAACAACCCATTGACGAGCATTCCTGCAGGAACGCCTGCCACCATAGATCCGCTGATCCCCATGAATATGATCCCGATGGCGCGTCCGCGCATCGCAGGGCTGACCAGTTCCGTCGCCAGCATTGTGGCAATCAGACAAACGACTGCGCTTGCAGCAGCCATGCACATACGAGTGGCAAACAGGATGAGATAATTGGGGCTGATGCTTGCAATAATATTGCTTGCAATGAAAACAATCAGCGCAGTGATCAGAATGACTTTCCGCTCAAACCGCGTCGTGAGGATGAGTGCCAGTGGTGCAGTGAGAGCAAAGGTGATCGAGAAAACGGAAGTCAGTTGCCCGGCAGCACTGACCGAAACGTTCAAACCGGGGGCGATGCCCGGAAGAATGCCAACGATGATATTCTCGGCGGTACCGGTAACGAAAGTTGCTAGCGCCAGCACAAATAACCGAACGTCCATATTTGCCATTCCCTTTCATGGTAACACCATGCGGGCAGCAAAAATGGCCCGGCATGGCGGTGTTGCATGCCGGGTTTCGAGGCAAAGCTTCGGTTATCCCTGATATGATCTCATAACATCCAAACTGGAAGTGCTCTAGCTGGCGGCGCGCGCCAGCCACCTGTGCCAGTCGTCTTCCGACCCGTGAAAGACATTCAGGTCGATCTTTTCGTTGACGCCCTGTGACAGCCCCGATCCCGAATACTGCCAGAATGTCCACGGGCGACCCGGATAGACCTTGGATGGATGCTGGGCTACGGCACGCAGCCAGAATGGATAGTTGGTGAAGGCGCCTTTCAGATTGTCATCATAGAAATCCGGTGCGGTATAGATGATTGGCCGTTTGCCGTAATGCTGCTCCAGCCTGTCCATAAAGACCTGCATTTTTTCCCGCACCTGCGCCGGAGAAGGCCGCCGCTTGCAGGAGGAATCGCCGTTCCATTCGACATCGATGACAGGTGGAAGCGCGTCGGCTTCCTTCGGAACGTTGCGAATGAACCAGTCGGCCTGCTGGCTTGCTACACGACACCAATAGAAAAAGTGGTATGCGCCGCGTTTGATGCCTGCCGCTTTCGCTTCGCGCCAGTTCTCGCGGAACTTAGGATCAAGATGGTCGCCGCCATCGGTTGCCTTGATATAGGCGAAGTTTGCCCCTTGCGTGCGCAGTTTCACCCAGTTGATATCGCCCTGCCAGCGAGATACATCCACGCCGTGCACTGCCAGCTTGCGCGGAGAAGAGCGTCCGAAATTGATCGGTTTCGCGTCACGGAAACGGTGACTATAGATTTTCGACCGTTCTTGCGGTGTAAGGCGTACTGGCGGATAGGCTGCGACTTCCGGTTTTGGAACCGAGATGCGCGCCTGTGGTCGTTCTTGTAGCTGCGGCTGTGGCGTAACGGGCGCAGGCGGCGCAGCCTTGAATGGACCTGCATCAGGTATAGGACCGGCCCACGCCAGGACTTCTTCCTGCCCCGCTGCGGGCATTGGCTGTGGTGCGCTCGCCATTTCGCTCAAGGGAGCGGGTGGAACCGGGCGAGCCACCGAACTCGTGGTCTCAGCCGAGGTTTTCGACTGGAGCATGATGCCGTCGATGCCGGAACTTGACGTACAGCCCGTCAAAGCGGCGCAGGCAAGGGCAATGACTGATACAACCGAAGAACGCATGAGCACCCGTAACGCAAAACAAAAGGGCTGCAACGCTCCTCCCGAGCTAATTGCTAATCAAAGCTTACCGGGAAATGCTGAATCCAAAGTTTACGAAATTGCTAATGCACACCCTCTAATTCGATCGTTCGAGAATTTTCATCAGTGCTATTGCAGAATTTTCCAATACGGTTTCATCAAATCCTGAAAAGCCGAGGATAAGCCCCTGACGTGGCGTCAGTTTCGTATAGAGCGACGATAGCGCCTGAACTTCAATCCCAGCCTCTGCGAGAATAGTTGCAAGGCGTGTATCGCTTTGTCCGTCTGGCAAAGCCAGCAGTAAGGATAGTCCCGCAGGAGGAGCCTCAATCCGGAACAGTTTCGGTTCTCCAGGCGCAAGTGCTGCAATCAGCTTTCGACGGCGTGTTGCATGTATGCGGCGCATGCGCCGGATATGTTGGGCAAAGGCTCCCGTTTCGATAAAGCTGGCCAAGGCTGGCTGGGCCAATGGCGACGGCGCGGGGAACAGGGTTTGTCGTAGTGCTCTGAACTGATCGATCATATGCGACGGTACAATCAGGAACCCCAGTCGCAAGAGTGGCGAGAATACCTTGGAGAAGCTTCCGATATAAAGGATGCGATCCGGATCAAGCGACATCAGGGATGGCAGGGGCTGACCGACATAACGGTGCTCGCTGTCGTAATCGTCTTCAATGATGACGGCATCGCGCTCTCTTGCCCAGCCGATAAGTTCCAGCCGCCGACCCAAAGTCATCGTTACGCCGGTTGGGTGATGTCGCGCCGGTGTGACAAAGGCGGCGCGGGCATCTGCTGCTTTTTCCCGTCCCACCGAAACGTCAAGGCCGCCTCTGTCGACAGGGACAGGGATGACGTCGAGGCCATTGACGCCAAGTATCTTGCGCGCAGGTGGATAACCCGGTTCTTCCATCCACAGCTTGTCGCCTGCTTCAAACAGAGATTCCCGGATGAGGGAAAAAGCATCAGCGCTACCACCGGTAATGATGATCTGTTCCGGTGATACAATCATGCCACGCCATTCGTGCAGGTGGCGGGCCAACCATATCCGCAACGGATGGAAGCCGAACACGTCCTCACTGTCCAACAGGTCTTGGGAAGGCGCGCGCCAGATACGCCCAAGCAGTTTGCCCCACTGATTGTGCGGAAAATGATCGCTATCAAACACGCCAAGCCGAAAAGGTTTGGTTTGTTCTCGATGAAAACGCCGCGGCGTTGTCGCTCGGTGCAAAAGCTGCTGGTTGACCGTTAGACTGGTGTCGGGAAGTTCTGCCGCGACATGGGTGCCAGAGCCTTGTCGCCCCTCCAGATAGCCTTCGGAAATCAACTGATCGAATGCTGCAAGAACGGTGGTGCGGGAAAGACCCAGCTCCAGTGACAAGGCACGTGTGGACGGCAATCTTGCATCGGGCTTCAGGCGCCCGGCCAACACCGCCTGCCTGATCTGCTCGACCAACTGGGTGGTCAACGGGGTATCGCCGGCACGATCAATCCCTAACTCTGGAAGCGTATTGGAAATTGGCATTATTATATTCATTCAAAGTGGTTATTCTATCAAAGCCACTATGACGCCAATCTGGCCGAATATAAAGGAGAAATATCGGCCATGACGACAGTCCCTTCCGAACGCAGCCGTGTAAAACGCATGCATGAACGCGGCGCCTACGACACAGCCACGGTGCACGCAATCATCGATGCTCAACCGCTGGCGCACGTGGCGTATGTGTTCAATGGAACGCCCTATGTCACACCGACACTAGTGTGGCGGGAAGGCAATTTCATTTACTGGCACGGATCATCCGCCAGCCGCATGCTGGAAAGCTGCAATGAAACTGAAGTCTGCGTAAGCTTTACGCTGCTTGATGGGTTGGTTCTCGCCCGCTCCGCATTCCATCATTCCTGCAATTATCGCTCGGTCATGGCTTTCGGAACAGCGCGCAAAGTGACGGATGTCGCGACGAAGGAACATCACTTGCGCAGTTTCGTGAACGGGCTTTTACCAGGGCGCTGGGAAGGGCTGCGGCCGATGATGGCCAAGGAACTGAAAGCCACCATGCTTCTGGAACTCGAACTGAACGAGGCTTCGGCGAAGGTCCGTTCAGGGCCACCGAAGGATGATGATGCTGATTATGCGCTGCCGATCTGGGCGGGCGTCATTCCCATGACCACACAGATAGGTGTGCCGGTGGATGATGGGCGTGTTCTGCCGGGCGTTGCTGCGCCGGAAGCCATCATGCAGTTCGGCTATGCGGCGGAAGCGGCGGAATAAGAGCCGACAGCTCAAGCGGGTCCGAGAAAGATGTGTGTCTCGGACTTCGCAATTCCGTCCATGGCGCGAATGCCTGTTACCAGCCGATGAAACTCATTCATGTTGGGGACTTCGATTTCGGCGATCAGGTCCCATGTTCCATTCGTGGTGTTCACAGCGGAAAAGCCAGGGTTTTTACGCAATGTCGCGATCGCGCTTTTGATGTTTCGTCCGGTCAGTTCGATCATCATGATACCGCGGATCATGTCGGTAGAGCCGTGATCCTTCAGCCTCACGGTAAAGCCCGCGATGACACCTGATGCGATCAGACGTTCCATCCGGCTTTGTATCGTGCCTCGCGCTACACCCAGAATGCTGGCAAGCGTCGGAATGGACGCGCGCGCATTGATGCGCAACTCTGAGATTAATCGTTGATCCAGATCATCCATCACCACACCGCCGGTTTGACGATTTCGTCAGTTTGATTGCGTTTATCGCAGATTGCTGAACATTTCTATGCCGAAATGGCGTTTTCGTTGATCCTTTGCTCCGCTAGCGTGCTTGAAAACAAACAAGCCGGATAAGCAGCAACGCAACCGGCAAGGGGAATTTCGGAGGTGGATCAATGGAGCTTTTCTTTCTCCCGCTCCTGGGTAACCAGGACGCGATGATCTTGCCTGTTCCGAATCGGCTTTCCCGAGAAAATTGTCGCCGCCTGTCGGGCGTTGACGTTTTGGAAAAATGCGTCCTGCCAGACGCTTGGAACGGGCATCGCCCGTGATCGCGTTACGATCACTTAGGAGAAAATGAAATGAAAACCCTTTTGTCTTCACTCATTGCCGCTGGTGTCGGCGCGCTGATGATGCTTGCGCCCGCTCATGCCGACGACCTCGAAAAGGTCAAGCAGAGCGGTGAATTGCGCATCGGCATGAGCGGTGTTTTTCCGCCGTTCAGCTTTGTTGATGGCCAGAACCAGGTTGTCGGCTTCGACGTCGATATCGGCGCCGAAATTGCCAAGCGCCTTGATGTGAAACCCGTCGTCGTAACCACGGCTTTCGACGGCATCATTGCCGGACTGCGCGCAGGCAAATTCGATGTGGTCGTCGGCAGCATGAGCATCACGCCTGAACGTGAAAAGGCTGTCGATTTCGCAGGTCCATACTATCGCGGTGGCCGTGGCATCTTCGTGACGGAAGCTTCGCCAATCAAGTCCATGGACGAGTTGAAGCAGGGCAAGACCATTGCCGTGACGCTTGGCGAAACCAGCGACAAGTGGGCGCGCGAACAGGGTGGCTGGACCGTTCGTACCTATAAGGGCATTCCCGAACTGCTGCTCGAGCTTCGTTCAGGCCGCGTGGACGCTATTGCATCGGACGACATTCCGATCCTGATCGCCATCAAGGAAAGCGGCGAGAAGGTTCGCCAGCTCGATACGCCCGAACTTCAGGGCACCGACAATGTCGGCATTGCTCTGCGCAAGGGTAATCCAGAGCTGAAGGATGCGATCAACAAGGCTCTCGATGACATGAAAGCTGATGGTACCTACGAGAAAATTTCGACCAAGTGGGTCGGCCGAGACATCCGCTAACCGTATGAAACCCTTGCCGGGACGGCTGCTAAAATAAACGTCCCGGCAACATGTCTTTCCGACTTGGTTTTCCAGACAGGAAAGGGGAGATAATGAATTTCTCTTTGATGGCGGAGGTCTTTCCATACTTCCTGGAAGCCGCCCTGGTTACCGTCGAAATATCGGCGCTTGCCATTCTCATCGGTTTGAGCGTCGGTGCGCTTGCCACAGCCGCGAAGCTGTCGCGCTTCTGGCCGCTGCGTTTCATCGGAACAGCTTATGTCAGCGTGTTTCGCGGCACGCCATGCCTGCTGCAGCTCTTTGTTCTCTATTTCGGTGGACCGCAGATTGGCATCAATCTTGAACCATTCGCAGCAGGTGCTATCGGTCTTGGTCTGAATATCGGCGCTTACTACGCTGAAGCTATGCGGGGCGCCATTCTGACGGTCGATGCCGGTCAGAGGGAGGCTGCCCGCTCCATCGGCTTCGGTAGCGGACAGTCAATGCGCTTTGTGGTGCTACCACAGGCAGCACGGCTGATGATCCGCTCGCTTGGCGTCAACACCGTCATGCTGATAAAGGGGTCTGCTCTGGTTTCAGCGATCTCTGTGGTCGAACTGACCTACACGGCCCAACGCTTCATCGGCTCGACCTACCGTCCGTTTGAAATCTTCGGCATCGCCGCGGCCATCTACATGGTTCTCATCTACATCGTTGCACGCTTCGTCGATTTCCTCGAAGCCCGCTACGCACTCAAATAGGCGGTGATCCCATGCAACTCGATTTTTCCATTGTCCCGCCCTATACCGAACTTCTGATGACTGGCGTCTGGTGGACGCTTATCATCGCGGTGTCTTCATCTATCGTCAGCTTCTTCGGCGGCATCGCATTCGCCCTGCTCGTGCTCTATGGCAACGGGCTGGTGCGCTATCCTGTTCGCTTTTTCATCTGGCTTTTCATGGGGACGCCACTGCTTCTGCAACTGTTCCTGCTCTATTACGGTCTCTCGCAAATTGGCATCAACATCCCGGCCGTGTGGACAGGTATCATCGGCCTTGGCTTGCATTTTGCGGTCTATAATTCTGATATCTTCCGCACTGCGATCCAGACTGTCGATCCGGGGCAGAACGAAGGCGCTCGCTCTCTTGGCTTCGGCAGTGGCCAGACACTGCGCTACATCATCGTGCCGCAGGCCGTCCGCAACGCACTGCCGCAGGTGGGTAACAACCTCATCGCCTTGTTGAAGGATACGGCACTTGTGTCGGTGATCGGCATTACCGAGCTTGTGCATGCATCGCAGCAGGCGATCAGCGAAACCTACAGCCCGTTTGAATTCTACATCACTGCCGCAGTGATCTTCTACGTACTCAATCTCATCCTGGAAGCCGGATTGCACTGGATGGAAAAGAAAGTCGAGGCTTACCGATGAGCAACAGTAAACCCATGGTGGAAGTGCGAGACGTCCACAAGTCCTATGGCGCACTCGAAGTCCTCAAAGGGATCGACCTGTCTGTCGAACGCGGCCAGATCATAGCGATCATCGGTCCGTCCGGTTCCGGTAAAAGTACTTTGCTACGCTCTATCAACCATCTGGAAACGGTCAATTCGGGCCAGATCCTGCTGGACGGCGTTCAGGTCAACCAGTCTCTGAGCGGGCGTGCTTTCGAGCGGCACATCAATGCGGTGCGCCAGCAGATGGGCATGGTTTTCCAACACTTCAATCTGTTTCCGCATCTCAATGTCATGGAAAACATCACGCTCGGTCCGATCAAGCTGAAGGGCAAGAGCAAGCATGAAGCACAGGAGCTGGCCGTTTCGCTATTGAAGAAGGTTGGCCTTGCAGACAAGGCTGCCATGTATCCGTCGCGTCTGTCTGGCGGACAAAAGCAGCGCGTGGCCATCGCTCGTGCGCTTGCCATGCAGCCGAAAGTCATGCTGTTCGACGAAGCGACCTCTGCGCTCGATCCGGAATTGGTTGAGGAGGTGAACCAGGTCATGAAGCAGCTTGCACAGGAACACATGACCATGCTGATTGTGACCCACGAAATGGGCTTTGCTGCCGAAGTCTCCGACAAGGTACTCTTCATGGACAAGGGCGTTGTGGTCGAGGAAGGCAAGCCGGACGTGATCTTCACCAATCCGGAGAATGAACGAACGAGAGCGTTCCTCAAAAAACATCTCAACCAGTAAGTCGACGTTTAAACCAGATTTGAGAACCCGTCTGTGCCTTCACCAAGGCACGGAGACGGGGAACTATTAAGCGAGGAAAGACCGTGGCATCCCCAAATGAATGGAACCCGACGGAACGGGTGCGAGAACTCTCCTATCGCATGGTACGATGGCCGAGCGAGACCGGAACCCCCGACGAGGCATCGTTCGGTCCGAAGCTTGCCGAGCTTTTGCGCGAGCTTCCCTATTTCCAGAAGAATCCTGACGACATTGCCGTCATCGACAGCCACGGTTCGCCGATGACCAAGAATGTCATTGCGGTCGTTCGCGGTACAGGGCGGCGAACCCTGGCGCTGGCCGGACATTTCGACGTGGTGGAAACGGGCAATTATCGCGATTTGAAGCATCTGGCCTTCGAACCGGACGCCTTGCTGGAAGCACTTCTGGCAGATCTTACGAGCCGCCCGCTTGCGCCGAACGAGGAAAAGGCGCTCGCTGACTTCCAGAGCGGGAACTACATCCCCGGACGTGGCATGCTCGACATGAAGAGCGGCGTTGCAGCAGGTATCGCAACACTGGAATATTTCTCGCAACAGCCAGATCGCGAAGGCAATCTGATCCTGTTCGCGACCCCTGACGAAGAGCGCGGTTCGCGGGGAATGCGCAGCCTGCGCGACGCCTTGCCAGAGCTTGCCGAACGCTGGGGCCTCGATATCGTTGCCGGTATCAATCTGGACGCAACAAGCGATCAGGGCGACGGCGCGGAAGGCCGTGCCATCTATCGTGGCACCATCGGAAAGCAGCTTCCCTTTGCTTTCGTCGTTGGGCAGCCCTCGCATGCGAGCTATCCGTTCGAAGGCGTCAGCGCGCACCTCATCGCGTCCGAAATCATGCGCGCGGTGGAAGCCAACGCAACCCTCTGCGACACGGCAGACGGCGAAGTTTCGCCGCCTCCGATCTGTCTTGAAGCGCGGGATTTCCGAGGTGGTTATGAAGTGACCACGCCGGAACGAACATGGATCGCCTTCAACTGGCTGACCCATTCCGTTTCGCCCGACGCTTTGTTCCAGCGGTTCAAGGCGGTTGTCGGTGAGGCGCTGGATCGCGCGATCACTCACTTCAATGTCGAAGCGGAACGGTTTGCAAAGCTTGCCGGCAGTGAAGCCGACATAAATCACAAAGCGCGAATTCTTACCACGGCTGAGCTGCGCGAAGAGGTACGCCGTATCGGTGGCGATGCGGCGTTGGAACGGATAGCTGCGCTGGAGGCTGAGCTTTCAAGCAGCGACAACCCGCTTCTCATGACGCGGGAACTTGTCAACTGTATGGTTGCCGAGGCCCGCATTACTGGCCCGACGGTCATTATAGGCTTTGGAAGTCTGGTCTATCCGCATGTTCGTATGGGCAGCGAAACGGCAGAAGAACAGCGTTTCGCAGAAGCTTTGGAAACGGCGCGCGTGGATGCGGAACGTCAGTTCGATACAACGATCCGATATCGGGAAATCTTTGCCGGTATTTCGGATATGAGCTTCTTCGGTCACATCCCGGACGCGACAGATAGTGAAGTGATCGCAGCCAATACACCGGCGGCTCAGTTTATCGACCACGCTCATCCGAAAGCGCTTTCCTATCCGGTCGTGAACATCGGCCCGTGGGGGCGCGAGTATCATCAGCGGCTGGAACGGGTCTATGCGCCCTATGCCTTTACGGTGCTGCCACAATTTCTCTATGGCATCGTCGCTCGCTTCTTGATGCCTTAGCAGCGGTGCGCGAATAACAACTCGATGTCCCTCACATTGCCTGATTGCCTGTAATAGCGATCATGTGGAGGACATCGTCGGCGGAGCAGCCGCGTGAGAGGTCGTTTGCGGGTTTGGCGAGGCCCTGGAGCACGGGGCCGATGGCCTGTGCTCCCCCGATGCGCTGGGCAATCTTGTAGCCGATATTGGCAGCTTCCAGATTGGGGAAGACGAAGACATTGGCGTTGCCCTTCAGCGGTGAATCCGGTGATTTGGCATGGCTGATTGCCTCCACGAAAGCGGTGTCGAACTGCAGTTCACCGTCGATGCACAGATCGGGTTTGCGGTCGCGCACCGTGCGGGTTGCCTGAACGACCTTCGACACGCGTTCATGCGCGGCGCTGCCGCCGGTGGAGAAGGACAGCATGGCAACGGCTGCGTCCTTTTCGGTCAGCTGGCGGTATGAATCTGCCGACTGGATGGCGATATCGGCAAGCTGGGCGGAATCCGGTTCCACCACGAGGCCACAATCGGCAAAGACGAAAGCGCCTTTCTTTTGATGGTGCGACTGGCACAGCAGCATCAGGAAGAAGCTCGAGACGAGGGAAGCGCCTTCGGCCTTGCCGATGATCTGCAGGGCATGACGCACCACATCGGCTGTCGTCGCAACCGCACCGGCGACCGTTCCGTCCGCATCGCCTTCCCGCACCATCATGGCGGCAAAGCCGAGCGGCGTCTTTACCATTGCCGCGGCCTGTTCTTCGGTCATGCCCTTGGCCTGACGCAGCCGGTAAAGTTTTTGCGCATAATCCGCGCTTCTGTCCGATGTTTTGGGATCGATGATCGCGATCTTTGAACCGTCGATCTGTCCGCCGATGATGCTTTGCGACCCCAGCAGCGTGATGCGGGCAATGGCTTCTTGTTCGGCCCGCAGCGCCGCATCGATGATACGCGGGTCCTCGCCCTCGGCCAGCACGATGTGACGTGGCTTTGAACGCGCTTTCTCAAAAATCTTTTCCAACGGCAGCATGGATGTATGTTTCTCTGGAATGGCCGGGAGGATGAAAGCCCTCCCGGCCTGATCATTACAGCATGTCTCCCGAAAGTGGGAACCGGTTTCGGGATAAAGACATGCGTAAAAACAAACGGATAGAGCATTTCCAATGACACAATCAAAACAGGAAATGCTCTGACGGGACTGGTTCAGACAGGCATTTGCTGGCGCATATCAGCCTTGTCGATGCCGGCCACGGTGACAGGTTTCTTCATCGCATCGCGGCGGAAAGGTTCGCCCAGCTCCTGATTGAGTACCACCTCGATGAAGGTGGTCACGCCCTTGGCCTGATCGTCGATTGCCGTCTGCAAGGCCTCGGTGAGCGCCTGCTGGCTATCGACGGTCACGCCCTTGAGACCGCAGCCATCCGCCACCTTGGCGTAGCTCAGATTGGGGTTGAGCTCGGTTCCAACGAAGTTGTTGTCGTACCACAGCGTCGTGTTGCGCTTTTCGGCACCCCACTGATAGTTGCGGAAGATGACCATGGTGATCGCAGGCCAGCCCTTGCGGCCGATGGAGGTCATCTCGTTCATGGAGATGCCGAACGCCCCGTCGCCGGCAAAGCCGACCACCGGCGTGTCGGGCTGGCCGATCTTGGCGCCGACGATGGACGGGAAGCCGTAACCGCAGGGACCGAACATGCCGGGCGCCAGATATTTGCGCCCATGCTCGAAGCTTGGATAGGCGTTGCCGATGGCGCAGTTATTGCCGATGTCGGTGGACATGATGGCGTTCTTCGGCATACCGGCCTGAATGGCGCGCCATGCCTGTCGCGGCGACATGCGCTCCTTCTCGCGCTCGCGTGCACCGGCATTCCAATGTGTGCCCGGATCGTCATCCTCGTGATCCATCGAGGAAAGCTGCTGCAGCCAGGCGGATTTGCGCTGATGGATGAGCTGCTTGCGCTCGTCGCGACCGGCATTGCCCGCATTGGCGCCCAACTGGTCGAGGATCTGCTGCGCGACCTGCTTGGCATCGCCGCAAATGCCGACCGTGATCTTCTTGGTGAGGCCGATGCGATCCGGATTGATGTCGATCTGGATGATCTTGGCGTCCTTCGGCCAGTAGTCGATGCCATAGCCGGGCAGCGTCGAGAACGGATTGAGGCGGGTGCCGAGCGCCAGAACCACATCGGCTTTGGCGATCAGTTCCATCGCGGCCTTGGAGCCATTATAGCCGAGCGGACCTGCGGCAAGCGGATGGGTGCCGGGAAAGGCATCATTGTGCTGGTAGCCGCAGCAGACCGGCGCATCGAGCCTTTCGGCAAGCGCGATGGATTCCGATATCGCGTCGCCGATGACGACGCCGGCACCGTTGAGGATAACCGGGAACTTTGCTTCCGTCAGAAGCTTTGCAGCCTCGGCAATGGCATCACGCCCGCCGCTGGGGCGTTCCAGTCGCACGATCTGCGGCAGATCTACATCGATGACCTGCGTCCAGAAATCGCGCGGAACATTGATCTGCGCCGGTGCGCAACCGCGCCAAGCCTTCTCGATCACCCGGTTCAGCACTTCGGGAATGCGGGTCGCATCACGCACTTCTTCCTGATAGCAGACCATATCCTCGAACAGCGCCATCTGTTCCACTTCCTGGAACCCGCCCTGGCCAATGGTCTTGTTGGCAGCCTGCGGCGTGACCAGCAGCATCGGCGTGTGGTTCCAGTAGGCCGTCTTGATGGCGGTGACGAAGCCGGTCACGCCCGGACCGTTCTGGGCAATCGCCATGCCCATCTTGCCGGTCACCCGCGTATAGCCATCGCAGATCAGCGCCGCATTGGTCTCATGCGCGCAATCCCAAAACGTAATGCCTGCCTTCGGAAACAGATCCGAGACCGGCATCATCGCCGAACCGATGATCCCGAATGCATGCTCTATCCCATGCATCTGCAGAACCTTAACAAACGCTTCTTCCGTCGTCATTTTCATGGCGAGTACCTTTCCTTGCAATTCAGAGAACTTCGTCTTTCAGCGCATACCAGCGATACATCGCGCGCTGGCCCATGCGCCTAAATGGCGTAAGCATGCCGTAGCTCGGCAGTTCGGAGGTGAAGATCGGCAGGTCCAGTCCCTGTCCGTGGCCGGTCATCAATTGGGCGACACGGCGTCCGGCCTGTGCGGAATACATCACGCCGTTGCCGCCGTAGCCCATGGCATAATAGATTTCCTGCGCCGGATCAGGACGATAGATGCGGGGCATCATGTCATGGCTGACATCGACCCATCCCCACCAGGAATAATCGATCTGGATACCGGTCAGCGCCGGGAACTTCCGGTAAAGCCCAGAAAGCAGCAGATCGTAATATTTCCGGTTTGGTGCATCAGCTCCCGTAATGGCGCTGCGGCTGCCGATCTGCATTCGCCCGTCCGGCAGAAAACGATAGTAGTGGCGAAGCGTGCGCGTATCGGTCAGCGGAATGCCGGTCTTTGGGCCGCAAGCTTCTATCTCATCGGGCGTCAGCGGTCGCGTCACGATGGAATTCGACAGCACCGGCATCAACCTATATCGCGTCAGCGGATGAAGGCCGGGCGAGGTGTATCCCGCTGTCGCAAAACATACCTGTCGCGCCTTAACTGTACCGTTCGGCGTGTTGAGATGAAAAACGTTGCCGTTCTTCCGGCAGCTGAGGACCGGACTTGCGGTATGCACCTTTGCACCCAGCTTGCGGGCAAGCCGGAGATAGCCGAAGGCGAGTTTTGCGGCGTGTATGCCAATACCGTCCGGCTCGTACATCGCCCCGCGAGCTTCCTGATCGCGGATGAAATCGCGGTGAATCTCTTCGCGGCCGACCATGCGCGTCCGATAGCCGAACACATCATTCAGCAGACGGGACTCCTTCTCCAGCGATGGAAGGACCTTGTCGCGGTGAGCGATGTAAAGATGACCGCCATCCTGCGGATCGCAATCTATTTCCGGTTCGGCAATGAGCGCGCGAAAGAGGTCGAAACCTTCGGCAATTTCCTTGTGCAGTTGCCGGGCGACATCGACGCCCCAACGCTCGATCCATTGCGAACGCTTGAGCCGCCCGGCTGAAATCTGCGCCTGACCGCCATTGCGCGTACTGCATCCCCATGCAACGCCATTCGCTTCCAGTACCATGGCCTTTACGCCGTGATCCCGGGCGAGATGGATTGCTGCCGAGAGGCCCGTATAACCTGAGCCGACGATGACGACATCGGCATCAACGTCTCCGCGAATAGGGCCGTCATCCTCCGGCGCCGGTCCGGCAGTGCCGATCCAGTAGGTCGGCGCATAGTCGCGGCCTTGTCCAGGCGACTTCGAAACCACCGGATCATAGGCGGGATCGAACGGCTGGGTGGCGGAGAAACTGTTGAGTGTGTGGGTATCCATATGTCGGTCCTCCAAATCACCGACGGACATTGTTGGGGCTTACGCCTTCAGCAAAGGCCGGTTCTTGCGGAATGCCTGTTTGCGGACGATCTTGCCGTCACGCTGTGTGAAGAGATCGCAACCTTCAGCCTCGACGCGCGCGCCATTGGCATCGGTTCCAAGGAAGGTCCATTCGGACACGGCACGGTCGCCACTCACGAAGTGCTTGTGCCCGTCCCATTTCACATCGGGCATCGCGGCCCAGACGCCGGAAAAAGCCTTGGCAATGGCATCCTTGCCTTCAAGACGGGTGCCGTAAACGTCCTCGCCGCCGATGGTGTAGAACACGCAATCATCTGCAAAGAAGGCCATGATTGCCTCAATGTCGTGGCGGTTGAAGGCGTCGAAAAGATCGGAAAAATGCTTCTCTGTGAGTTGTCCGGCGGACATTCCAGTGCTCCTTGATTAGTCTGAAGTCTGGCCCGATTTCGGGCAAAACTTCCCTGTGGCGCGACGAGATTGCCGCGCGATTGATATTGCGAATGGGATTTTGATCGGGCTGTTAAAGCGGTCGCAGCGCCATCAGATCTTGCCCTTCCATGGGATGAGGACCTTTTCCATGTAACGGATCAGAAGATCGAAGGCGAAAGCGAACACACCGATGACGATGATGCCCATGATGACGGTGTCGCTGGCCAGAAACTGTGCTGCGTTGAGCACCATAAAGCCAAGACCACGATGTGCCGCCACCATTTCTGCCGCGACCAGCGTCGTCCAGCCCACACCGATCCCGATGCGCATTCCGGTGAAGATTTCCGGCATGGCCGCTTTCATGATGACTTGCGTTATCACCTGCGTCCGGGATGCTCCCATCGCATAGGCAGCATGGATTTGTTCGGTAGAGACCGAGCGAACACCGGCTCTGGCCGCAATCGCCATTGGAGCGAAGATTGCCAGGAAAATGAGGAACACCTTCGGGAATTCACCGATGCCGAGCCAGATGATGATCAGCGGCAGATAGGCAAGTGGGGGCAGCGGTCGATAAAACTCGATAATCGGGTCCAGAACGCCACGAACGACATTGCTCATACCCATCATGATGCCTATAGGGATTGCCGTGACACAGGCAATTGCAAAGGCGCCCAATACGCGTCCAAGGCTGGCAAGCGTATGTTCGGCCAGAGTGGAGTTTGCCACGCCATCTGTCATGGCGACCACGAACTTGCCGTAGACTGCAAAGGGAGAGGGGAGAAACAGTGGTTTGACCCAACCCATTCCCGTCACGAGGAACCACAGTCCCAGCAGGGCGAGAGCGGTGAAAAGACTAATGAAACCGCTGTTACCATCACCTGGAGCGCCGTAGATCTTACCGGGCTTGACTGGCCTTGCCCGAGTAAAAAACTCAAGCATGGACCAGTTCCGGGTTTCCTGATGCACGTTCATCGCCATAGATAATCCCCAGAATTGTCTCACGCATCTTGATGAAGTCGGGACTGGACTTGACGGCGCGCGCGTCACCGCATTCCAGAAAGCGTCGGTTGAAATCCAGATCATATGTATGGGTGATCCGTCCGGGACGCGGCGACATGACGATCAGCCGCGAACCGAGAAACAAGGCCTCTTCGACGCTGTGAGTGATGAAGAAGAACATTTTGTTGGTCACTTGCCAGACCCGCAAAAGCAATTCCTGGATCGTTTCGCGAGTGAGGGCATCGAGCGCTGCCATGGGCTCGTCCATGAGCAGCATGGCAGGGTCGCAGGTCAATGCGCGGGCAATGCCGACACGCTGCTGCATACCGCCGGAAAGCTGATAGATCTTGTGATTGTGAAAGTCCTGCAAACCCACCAGCGCAAGGTTCTTGGCGGCGCGTTCGCGCCGTTCAGCTTTCGGTACACCTTGAAGCTTGAGGCCGAACTCGGTGTTGTCGACGACGTTCAACCAAGGAAGAAGAGCATGTTTCTGGAACACGACACCTCTGTCGGCACCGGGACCGCGCACTTGTCTTCCGCCAAGCGTGATTTCGCCGGATGACGGGATCATGAACCCCGCCATCAGATTGAGAAGCGTGGTTTTTCCGCAGCCCGACGCACCGAGCGCCACCACGAAGTCCCCGCTGTCGATCCGCAGATTGACACCCTTTAGTGCAATCACGGCTTCTTCTACATAAAGACCAGGATAGGTCAGACTGACATTCGATACGTTCAAGGTTTCCATGACGTCACCTTTCGGGAACGAAGGAGCGGTTCCGGTATGACCAGAATTCACAATAATACAGGAACCGTCTCGGTTCAGCGGCTTGCCCGAAAGCCAGCCGCTGGCGGAGGCGCTTGAATTACTTCACGTAATTACTTCGCTGCGGCTTCGGCAAAACTGCCGTTTACATTGCCGCTGTAGTCATCCAGAGCCTGATCGAGCTGTTTCTGACTGACAAGGAATTTTGCGCTCTGGGTAACGGATTTAAGTGCTCCGCTATCTTTGCCGCCGCCAAGCCATGTCGGCGAGGCCTGTTCTTCCGCTGTGGGGAAGGACAGCAATGCGAGTGCACCGGGTATGTCAGCAGCATTGCCGCCGATCAGCTTTACCATGCCTTTGACCTGTTCGGAATCGGCAGTCCATTGGCTGCCATTGGCCTTGTAATCGGCATAGGCGTCCTTCAGCACCGTCGTAAAGGCGGTCATGAATTCCGGATTTTCGCTGGCGAAGCTCTTGTCCACCACAAGTCCGTCGAAGGTTGGAACGCTTTTCGCGCCGATTTCTTCGGAATTGGCAATTTCCTTGCCTGTCTTGAGGATTTCGGAAAGTGCCGGTGGCCAGACGTAGGCCGCGTCGATATCGCCGCGCTGCCAGGCGGCAACGATCTGTGGCGGCGTCATGTTGAGGATTTCCGCGTCGCGCGGATTGATCTTCCAGATGTCGTCCATGCCGACGAGAAGATGGAAGTGAGAGGTGGAAACAAACGGTACGCCGATCTTCTTGCCCTTGAGATCTTCCGGCTTTTCGATGCCGGAACCCTCGCGCGCCACCAAGGCTTCCGATTTGCCGATATTGTCGAGGATCCAGAAGAGCTGCAGGTCCACACCGCGTGTGGCGGCTGCCGCGATACCTGTCGAGCCGATCACGCCTATGGGGACATTGCCCGAGGCAAGTGCGGTCGAGATATCGCCACCCGATGCGAACTGGCGCCAGTCGATCTTGTATCCGGCTTTCTGGGCTGCCGCATCGAACTTTCCATCCGTGATTGCGGTCAGAAAGGGCCCGACGATCTGCTGATAGCCGACCACAACCGTGGTTTCAGCATAAGCCGCAGTCGTTGAAAACGCTGCTACGGCCGAAAATAACACCACCCGTTTTATGCTATTGAAATAGTTCATGGAGTTCCCCTTCCATTTAAGAACCATGCCTGACTTGGTCACGACTGCCGGCGTTTTTCGCCAATCTTCAGTTCCAGTTACAAACGATAGCCATCTCATCAATTTTACCTTATATCCAGTTGGAATAGTCAATAAGTCCAGTTCAGCGGTCGAGATGGCACTGCCCGCGACCGGGGCATGCACACACCTTGCCACTGGAATTATTCCATGGGGAGACGTAGAAAGAAGAAACACTATTGCTAAGTGAGGCTTGAAGCGGAAAAACTGACGCTGACTTGGGTGTATTTGCAGTTTTACTAATGGAGCTGGGCATTGGATGCCGTTTCGCCGACGATTTTCTTTATAGACGGTGGACGAAATACGGGCTTGCAGTCGCAAATCCGTGAAACGACCGTATCAGCCATTCTTTCCGGCGCTGTTTTACCGGGTGCCCGCATGCCCTCGACACGGAAGCTGGCGGAATACCTGAAACTATCCCGTCTCACCGTAACGCTGGCCTATCAGGAACTCGTATCTCAAGGTTATCTGGAGGTGCATTCACGCAGTGCTTATCACGTGGCCGCAACGCCCCCCATCAGTCGGCCCGATAAGGATTTTTTGCAAACACCCGATACAGCGGTCGATTGGTCGTCGAAACTGCGGCTTGGCTTCAATATTGCGAAAACAATTCGCAAACCCCTGGACTGGCGGCGGTATCGCTATCCCTTCCTCTACGGTCAGATGGATCAGACCTTGTTCGATCTCGCCGCATGGCGCGATTGCGCGAGGCGGGCGCTGGCGCGAGAAGACTTTATTCTGATGGCGGGCGACTTCGCCGCTGCAGACGATGTGGAGCTCGTCAACTATATCCGTTCGCGCACGTTGCCGAGTCGAGGGATACGTGCCGAACCTGACGAGATATTGGTTACGGTTGGCGCGCAGAATGCGCTTTGGATTATCAGCCATCTGCTTTTGACGCGGAATTCCCATGTCGTGTGCGAGAATCCGGGGCATCCTGATATCAGCGCCACGCTCCATCTGACCGGAGCCCGTGTAACGGCGCTCGACGTCGATGAAGGTGGCTTGCCGCCAGAACTGCTGCCGGGCGGAATCGATGCGGTTTTCGTCACGCCTAGCCACCAATCGCCCACAGCCGCCACCATGCCGCGCGCGCGGCGTATCGCGCTTCTGGAGGCTGCAGCGGAACGCGATTTCGTCATCGTCGAGGATGATTACGAATTCGAGATGAGCTTTCTACAGCCTCCGACACCGGCACTGAAATCGCTCGACCAGTATGGCCGCGTTCTCTATGTGGGCAGTTTTTCGAAGTCGCTGTTTCCGGGACTTCGGCTTGGCTATCTTGTTGCACCGGCACCTGTCATCCGCGAGGCGAGGGCGCTGCGCGCGCTCATGCTGCGTCATCCCCCCGGTCATCTGCAGCGAACGGCGGCTTATTTTCTGGCACTTGGTCATTACGACGCGGTTATTCACCGTATGCGGCTTGAATATCACAAGCGCCACATCGTCATGATCGAGGCACTCAATCGAGAAGGATTGAAAATCGCAGGAAAGTCGGGCTTTGGCGGTACGGCATTCTGGATCGAAGGACCGGAAGGTATGGATGCAGACAAGCTTGCGCGCGATCTGCGTGAGGATGGTGTGCTGATCGAATCGGGATCGCCATTCTTCTGGAGCGATGATCGGCCATGCCGATATTTTCGCATCGCTTATTCATCCATTCCGCTCAATCGCATTGCGGAAGGTATTGAGCTTCTGGCCAGACGAATGCGTCAAATCTCGTAGTTTTGGAACGGTCGGGTTCAGACTGCGTTCATGTGGATTACGATAACGGATTTGTGAAGTTGCCGGAATTTGTCCCAATTCGGTGGATATCGCTGGCGGTTCTACGGCGTCATTGCCCCCGATTCTGTGGGTGAGACGCATATCAATTCTGCCTTCCAAAAGGAGAAGGATTTATGTCTATTCGTTCGAAGCTTCTTGCCACGGTTGCGGTGCCGGTTCTGTCGGCTTCCATTCTCGCGCAACCTGTACTGGCGGATACGTTGACGGCTCCAATCTTGCTGGCGCAGGAAAGTGGAGACCAGCCATCCGAAGAACAGTTGCAGCAGCAACAGCGCGAGGCCGAAGAACAGCAAAGGGCTGCAGGAGAAGAAGCGCGTCGAGCTGAAGAACAACAGCGCGCTGCCGAGGAAGAAAACCGCCGACAGGCAGAAGAGCAGCAGCAGAAAGCTGCTCAGCAGGAAGCTGAACGTCAGGCCGAAGAACAGAAGCGTGCTGCGGAAGAAGAAGCACAACGCCAGGCCGCAGAGCGTGAAGCGCAGAAGCAGGCTGAAGAACAGGCCCAGCAGGCTGCCGAACAGAAAAAGGCCGAGGAAGAGGCTCAGCGCCAGAGCGAACAGAAACAGAAGGCCGCTGAAGAAGAAGCTCAACATCACGCTGAAGAACAGAAGAAGGCTGACGAAGAGACGGCTCGCAAGGCCAGTGAACCTAAAGAGCAAACAGCGCCTGCTGAAAAGCCGGTGAAGGAGGCTCCTGTACAGGAACCGGAAACAAAGCCTGAGCAGCCTGCGACGGAAGAACCAGCCAAGCAGGCCGAGCAACCTGCCAAGGAGGCTCCGGCTCCGGAAACGGAAAAGCCAGTCGAGCAACCGGCAGAGGTATCTCCGGTAACGCCTCCGCAGAAAGAACCTGCAGAAGAATCCATTGTTGAGCATCCTGAAGAAGTTCCACCGGAACAACCGAAGGTATCGGAAGAGCCGCAAGATAAGGTTCAGCCTGCCGAGCAGCCGCAGTCGACCGAAGGTTCGCAAGCGCCTGCAGCGGAGCCAGCACCGGAGATCGTTGATCAACGTTCGAACGAGGAAAAGCAGGAAATTGCAAAAGACCCTGCCAAGACAGACGATACGGTCGTCTTGCCGGTCGATAATGGTGCTGCCATTCTCGATAGTGACAAGGATGCTGACAATTCTGGCGGCACCCAGTCGCGGGAAGACCGCCGAAAGCAGCGTGAACAGCAGCGTTCATCCGAGGAAAATGCACCGCCGCCCGCAAACGATGCGGCTGCACAGGTTGCTATCCCGGAGGAAGTGAAGGCTGCACTCCCGCAGAAGATTGAAGCCAATCTCAAGGAAGAAGGCACCCGTATTAAGGAGGCACCGGTTTTTGCCGTACCGGAGACCACCAACATCATCAACAACACGGTGGTGAACAATACCGTTATCAACAATACGACGGTCAACAACGTGACCAACAATGTCACGAACGTCAAAGTGATCGAGGAAGTGGATAATCGCGTCATTCTTGACGTGGGTGACCGCATCTTCGTGCGTGGCGATGACCGTCCGAGATTGCGCCGTGATGCGGAGGAAACCTATTACGATGAACTGCCGCGCGGACGCACCCGTGAAACTATTGTTCGCCCGGGCGGAAACCAGATCGTCACAGTCTATGATCGTTATGGCGACATTCTGCAGCGTTCCCGTATCGACCGGGACGGTAATGAGTTTCTGATGATCTATGCGCCGGAATATGACAACAATCCGCGCGCCTCGATTGTCGATGTGGGATATGAACTGCCGCCGATGCGTTTGACCATTCCGGTGAGGGATTACATCATCGACGTCGCGGACGATCCGGATCGCGATTTCTATGACTTCCTTGCCATGCCGCCGGTGGAGCGTGTGGAACGCGTCTATACGATTGACGAAGTTCGTCATTCTGCCCGTCTGCGTGACAAGGTGCGTCGTATCGATCTGGATACGATCCACTTCGCGACGGGAAGTGCCGAGGTTTCGCTTTCTCAGGCCAAGACACTGCGCAAGGTCGCGACCGCCATGCAGAAGGTACTGGCCAGGGACCCCGGCGAAACCTTCTTTATTGAAGGACACACAGATGCGGTCGGATCTGATCGTTCAAATCTCGTCCTGTCCGACAAACGCGCTGAATCAGTCGCGAGCCTTTTGACGGAAGTCTATGACATTCCTCCAGAAAATCTTGTCACGCAGGGCTATGGCGAACGCTTCCTCAAAATTCGCACGCAATCTGCTGAGCAGGAAAATCGTCGCGTCACCATTCGTCGCGTGACCCCGCTTGTTCGTCCTGTTGCTCAGCGCTGAATAGAAAAATACCCGGATGCGGTGTGCGCGTCCGGGTATTTACTTTGAACTGATTCAAAATCAGGCGATCTTGGGCTCAATTGTTGTTAAGCCGAGTAGCTGTTCGCTCACAGGACGCGGTTTTACCGCCTCAATCTGTATCATGAGTTCGGCGATCTTTTCAGCATCGACGACACCGCATTCATAAATCTGTACGATCTCGCGTGCCATTTCGTCTTTATGGGGAGAGGTGATCGGGCATCGTGCCATCGCTTCGCACGACTTCACATAAGCCGCTTGCAGCTCTTCCAACTCGGCGGGTTTGAAACGCCCGAAGTAGTAATCTCTCGAAAATGGCATTCTATGCATTCCGCAGATGGCTGGCGGATAGATCATCCCGTCCGAAAGCCTATAAATCCGTGCGATCCGCTATACTAAAAGGAAGCCGATTGCAAAACTTTATACCCGAGAATTGTTTACTTTATGTAAAATATTCTCTCAGTGGTAAATACGGAAGAACTGCGCGGCTATCATTCAGTAGGGTATTTGCCGCAAAACAGGCGTTTTCTAGGCGCGAGCAAGTTCTAGCTTGGCTACGATTTCGGCAATCTTATCGGGGTCTTGTTCGCCGGATTCATATGTTCTTATGATTGCGCGTGCGAGCGCCTCTTTGCTTTCGTGTGTTGTCGAACACCGATCCAGCAATACGCAGCAACGATTATAGGCAGCCTGAAGAAGCTGAAGGTCGTTTGGCGCGTATGTTCCTTGATACTTGTTGCCGCGAAAT
The DNA here is from genome assembly GCF_002975205.1 of Ochrobactrum vermis. NCBI lineage: Bacteria > Pseudomonadati > Pseudomonadota > Alphaproteobacteria > Hyphomicrobiales > Brucellaceae > Ochrobactrum > Ochrobactrum vermis. The sequence goes on along the minus strand of NZ_PCOC01000002.1, from coordinate 1,407,279 downwards.
GGCATGGTTGCCTCCCCCGTTTGATTGATTGAACCCCTAATTTCAAGGGAAAGCAACAGATCGTTTTATGACAGCGATATCAAACGCATCACACCAGTGTTTCTGGTAATTCTGTTTCTCCGAATACAAATAGCGATAATCTCCGGGTCCCAATTCGTTGGGTTTGAAAGCTCACTGTAAGTTTGTTGAAAGCTGGTTGAAAGCTTGCCTGCGATAACCATTCAAAACCGATTGAGGAATCGGTTGCATATCAGGAGGGGTCTGGCTTTGCCGGGCCGACAGGAGCTCTCGGAGGAGCGTTGATGAAAATCTCTATCAATTCATATCGTCATCTGTTTGGCGCAGCCGTCATTGGCGGCGCGATGGTATTAGGTGCAAGCGCAGCCCATGCCGAAAAGCTGACGGTGATCGTCGGCGGTATGGAAAAGCAGATTTACCTTCCCGCAGTGCTGACGGAAAAGCTTGGCTACTTCAAGGACGAAGGTCTTGATGTCGAGTTGATCAACAGCCGTGCGGGTGTGGATGCGGAAAACGAACTGCTGGCTGGTGCCGCCCAGGCCGTTGTCGGGTTTTACGATCATACCATCGACCTGCAGTCTAAGGGCAAGTTCATCCAGTCCATCGTTCAGTTCAGTCAGGCGCCGGGCGAAGTAGAACTGGTGTCCAGCAAATATGCCGACCAGATCAAATCACCCGCTGATTTCAAGGGCCATACGCTCGGCGTCACGGGCCTCGGCTCTTCCACGGACTTTCTGACCCAGTATCTTGCCATGCGTAACGGCTTGAAGCAGGGTGACTATACGCTGCTGCCGGTCGGTGCGGGCAACACTTTCATTGCGGCCTTCAAGCAGGATGCCGTTCAGGCGGGCATGACTACGGAGCCAACCGTCGCCAATATGCTGAAGAGCGGCGATGCCAAGGTGCTGGTCGATATGCGCACGCCGGACAAGACCATCGAAGCGCTTGGCGGACCATACCCGGCTGCCTCGTTCTACGTTCAGAGCGCGTGGCTTGAGACCCACAAGGAAGACGCGCAGAAACTTGCCAACGCTCTGGTCAAGACCATGCGCTACATCGCTTCGCACAGCGCCGAGGAAATCGCCGACCAGATGCCCAAGGATTATTACGTCGGTGACAAGGACCTTTATGTGAAGGGACTTGCGGAGGGCAAGGCGCAATACACGCCGGATGGCCGGATGCCGAAGGATGGTCCTGAAACCGTTCTCAAGGTTCTTGCAACCTTCAAGAAACCGCTTCAGGAAAAGCAGGTCGATCTTTCGAAGACCTTCACGACCGAGTTCGTGGACAAGGCCAACGCAACGCTCGACGCTGCAAAATAAGCAGCCTCGGACTGACGTTCCAGTGCGAACGTCAGTCTCGTTGTTCTCAACAGATTCAACCGCATTGCAGGCGCGCGACAGAGTATTTCCAGCAAAAGTGTAAAACGGTTTTGCTGGAAATGCCTGATCACGAAAATATCGCGCGCGAGCGGTGCCGCATACCCGCGAGGACCCCATGCTGATGGAAGCCCCCAGAACCATTGCGCGTGAGAAAGCCGGCAATAGCGTGCCTGCAATCGCGCTCAATAATGTGACCCGCCGTTTCGTCACCCCCGACGGCAAGATGATGACTGCATTGCGTGATTTCACGATGAATGTCGCGCAAGGCGAGTTTGCCTGTGTCGTCGGCCCAACCGGCTGCGGTAAATCGACGACACTTAATCTCGTAACTGGTCTCGCCAAGCCGAGTGCCGGCGAAGTTCGTCTGATGGGCAAGCCCATCGAAGGCATCAGCCCCGATATCGGTTTCGTGTTTCAGGCCGATGCTCTTTTTCCATGGCTGAATGTCATCGACAATGTGAGTGCCGGTCCGCGCTATCGCGGCATGGGCAAGGAAGAAGCCTATGAGAAATCGCGCAGCTGGATCGCCCGTGTCGGCCTAGCCCGTTTTGAAAAGCATTATCCGCACCAGCTTTCGGGCGGTATGCGCAAACGCGTGGCGCTGGCGCAGACCTTCATCAACGAGCCGAAAATCCTGCTTATGGACGAACCGTTCAGCGCGCTTGATGTGCAGACACGAACGCTGATGCAGGGCGAATTGCTCGATCTCTGGCAGCAATCCGGCGCGTCCGTCATTTTCGTTACGCACGACCTCGAAGAAGCTATCGCGCTTGCCGACAAGGTTTATGTGCTGACCGCAGGTCCAGCCACAGTCAAGAGCGTCTACGACATCGACATCCCGCGCCCGCGCGTCATGGAAGACATCCGCTACGACAGCCAGTTCGTCGATATAGCCAAGGTGATCTGGGACGACTTGCGTGAGGAAGTGCAGATTGGCCAGAAGCGCGCTCTGGCGACGGGAAATTAAACGGAGACAATGACATGACAACACAAGCTCTCTCCGCATCCGCAAACTTGCAGCCCAATGCAAGTACCGACGAACTTGCCCGCACCGAAGCGAAGTTTCGTGCCGATATGCGCCGCCGCCGCGCCGTGGTTATCCTCGTGCGTCTTGCCATTCTTGTCGCCGTTCTGGGCGGTTGGGAACTCGGCGCGCGGACCGGTCTGATCGATCCATTCTTCTTTGCAAGCCCTTCGGGTATTGCCGACCAGATATGGATCTGGATCACGGAAGGCACATCACAGGGGCCGCTTTCGGAACAGATTATCGTAACACTTGAAGAAACCGCGCTCGGCTTCCTTATCGGTGCGGTGGGCGGCGTTATCTGCGGTATCCTGCTTGGCCGCAACAAGTTCCTCGCCGATGTGTTCTCGATCTATATCAAGATCGCCAATTCCATCCCGCGCGTCGTGCTGGGTTCGATCTTCATCATTGCGCTTGGCCTCGGCATGGCATCCAAGGTGGCTCTGGCCGTCGTCATGGTGTTCTTTGTGGTATTCGCAAACGCGTTTCAGGGCGTGCGTGAGGCTGATCGTGCGCTGATCGCCAATGCGCAGATCCTGGGTGCATCACGTTCACAGATCACACGCACCGTCATTGTGCCATCGGCCATGAGCTGGATTCTGGCAAGCCTTCACGTCAGCTTCGGCTTTGCGCTCGTCGGTGCCGTTGTCGGTGAATTTCTCGGCGCTAAAAAGGGCGTCGGCCTGATGATCTCGACCGCACAGGGTACGTTCAATGCCAACGGCGTCTTTGCTGCCATGGTCATTCTGGCGGTTCTGGCACTCGTCGTGGAATACATCATCACACTGGTCGAAAACCATCTGGTCAAATGGCGTCCGCAGGCGCTGTCCGAACAGGGAAGCTGATAGCCGGATAGGTCGAATGCGTCAGGCGGCGGGCAGGGTGACAGTCACCGTAAGTCCGCCGCCTTTCGTTTTGGAAAGCTCCACATGGCCGCCAGCGGCATCAGTAACTTCGCGTACTATGGCGAGGCCTAGCCCGCTTCCTTCCGCGACTGTGCCCGGAACACGATAGAAACGTTCGAAAACGTGTTCATATTCGCTGGCCGGAATGCCGGGTCCGTTGTCCTCTACCCGTATGTTGATTTTCCGCCCATCCTGGTCGACCATGAGCGTCACTGTGCCGCCTTCAGGCGTATAGGTAAGGGCATTGTCGACCAGATTGACAATCATCTCGCGCAGCATAGTGCCATCGCCGGAAATGACCGGTTTGGCTGCCTTAAGCTCGAATCCGAGATCAATCTTGCGATCAAACGCCTTACCCGCGAGGCTTTCCAGAATTTGCTGTCCTGCTTCCGCGAGGTCTACGCGGTCGGCGCGCGGGCGCCTGCTGCCCGGTTCGGCGCGCGAAAGCGTCAGCAACTGTCCTGCCAGTCTCGACAGTTGCATGGCCGTGTTCTTGATGCCTGCCAAAACATCCCTGCGGTCACTTTCACTGGTTGCCCGTTCCGCAAAACTGGCCTGTGTCGATAGCGTCGCAAGTGGGGTGCGCAACTGATGCGCAGCATTCTGGATGAAACGGTGTTGCGCCGACATCTGCTTGCGCACGCGTTCCATATATTGGTTGAGCGCCGTGACCAGCGGTCGGAGTTCGGTCTGGACTGTCTGCGGATCGAACGGTTCCAGCTCGGATGTCCGATTGCGGACTTCGTTGCGAAGGCGGATCAGCGGGCGCAACACGAAGCGCAGGCCCAACAGCGAAAGGGCTCCGGCGACAATGATGAGCAGCGATTGCTCCAGCACGGAGTTCAACCATAGTTCCCGCTGCATGGCGGTATATCCCGCAAGGGTGACGCCCACGACCACATCGACGGCCTGCGGCAGATTAGGCGGTGCTGCGACGGGGTGGCGCAGGACGACCAGACGCAAGGGATGGTCGCGATAGATGCCCTCATAGTGAAATGGGTCGTAGTTTGCGATTTCATCTGGTTTCGGCAAATCGGGAAACCCTGCCAGTAAACGCCCATCCGAGGTCTCGACACGATAATAGACCCGGTCGCCGTATCCCGTGGAAAACATCTCCAGCGCGACCGGCGGAATGACAGCATCAATAGCGTCATGCGAGGCGGCAGTGGCCTCACCGATGGCGCGTGCTGATGCCGTCAGCATGCGGTCGGACACGATGCCGGCCATGTTTTCCGACGCACGCCACGCGGTCCACAGATTGATGCCCGCTACGACAATCAGCGGGATCACGATCCACGAAACGAGTTGGGCGCGCAGACTCTGGGAAAGGCGAGGGAACAACCGTTTCATCTCAATTCGCTTCGCGCAGCAGATAGCCAAGGCCACGCAAGGTTACGATTTCAGCCTTGGTGCCTTCCAGTTTTTTACGCAGGCGATGAATGTAGATCTCAATGGCATTTTCATCGGTCTCGCTGTCGAAATTGTAGATACCCTGAACAAGCGTTGTTTTGCTGACCGTGGTTCCGATACGCCGCAGAAGCTGCTCCAGAACCGCATGTTCTTTCGGTGCAAGTGCCAGCGGATCACTTCCGAGAGAGAATAGCCGCGTGTTGGTATCAAAACGCAACAGGCCACAGGTTACGACTGGCGCAGTCCGCTGGCTTGACCTGCGAAGGTGAGCGCGAATGCGTGCTTCGAGTTCGCTGAGTTCGAAAGGTTTTGGCAGATAATCGTCAGCACCGGCGTCGAGACCGCGAATACGTCCGTCAAGGCTCGCATTGGCCGTCAGAATGATGACGGGAACCTCGTTGCCTCTGCCGCGGACGTGCTCCAGCACGTCAAGTCCCGTCTTGTCAGGCAAGCCGAGATCAAGGATCACGAGATCGTATTCGGTGAAGGCCAGCGCCTGTTCCGCGTCAGCCGCGTCGTGCACCGTATCGACGCTATAGTTCGACTGTTGCAGGCTTTTTGCCAGCCAGTTTGCGAGGGTGAGATTGTCTTCGACGAGCAGGATACGCATGACTGACGATGATAGTGGTTTCAGTCTCGCGTCAAGAAGCTTGGGCGTTGAATCAATGGATGAGGTGAATATCTGGCAGCAGAATATGAGCGGTGATTACGTCGTTTCAGCTATCTTGTTGGCAATTTGTCAGGAGGGACCTCTCATATTGCAAAAACATGCGATAATTTTGACCAATATCACGGCTACTCCCCGCCATTCGTCTCGGGTACTGCTGGGTACAGGTGCGAGGAATATTGAGGCGCGTGGGAGGCCAACAGCCGACTTCAATCGGAAGAATTGAGTAAATTTGCGGATTGAGGGCATAAAATTGCCCGGAAGTCAGTAATTCTGCGTCAACTCTCCGATCTGCCCTTGCTAGAGCAGGGCCCGGGTTCTATCAGCATCATCAAAAAATGCAGCCTAAGGAAGGTTTCGGCATCTCCTTTGCCGGAATGTCCTGATGCCCGGCGCCATTTTGCATGGCGACGGTGAAATGAGCGATGGAGCCGAGTTGAAAAACCATCACGATATCTGGGATATCGTCGACGCCAAGAGCGCCGCATATTTCGAACTGAGCGATACGGTTTGGGATAATCCTGAAACAAATTATGAAGAATACAAATCGTGCGATGCCCATGCAGCGATGCTGGAAGCCGAAGGGTTTCGCGTCGAGCGTGGTATTGCGGGTCTGCCGACGGCAGTGATGGGTGAATTCGGCGACGAAGGGCCGGTCATCGCCATTCTCGGTGAATTCGATGCCTTGCCGGGCCTGAGCCAGATATCGGGACTGGATGAAGAACAGCCCATCGAAGCAGGCGGCCACGGACACGGCTGCGGCCATAACCTGTTGGGCTCAGGGGCTTTGCTCGCCGCTGCAGCGGTGAAGGACTATCTTGCCGCACAGGGCATCAAGGGCCGCGTGCGCTATTATGGCTGTCCGGCGGAAGAAGGCGGTTCGGCCAAGGGTTTCATGGTCCGCGAAGGGCTGTTCGACGACGTGGATATTGCCTTTTGTTGGCATCCCGCACCATTTGCGGGCGTGAACGATCCAGTTTCGCTGGCCTGCAACGAAATCAACTTCCACTTCAGCGGCCGCGCGGCTCACGCTTCATCGGCGCCGCATCTGGGGCGGAGTGCGCTGGACGCGGTCGAACTGATGAATGTGGGCGTGAACTACATGCGCGAGCATATGCCGTCCACGGCGCGCATTCATTACGCCGTGACCGATACAGGTGGTTTTGCCCCCAATGTCGTTCAGGCCAAGGCAACTGTGCGTTATCTCGTCCGTGCCCGCAGCCTGCCGGAAATGCAGACACTTCTGGAGCGCGTCAAGAAGATCGCTGAAGGTGCCGCGCTGATGACGGAAACGTCGGTCCGCAGCGAAATCGTCAGCGGTGATGCCGATCTGATCGGCAACACGCCGCTGGAACAGATGATGCAGCTACAGCTCGAACGGCTTGGACCTCCAGACTTTGACGAGCAGGATCGCGAAACCGCGAGCCGTTTTCAGAAGACGCTCTCCAAAGAAGACATTTCGGATGCCTTCCGCCGCTTCGGCGTTGAGCCCAAAGCGGGTCTGGCACTTTGCGAAGACATCTATACGCCCTATAAAGGCGATAACACCCTTGTCGGTTCCACTGACGTCGGAAGCGTGAGCTGGGTTGTTCCCACCGTGCAGATGCGCGGCGCGACCTGCGCAATCGGCACGCCGCTTCATTCGTGGCAGATGGTGGCGCAGGGTAAGCTGCCAGCAGCGCATAAGGGCATGGCCCATGCTGCCAAAATCATGGGCAGCACAGCCATCGAATTGTTCCGTGACCCGGCACAGATCGAGAAAGCAAAGCAGGATCATGAAAAACGGCTCAACGGAACCGTTTTCGTCAATCCCATTCCGGATAGCGTTCAACCCGCTCTGCCCGAAACCGCAAAATGATGTGGCCGGACAAGCAGATTTCGAAAATTGAAATGACATTCAATCCCCCAATTCCAACAGGGCCTGACGCATCATGAAGCAGATGGGCTTTCTCGATATTTTGAGCTTCGGGCCGGACGGCTGGGGCTATGTGCTGATGATGGGTGCCCTCGTGAGCGTGGCGCTCGCGGTTCTCGGCTTCCTTCTTGGCGCAGCCATCGGCGTTTTCGCCGCCTGGGCGAAGATTTCCGGCGGGCGTACGCTTCGCGCTGTGGCCGACGGCTACACCACGATCATTCGTGGTATTCCGGACCTTCTCGTCATCTATCTGTTCTATTTCGGTGGCAGTGCTGCGGTCACGGCCCTCGGTAAATATTTCGGTGCAGAAGGCTTTATTGGTTTTCCCGGCTTTCTTGCAGGCGTTCTGGCAATCGCCATTTCCTGTGGTGCGCACCATACGGAAGTGTTCCGGGGCGCATTTCGGGCTGTCTCCAAAGGTGAAATCGAAGCTGCCACCGCCTGCGGCATGGGCCAGATGCTGAAGTTCCGTCGCATTATCGCGCCGCTCGCGCTGCGACATGCGTTGCCGGGGCTCGGCAATGTCTGGCAGGTCTCGCTCAAGGAATCCGCTTTGGTGTCCGTTGCCGGTGTTGTTGAGCTTCTGCGTCAAGCACAGATCGGCGCCGGTTCGACTGGTCTGCCTTTCAACTTCTTCCTCATTGCCGGTGCGCTCTATCTGCTCATTTCGTCGGTTTCCGGCGGGCTTCTGCAGATGGCCGAGCGCCACTTCTCGCGCGGTGTCCGGAGGGCAAAATGAACCTTGAATTCTATTCCGATGCATTCTTCCAGATGCTGGGCGGCGTACCGCTGACCCTGAAGCTTGCGGTAAGCTCCATCGTGTTCGGTGCCATTTTAGCCCTGCTTTTCGCCATGATGCGCCTTTCGGGCATCAAGGTGCTGGACTGGATTGCCCGCCTTTACGTCTTTGTGTTCCGTGGAACACCGCTTCTGGTGCAGATATTCATCATCTATTACGGTCTTAGCCAGTTTCCGGCCATCCGCTACTCGTTCCTGTGGCCGGTTTTACGCGAGCCTTACTGGTGTGCGATCATTGCGCTGACATTGAACAACGCCGCTTATGCGAGTGAGATCATCCGCGGTGGCCTGCTGTCCGTTCCGCATGGCCAGATCGAAGCTGCAAAAGCCTGTGGCATGTCATCATTCACCTGCTTCCGCCGCATCGTCATGCCGCTTGCGATCCGTCAGGCGCTGCCTGGTTACGGCAATGAGATGATATCGATGATCAAGGCAACCTCGCTCGCATCGATCATCACGCTCATGGAAGTGACCGGCATCGCGGCAAAGCTGATCGCCGAAAGCTACCGGGCTATAGAAATCTTCGTGATCGCCGGTGCGATCTACCTTGCCATCAATTTCGTTCTGACGCGTGCGCTTATGTTCGCAGAATATAAACTGACCCCTTATCTGCGCCAGCCTGTCGTCAAGCTTTCCTCCGAAGGACAAACATCGTGAGCAAAATCGTTTCCTCCAATGCACCGGTGGCGCTGAAAGTCGAAAACCTGCGCAAGAGCTTCGGTGCGAATGAAGTGCTGAAGGGCATTTCGCTTGAGGCACGTGAGGGCGAGGTCATTTCGATCCTCGGTTCGTCCGGCTCAGGCAAGTCGACCTTCCTGCGCTGCATCAATCTTCTCGAAACTCCCACGTCGGGCACTGTGACGGTTTCTGGTGAAACCATCCGCATGGCGAAGAATTCGAAGGGTGAAGCCTACCCGACGGACAAGAAGCAGGTTTCGCGCATTCGTTCGGAACTGGGCATGGTGTTCCAGAGCTTTAATCTGTGGTCACACAAGACCATTCTGGAAAACGTCATCGAGGCACCGATCTATGTGCAGGGACGCCCGCGTGCAGAATGCATCGCCGAGGCAGAAGCCTTGCTGGCGAAGGTCGGTATTGCCGACAAGCGTGATTTCTATCCGGCCCACCTCTCGGGCGGACAGCAGCAGCGCGCTGCAATTGCCCGCGGGCTGGCAATGAAGCCGAAGGTCATGCTTTTCGACGAGCCGACCTCAGCGCTCGATCCGGAGCTGGTCGGTGAAGTGCTGCGCGTTATGCGCGGCCTGGCAGAGGAAGGCCGCACCATGCTGGTCGTGACCCATGAAATGGGCTTTGCGCGCGATGTCTCCAATCGTGTGGTGTTTTTCCATCAGGGACTGGTGGAAGAAGACGGTGCGCCGGAAGACGTGTTCGGCAATTCGAAGTCAGAACGTTTCCGCAAGTTCATCAGCCACGAGAACGCTGCCTAAACATAGAAATTCTGTGTTCCGGCGAAAGTCGGACAGAAATAACCGCAACAGGATAACTGCAATGAAGACTATCGGACTTTTCAAAGCCGTGTTCATTTCCGCTCTTGCTCTGACGAGCATCTCGGCCCATGCCGAGGAAAAGAAGTGGACGAAGATCACCATCGCCACGGAAGGTGCTTTCCGTCCTTACAACTTCACCAAGCCCGATGGCTCGCTGGATGGCTATGAAGTCGACCTCTACAAGGACCTTTGCGCTCGCATGAAGGTTGAGTGCACGATGGTCGCCCAGCCTTTCGACAGCATCATTCCGGCACTCAACGCCGGCAAGTTCGATGCGATCATGGCAGGCCTCACCGCAACGCCGAAGCGTGAAGAAACCATCAGCTTCTCGATTTCCTACGGCCTGACGCCGCAGACCTTCGCAACGCTGAAGGACAGCCCTTACGCCAAGCTGCCGCACACCGGCGAGACCCTCTATCTCGCCAAGGATGAAGCGGCCGCACAGAAGGCGATCGACGAAGTATCGGCTGAAATCAAGGGTCGTACCGTTGGCGTCCAGACCGCTTCGCTTGGCCTGACGCTCCTCGACAAATACTTCAAGGACAATATCGAAATCCGTGAATACAAGACCACGGAACAGCACGATCTGGACCTGAAGGCCGGACGCGTTGATCTGATCGTTGCTTCGCTCGCTTACCTCACGGACGCTGCCAAGAAGCCGGGCAATGAAGACATTGTCATGACCGGTCCGTTCTTCAAGGGCGGTATTCTGGGCCGTGGCGTTGCTGTCGGCCTGCGCAAGGACGATACCGAACTGAAGAAGATGTTCGATGAAGCCATCGAAGCTGCAAAGGCTGACGGCACGATCAAGCGCCTGTCGGAAAAGTGGTTCGGCTTCGACGTTACGCCGTAATTTTAGATCTTTGCAACATGCAGGACGCCGCCTACGGGCGGCGTTTTATTTTGTACTTCTATGCGGGCTAAGAGTTGGATTTGAAATCGATTCAATAAAGAATAATATTACGTTATTTACTTATCATTCACAGGTGTGCATTGAGATTTATTTATGCATTATTGTTGCCTGCAATGATCTATTTTTGCGCGCTTCAAGAAAAATCTTATGCCTTGGATAGCAATCAAAAAGGATTGACTATAGCAACTGAAGGGTATCTTCGTCCTTACAATTTAACGCGGCCCGATGGCACACTGGATGGCTATGAAATCGAGCTTGGAAAATACTTGTGCCAACATATGAAAGTTGAGTGCACATTTGTCTCTCAGCCATTCGACGGCGTAATTCCGGGTCTGACCGTAGGTAAATTCGACGCTATCATGGGAGCGCTGACTGCAACGAAGGCAAGAGAAAAGATTATAGATTTTTCCATTTCATATAGTCTTACGCCACAGGTTTTTGCTGCATTGCAGGGAAGTAAGTATAATAATCTTCCTCACACTGGCGAAACCCTCCATCTCTCGCAAGATCCAGCGATTACATCCAAAACAGTGAACGATGTTGGAACCGCAATCGAAGGTGCCACAGTAGGTGTCGTCGTCGGGTCAATCGCGCAATCACTTGTTAATGAGTATTTCGGTAACAAAATTACCACCCGTGAATATAAATTCAGTGATGAGGCTGATCTTGATTTAAGAACAGGACGCATCGATATGCTTGTTAATTCGCAAGCATACGTGCTTACGAATAAAGATATGCCTGGCTACGAGAATACAGTGATAACCGGGCCTTTTTATAAGGGTGGTATTCTTGGTCGCGGGGTTGCGGTAGGTTTGCGTAAAGATGAACCTGAACTGAGAAAGAGGTTCAATGAAGCCATCAGAGCGGCAAAAGCTGACGGCACGATCAAGCGTTTGTCGGAAAAGTGGTTCGGCTTCGACGTGACACCATAATTTTCGATCTTTGCAATAAACGGACGCCGCCTACGGGCGGTGTTCTCATTTGCAGTATACAACCTTCACATCAAACCGGTGAGCGCCTATAAGATCGCCAGACATTGGTTAAGAGCCAAGCATTAGAGCATTTCTGGTCTATATCGAATCATTCGAAATGCTCTATCTATTTGTTTTAACGCGCATCTTATCCAAAAACCGCTTCGCACTTCTTGGGATGCGCTCTAGTATGAGGATATGATGGTAAAGATCGGCTTCGTGACTGTTTCCGACCGTGCAAGTCGCGGCGAATACGAAGACCTGAGCGGTCCAGCCATGGAAGCATGGCTGAAAACTGCCGTCATCACACCTTATGAAACAATCCGGCGCGTCATTCCCGATGGTATGGAATCGGTACGCGATACGCTAATCGACCTTTGCGACAACGAGGCCTGCGATCTTATCCTGACGACGGGTGGCACAGGGCCGAGCCCGCGTGATGAAACACCGGAAGCCATGCAGGCCGTCCTGCACAAGGAGTTGCCCGGTTTCGGTGAGCTGATGCGTCGCGTCAGTCTTGAACAGACCCCAACCGCCATTCTGTCACGCCAGACGGCAGGCAGTCGCGGCAAGAGCTTCATTCTCAATCTTCCCGGCAAACCGGCTTCGATTGCCATGACCTTGCAGGCTATTTTTCCAGCAGTGCCTTATTGCCTCGACCTGATCGGAGCAGGACGCATCGATACCGACCCTGCGGTCGTGAAAGCCCATCGACCTGGCTGAACTGTCACTGAAATTGCACCGGCGGGCGCATTAGAGCGCGTCCGAGATCATCTGTCACGACGAAACTGCGCAACCCAGCTTTGCGCTTTTGCATAATTTCCATACTTGCTTTTCCCTGAGTCCGGACTGAATAATAGGGAAAAAAGGGGAATTAAGTGAAGCCATTCGACGAGATGCTCAACCATGGCGGGAATGTCCGCCAGCCTTACGAATTTCTCAAGCAGTGGCTCGACCAGCAGGATCCGCACAAACTTCTACAGAAAAGCGATGACGCCGAAAGCGTGTTCCGCAAGACGGGCATAACCTTTGCCGTCTATGGCGATCAGGAAGCGGGCGAGCGCCTCATTCCCTTCGACATTATCCCGCGTATCATTTCAGGTCAGGAATGGCGGCGTCTGTCGCAGGGCATAGAACAGCGCGTCATGGCGCTCAATGCCTTTCTTGACGATATTTATCATCGTCAGGAAATCGTCCGGGCAGGGCGCATTCCGAAAGAGCTGATTTTCAGGAATGAAGCCTTCTTGCCGGAAATGATCGGTTTTCGTCCTCCGGGCAACGTCTACACCCATATTATCGGCGTCGATATCGTGCGAACCGCCGAAAACCAGTTCTATGTGCTGGAAGATAATGCGCGCACGCCATCCGGTGTTTCCTATATGCTGGAAAACCGCGAGACGATGATGCAGCTCTTTCCCGAGCTGTTTCAGAACGTCAAGGTCCGTCCGGTCGAGAATTACCCGCAGTTGCTGCGCCAGTCGCTGGCAAGCGTTGCGCCTCCGGGCACGCAGGATGTGCCAACCGTCGCGGTGCTGACGCCCGGCATCTATAATTCAGCCTATTTCGAACATGCATTCCTTGCCGACCAGATGGGTGTCGAACTGGTGGAGGGAAGCGACCTGCGCGTCGTCGATGGGCGTGTCGCAATGCGAACCACGCAAGGATACCGCGCCATCGACGTGCTTTATCGGCGTGTTGACGATGCGTTTCTTGACCCGCTAACTTTCAGACCGGATTCCACACTTGGTGTTCCCGGCATCATGGATGTCTATAGAGCCGGAAACATAACCATTGCCAATGCGCCCGGAACCGGCATCGCCGATGATAAGGCGATCTATTCCTACATGCCGGAAATCATAGAGTTTTACACGGGCCGCAAAGCCATTCTGGAAAATGTGCCGACATGGCGTTGTTCCGAGCCGGACAGCCTGGCTTATGTGCTCGACAATCTGGCCGAGCTTGTCGTCAAGGAAGTGCATGGTTCCGGTGGCTACGGAATGCTGGTCGGACCGGCTTCGACAAAGGCTGAATGTGATGCTTTTGCAGAAAAACTGAAGGCAAGGCCGCGCAATTATATCGCGCAGCCAACGCTTGCACTGTCAACGACACCCATCTTCACTGAAAGCGGGCTGGCACCGCGCCATGTCGATCTCCGCCCTTTCGTTCTGGTTTCCGACCGTATCCGCATAACGCCCGGCGGGCTCACGCGTGTGGCGTTGAAGGAGGGATCGCTTGTCGTGAACTCCAGCCAGGGCGGTGGAACCAAGGATACGTGGGTACTCGACGACTGAAACTGCATCAACGTGCAGCAACTGACGACAAGATCAGGGCGCGAAAGGGGAATGATTTATGCTTCTTGGCCGTACGGCAAACGGACTTTACTGGATGTTCCGCTATATTGAGCGCGCCGAAAACATGGCACGCCTCGTTGATGCGGGACTGCGCATGGCATTGACGAAAACATCTGACGCGCCGGAGGAGTGGTCTTCGGTCGCAGTTTCTGCAGGTGCAAGTCAGGGGTTCTCCGCAAAATACGATGTCTATAACGCCGCCAATGTCGCGGATTTCCTGCTGCGTGACGCGGATAACCCGTCAAGCGTGATGACATGTTTTGAAACCGCCCGATCCAATGGCCGTATGGTACGTACGGCGCTGACACGTGAAGCGTGGGAAAGCATCAATGAAGCATGGATGGCGCTAAAGAAAACGTTGTGCAAGCCGTTGAAAGAAAGCGACCTTCCACAGCTTCTCGATCAGATCAAGCGCGAGACCGCGCTCATTCGCGGCTCATTTCATGGCACTATGCTGCGCAATGAAATCTTCGATTTTGCAAGCCTCGGCACATTTATCGAACGCGCCGATAACACGGCTCGTATTCTCGATGTGAAATATTATGTCCTGCTGCCCGCGATATCCTATGTCGGAACGACACTGGACAATTATCAATGGGAATCGATCCTGCGCTCTGTATCCGCACACCGCTCCTATCGCTGGGTTTATGATGGTGATTACCGTCCGGCACAGGTTGCGGACTATCTGATCCTGAATGGCCGTATGCCGCGCTCACTCAATTACTGCTATCGCAGCATCGCCGAACATCTGGATTATCTGTCAAAAGATTACGACCATCGCGCCGCCTGCCACGAGACAGCGGACAAAATTTATGCAAGCCTGCAAAATCAGGACATATCCGCGATTTTCGACGTAGGCTTGCATGAATTCCTGACCGAATTCATCGACCGCAATAACCGGCTCGGCAACGAGATCGCTGAAACCTATAATTTCTATTGAGGTCTTCGCTTGCTGCTCAACATCCGGCACGTTTCACATTATCGCTATGAGCATCCGGTTCCTTATGCCGTGCAAAGGTTGCGGCTGCGTCCGCCAACCGTGCCGGGTCAGCTTGTCAAACACTGGGAACTGAAGATCGAAGGTGGAGAGCCCGAGGTTTCCTATGTCGACGGCTTCGGTAACAAGACAGATCTGGTCCAACATGCCCGCAATATCAATGAAATCATCATAACAGCCAGTGGCAGCATCGATGTGGAAGACAGGGTTGGCGTATTGGGGCCTGTCTATGGTTATGCGCCGCTCTGGCTCTTCGAACGCGAAACGCCGCTGACCACTCCGGGTCAGCGCGTCAGGGCTCTGGCGGGTGATCTTCCGTCCGGACTGGAACGGCTTGCCCTGATGCACGAGCTGATGAACGCCATACACAAGGCCGTCGCCTATATGCCTGGAACAACGAGCGTTTCAACGGATGCCGAAAGTGCATTGGAAACCGGGAAAGGCGTTTGCCAGGATCACACGCATATTTTCCTTTCGACGGCCAGGCTCATCGGCATTCCGGCCCGTTACGTATCGGGATATCTGATGATGGAAGGCGTGGAAGAGCAGACCGCAAGTCACGCATGGGCTGAAGCTCATATTGACGGTCTGGGCTGGGTCGGTTTTGACGCCGCCAACAATGTTTGCCCGAACGACCGTTACGTGCGAATTGCAACCGGGCTCGATTATCGCGATGCTGCGCCGATTTCTGGCGTCCGTCTGGGTGGCACAATGGAAAGCCTTGCGGTTCACATCAATGTAGGGCAGTGATCCTTCTGGATAGCGAGTTGCCTGCCGGATATTGCTTATGACCTATTGCGTTGGAATGAAAATCGATCGTGGCCTTGTGTTCATGTCCGATACACGGACGAATGCCGGGCTCGACAATATTTCCGTCTTTACGAAGATGCGGAGCTGGTCTGAACCCGGTGAGCGCGTGATTGTTCTGCTTTCGGCTGGAAACCTCGCGACCACGCAAGCCGTCGCAAGCCTTCTGGAAGAACGCATGAAGGCTCCGGCAGACAGGCATCCGTCAGTTTTCGATGCGCCTTCGATGTTTCAGATTGCACGTCTCGTTGGCGATACCGTCAAGGAAGTGATCCAGAACTCCGCCACAGGCGGTCAGAGTGCCGATGCTTTCGGCGCTTCATTCATTCTCGGCGGACAGATCAAGGGCGGGCAGCCGCGCCTTTTCTATATCTATCCCGAGGGCAATTTCATCGAGAGTTCGGTTGATACGCCATTCTTCCAGATTGGTGAGAACAAATACGGCAAACCCATCCTTGTACGCGCCTATCAGGAGCAAATGAGTTTCGAGGAAGCGGTGAAGCTGCTGCTTGTCTCCTTCGACTCCACGCTGAAAGCCAATCTTTCGGTGGGATTGCCGCTCGATATGCAGATCTATGAAGCAGACAGCTTCAAAACGGGTGCCCGCAAACGGTTTGAGGCTACCGATCCTTATTATCAGACTGTATCGGAAAGCTGGTCTGAAGCACTGAAATCCGCGCTCGAGCAATTGCCGCCGTTCAGTTTCGACGACGGGAAGTAAAATGGCCGGGCGCTTTGCCCGGCCTTTTCGTATCCAGTTAGAGCATTTCCTGTTTTGCCTGAATCATCGGAAATTCTCTAACTGTTTGTTTTTACGCATGTCTTTATCCCGAAACCGGTTCCCACTTTCGGGAGACATGCTCTAGTCCTTCGTGACTGTCTGAACATAGTTGGCATCGGCCACCATGTTGAAATCGTGCACATTCGAGCCTGTCACAGCCGTTTCAATCTGCTGATAGATGATCGCAAACGGGCTTGTTTCCTGGAACTTCTTTTGAAGATCGTGATACATCGCCTCGCGTTTGGCGGTGTCGCGCTCTTCAGCAGCAGCCATCGTTTCGGCTGTCAGTTCCGGAATTTCCCAATGCGCCTGCCAGGCATTGGTGCGCATCGAGACGTCTTCGCCATTGTTCGGATTATTGGTAAAGGTGACGGCATTGGTATGCGGATCCCAATAATCCGGCCCCCAGATGCCAAGCGCCATCTGGTGTTTGCGTGCACGAACCTTGGTGGTCGTCAGTTTGCCATCGCCCTGCAGGATTTCGACCTGAATGCCCGCCTTGCCCATGGTTTGCTGGATGTTTTCCGCGATACCGACAAATGGCTGGTTGTTGCGCACGTCGAGCGTCACCTTGAAGCCATCCTTGAGGCCAGCCTTTGCGAGCAGTTCTTTGGCTTTGTCGACGTTGTAGCTGAACGGTTTGTCATCGACCGCGCCGAACATGCCGAGCGGCAGGAAGGACTGGTGGGTGCGACCGATCCCGTTGATCAGCTTCGATTCAATCGTGTCGTAATCGATCAGATATTTGAGCGCCTGCCGGACTTCGGGCTTTGCAAGTTCAGGAACGTTCTGGTTGGCGACCAGATAATAGACGCGCCCCTTCGGTGCGTTGATGACGTGGAACTTCTGGTCCTTGCCCAATTCTTCAATGTCGCCGGGTTCCAGATTGCGTGCGACGTCGATATCGCCCGCCTGCAAAAGCAGGCGCTGCGAAACGCCTTCCTTCACGTGGCGGTAGATAACACGCTTCATAGCTGGTTTTGCGTCGGCATAATTTTCGTTGCGTTCCAGAAGCAGGACTTCATTCGCCCGCCATTGTTTAAGCGCGAAAGGTCCGGAACCGGCATAATTGTTCTTCAGCCATTCGTAGCCGAAATCGGTTTCGTAAGGAAAATCCTTGGTCTTTTCCTTCTTCTGCTCATGCTCCTTAACCAGCTTGCTGTCGACAATCGACGCGACGCTGGATGTCAGGCAGTTCAGGACGAAGCTCGGCGCAAACGCCTTTCCGGTGGTGAATACAAGCGTTTCATCGTCGGTCGCGACAATGTTCTGCTCGGCATTATCGCGGGTGAGGCCGAACTGGCCCAGAATGAATGCCGGGCTCATGTCGAGCTTGATCGCGCGCTGCAACGAATAGGCTGCGTCCTGCGCGGTCAGTGGATTGCCGGAAGCGAATTTCAGCCCCTTGCGGATCTTGAATGTGATCGACTTCCCATCGTCGGAAAAATTCCAGCTTTCGGCAATCTGCGGAATGATCTTGGTTGGGTCCTTGGTATCCGTGGTGATGAGCCGTTCATATGTGCTGGTCAGCACCTCAGACGTCGTGATCTCGAAGATTTCCGCCGGGTCGAGAGAGATGACGTCGTCAATGCTCATCGCCATGACAAGCGTATCGGCCGGAGTGGCTGCTTCCACAGCCTTGGGTGATGCCGACAGAAAGAGCGTGAATGCCAGCGCGGCCGGAATGGATGCGCGCAACAGCTTCCTTCCCAGACCGTGCGTCGGGTGGCCTGCCTTAGAGATATTTTGAGTGAGTGACGGAATTTTAGTCGTCATGCAACTTCCCCTCCGGGCTGCGCAATCCGTATGATTGCGGCCCTGCATTGATGAAGCTCCAGGTGCTTGTCGCTTTGGGCGCGACTCTCCTTGAAGCCGCTGCATTACATCCAGCTTTGTGGGAGGGAACAATGGTTTCGTGAAATATTTTACCACTGAAATGCAAAAGCCGGAGGAAAATTCCTCCGGCTCAATTCATGCTAAGCAATCACGCGATTAAGCGAACACTTTGAAGCGGTCGTTGTCGTTCATGAAAGTTTTTTCAGCAAAAGGCTGTTCGTTCGAGCCGAACGGCATTTGTGCGCGAAGTTTCCAGGACGATGGAATATCCCAGGCCTTGGCGACTTCCTGATCGATCAGCGGGTTGTAATGCTGAAGGCTGGCGCCGATGCCTGCATCGGCAAGCGCGCTCCAGACCGAATGCTGCGCCATGCCACCCGACTGTTCGGACCAGATCGGGAAATTATCAGCGTAAAGCGGAAAGTTCTCCTGAAGACCCTTAACAACGTTCTGATCTTCAAAGAACAGAACTGTACCGGCACCGGCGGCGAAGCTGTCGATCTTGGCTTCCGTCTGCGCAAAAGCGTCGGCAGGGACGATCTGGCGAAGCGCTTCCTTCGTGATGTTCCACAGCTTGTCGCTCTCGGCGTCAAACAGGATCACAGCGCGAGAGCTCTGCGAGTTGAACGAAGAGGGCGTATGCTTGACCGCTTCACGGATCAGCTCGGCGGTGTCTTCGTTCGAAAGCGGAAGGGACTTACCCAGCGCATACTGCGTGCGGCGCTTCTTGATGGAATTCAGCAGGGAATTGTTCATTGCTCTGTCCTGTGTTTCAGCGGTCTAGCGGGGGGCTGTCTGGCTTGGGATTTTCAAGGCAGCCTCATGAATGATGTTGAGAGAAATATTGTTATTCGGACTTCGGAAGCCAGCCCATGTTTCTGAAACACACTGTCAACGATCTGTGGTTCGCCGCATTTCACTGTTTACTTTTCGATCATCCACTCCAGATGAACAGGCGCCAAAAGATGCCCCCGACACTGGGAGCATCCCGGTTTTATGGGGTTTACAAGAGAGCTCGTTTATTGGAATCTAACTAAAACAGTGGGATTTAAAACGATAATCTGACGGCACGCTTTTCGTGTCGTTGTCGTGAAACGGGACGAGGTCACGATAGTTTGAAGTCATTTATCATCATCGGCGCAGGCGCAAGTGGCATCATTCTGGCCGCACAGTTACTTCGCCGTTCGCCTGGTTCAACCGTGAGAATTTTCGAGCGCTCGGGCCAAATTGGGGCAGGGATTGCCTACGCGACGGAAAATCCGAGCCATCTTCTCAATGTCCGCGCCAGCAATATGAGTGCATTTCCCGATCAGCCGGATCACTTCCTGAACTGGTTGCAGTCGGGCGGCGTTGCCGCTCGTGGCCACCCGTGGGAGCCTCATAGTTTTGCACCGCGCAAATTATACCGCTCTTATCTGGAGAATCTGGTCGCACCTTACCTTTGCGAAGGTGACCCGCGTCTGATGATTGAGAAAATCGGCATCGTCGATGTAGCGCTGAAGGACGGCAGGCCGACCGTTGTCACCGAAACCGGAGAAGCCTTCGCTGCCGATGCAGTCATTCTTGCTACGGGTAACGAAGCTGCCATCGCAAAATCCGGCAAGCACGTTACGGAATACTGGTCGAGCAACGGCTATTTTGATGTGCCTACAGATGCTCCGATCGCGATATTCGGCACAGGCTTGTCGATGATCGATAGCGTATTGTCGCTGCTTGATAATGGCCACAGTGCTGAAATAAACGCGATTTCGCGGCGCGGACTTCTGCCCGCGCGTCATTCTCCGACACAAGCCTATTCGATAGAGGCAGACGATCTGCCCGTATCGCTGGGCCTGTCGCAGCTCATGCAGCGCGTGCGCACCATGGCGATTAAAGCGGAAAAAGCCGGGTCCGGCTGGCGCGGTGTGATGGATGGTCTGCGCCCGCATACGCAGCACATCTGGGCAGGATTGCCTATATCGCAGCGCCGCAGTTTCCTTCGCCACCTGCGTCCATGGTGGGATGTGCATCGGCACCGCATGGCACCCGCAGTTGCCGATCGCATTGAAGCTGCCGTGAACAGTGGGCAGCTTAAAGTTTCGGCAGGTCATCTGGTTTCGGTGCGCGATGAAGGCGAAGGGATGGAAATCCGCTATCGCCCGCGACGTAGCGAACAGGTCGAAAAATTGCATGTAGCAACCGTTATCGATTGTCGCGGCGGTAATCCTCGATTTTCGACGACCCGCAACGCCGCGTTGACCGGCCTTTTGGAGCATGGGCTGGCACGACCGGATGCACTGGATCTCGGTTTCGATGTCACGCGTGATCTGCAGGTTCTCAATGCGCGAGGAGAGCCTTCAGGCCCCTTTTTCGCCATTGGACCGGTTACGAAAGGCGCATTCTGGGAAGTTACTGCGGTGCCGGATATTCGCGTTCAAGCCCAACGACTGTCGGCAATTTTGCTCGACGGTTAGAACCATGTTTGCGGTACACCTCAAGATAAGATGTGTGTCATCTGGCTGAAAGATTTTCGGGTCAATATCACCGGCAGCTAGGTATCGCACTTCGAAGCAGTCGATAAATTATAGATTTTCCGGCGTAAGGAACGATAAAATGATTCAAATTTACGCGATAAGCCATTGAAAGCTATTGCCATAATGTTCCGTGGCCGGTCATAATAAAGCCATCGGAATATATGATTCCTCTCTACAACTTGCCGGAGCGATTCTGTTGCTGTTTTCTTGAGCGGTGCCTGCTTCGGATCAACCTTGATTTCGGCTAGGAGGCCTGTGGCGCATGACGATGGACGGCAGAATGCTTTTCCTGCTTGTCCTTCTACCCTTTCTCGGCAGCGCCATAACCGGATTATTCAGGGGGGCGGATCGTAGTGGTTCGGCCTGGTTTACGGCAGCGATTGCGCTCGTTGCCTTTATCGTTACCGCCAGCCTTTATCCCATCGTATCAGACGGCAAGGTGCTTCGCGGCACCGTAGAATGGCTTCCAGCCTACGGCCTCAATGTCACCTTTCGCATGGACGGCTTTGCCTGGCTTTTCGCGATGCTCATCACGGGCATCGGCCTGCTGGTCGTCATTTATGCGCGTTATTACATGTCGCCCGAAGATCCCGTCCCGAGGTTCTTCTCGTTCCTTCTGTCCTTCATGGGATCGATGCTCGGCGTGGTTCTGTCAGGCAATCTGATATTGCTCGCCGTGTTCTGGGAACTGACCAGCATCTTCTCGTTCCTGTTGATCGGGTATTGGTATCATAATGCCAGTGCCCGCGATGGCGCGCGCATGGCGTTGACGGTGACCGGCATAGGTGGGTTCTGTCTGCTGGCAGGCGTTCTGATCCTCGGCCATATCGTCGGAAGCTACGATCTCGACAAGGTTCTGGCGGCGGGCAACATCGTTCGAACACATCCGCTTTACAGCGTGGCGCTCATTCTGATCCTGCTCGGTGCTTTCACGAAGAGTGCGCAGTTTCCGTTCCATTTCTGGCTTCCGAATGCCATGGCAGCACCGACGCCGGTATCGGCCTACCTGCATTCGGCAACCATGGTTAAAGCAGGCGTCTTCCTGTTGGCCCGTCTGTGGCCGGTTCTCAGCGGTACCGAAGAGTGGTTCTGGATCGTCGGTTCGGCCGGTCTGATAACGCTCCTGATCGCCAGCTTCTTTGCTGTTTTCCAGCAGGACCTCAAAGGACTGCTCGCCTATTCGACGATCAGCAACCTTGGCCTGATTACCGTTCTGCTTAGCCTTGGTAGTCCGCTTGCTGCCGTTGCCGCGATCTTCCACATGGTCAACCATGCGATTTTCAAGGCATCGCTGTTCATGGCTGCGGGTATCATCGACCACGAGACCGGCACACGTGACATGCGCAAGCTGAGCGGCCTGTTGCGTCCCATGCCCTATACGGCAACGCTTGCCATGGTGGCGAGTGCGGCCATGGCGGGCGTGCCGTTGCTCAACGGCTTCATTTCCAAGGAAATGTTCTTTGCCGAAGCGGTAGAAACGCATATGGCGTCGTGGCTCGATACAATCACACCTTACGTGGCCACGATTGCCGGTATCTTCACGGTCGCCTATTCGGTGCGCTTCATCTATTCGACATTTTTCGGGCCTCCGCCGCATGACCTGCCGCATGAGCCGCACGAGCCGCCGCACTGGATGCGCCGTCCTATCGAGCTTCTGGTTCTGCTTTGCCTGTTGATCGGTATTATTCCGGGTCTCTCCATCGGGCCGTTCCTGCATTCGGCTGTTCAGTCGGTGCTGGGCACAGCCACGCCTGAATATAGTCTCTCGGTCTGGCACGGCTTCAACCTGCCGCTGATGATGAGTATCGTTGCCATGATCGGCGGCATTCTTCTGCACTGGATGCTGAAGAACTATCTTGCAACCAGTGAAGATGGCCCGCCATTCTTCCGGCACTTGCAGGGACAGCGCATTTTCGAGCGTGTTCTGGTGACGTTGTCATGGAACTGGGCGCGTAAGGCAGAAGCCTTTCTCAGTACCCGTCGCCTGCAACCACAGCTTCGTATCGTCGTTGCGGTGGCCATCTTTGCCGCTGCGTGGCCGATTTTATCATCGGGGCTGCAGGCGGGCTCGCTCGGCGCACAGCCGGTCGATCCCATTTTTGCGGGACTTTGGATCCTTGGTGGGGCCTGTGCCATCGGTGCGGCCTATCAGGCCAAGTATCACCGACTGGCGGCACTGATCCTTCTCGGCGGTGCGGGGCTTATCACCTGCATCACCTTCGTCTGGCTGTCCGCGCCCGACCTCGCCGTGACGCAGTTGCTGGTCGAGATCGTCACCACCGTTCTGCTGCTTCTCGGGCTTCGCTGGCTGCCCAAGCGCTGGGAAGATCCCGATCCGATTCCGGTGCAAATCGGCCCACGTATCCGCCGCTACCGCGACTTGCTGCTCGCAATCGGCAGTGGGGCAGGGGTGGCCGTCATTGCCTATGCCGTGATGACGCGCATATCGCCCAGCAGCATCGGCGACTATTTCCTCGAAAACGCCTATTCGGGCGGCGGCGGCAAGAATGTCGTGAACGTCATTCTGGTCGATTTCCGCGCTTTCGATACTTTTGGCGAAATCGCCGTTCTCGGCATTGTGGGTCTGACGGTCTTCGCGCTCCTGCGTCGTTTCCGTCCTGCATCCGATACGACGGGTTCGACCGCACAGCAGAAGATTCAGGATGCCTATGACGAGGCCGCACCTGATCGCAAGGCGGGCGAAACACTGGCCGATTATCTGGCCGTACCCTCGGTCATCATGCAATGGCTTTTCCCGGTCATCATCGTGCTGGCAGTGCATTTGTTCCTGCGCGGTCATGATCTGCCGGGCGGCGGGTTCGCGGCAGGTATCACGCTCGCAATTGCATTCCTGCTGCAATATCTGGCGTCGGGCGCGCGCGTGGTCGAAGACCGCTTGCGTATTCTGCCATTGCGCTGGATCGGACTCGGACTGCTGTTTGCAGCCGCGACGGGGGCGGGTTCGTGGTTCTTCGGCTATCCGTTTCTCACCACCTTTTTCCAGTATACGGAAATACCGTTTATCGGGAAAATGCCGACGGCAAGTGCACTGTTGTTCGATCTCGGCGTCTTCACCCTCGTGGTCGGCGCTACCGTGCTGGTGTTGATCGCTCTGGCGCACCAATCGCTCCGTAAACACCGTGTTGAGAAGCTCGCCGCAACGAAGGAGGAGAACTGATGGAACTCGTTCTTGCTCTGGCAATCGGCGTATTGATGGCATCCGGCGTGTGGCTCATTCTTCGCCCACGTACCTTCCAGGTGGCAATCGGCCTTTCATTGGTTTCCTACGCAGTCAATCTCTTCATCTTTTCGATGGGGCGTCTGCGCACGAATGCGGCTCCGGTACTTGATAGCGGCGTTGAGGTTCAGGCCGCGCAATATACCGATCCGGTGCCGCAGGCGCTCGTTCTGACTGCCATCGTCATCGGCTTCGCAATGACCGCACTTTTCCTTGTCGTGCTGCTCGCCTCGCGCGGGTTGACGCGTACGGACCACGTAGACGGCAAGGAGAACTGATGTTGGACTGGAAAATGCACCTCATCGTCGCTCCGATTGTCCTGCCGCTCGTCACGGCAGCAATCCTGCTGCTGTTCGATGAACGCAAGCGCAAGCTCAAGATGGCCATCAACTCCGTCTCGACGCTGGCGCTGATCGCGATTGCCATCACGCTTGCGGGCATGGCGAGCGAAAAAGCGCCTGACGCTCTGGTTTACCTGATCGGCAACTGGCCTGCGCCATTCGGCATCGTGCTGGTTCTGGATCGTCTGGCTGCCCTTATGCTTGTTCTGACCAGCGTGCTCGGCATGGCTTCTCTCAGCTTTGCGCTTGCCCACTGGCACAAGGCCAGTCCGCATTTTCATACGATTTTCCAGCTTTTGCTGATGGGGCTGAACGGCGCTTTTCTGACCGGCGATCTGTTCAACCTCTTCGTCTTCTTCGAAGTTATGCTGGCGGCCTCCTACGGCCTGGCGCTGCATGGCTCCGGTCCGGCGCGCGTAAAGGCCGGCATGCATTATATTGCCGTCAATCTGGTTGCATCGTCGCTGTTTTTGATCGGCGTCAGCCTGATCTATGGTGTGACCGGCACATTGAACATGGCCGACCTTGCACAGAGGATTCCGCAGGTAGCACCCGAGGACCGTATGTTGCTTGAAGCGGGCGCGGCCGTTCTTGGCGTCGCATTCCTTGTGAAGGCAGGTATGTGGCCGCTCAATTTCTGGCTCGCGCCGACCTATACGGCAGCGGCAGCACCGGTGGCGGCTGTTTTCGCCATCATGAGCAAGGTCGGTATTTACGTCCTTCTGCGCCTGTCGCCGCTGATGTTCGGTATCGGTGCCGGTTCCTCCTATGGCTTCGGTAATGACTGGCTCTATTTTGGTGGAATGGTCACGCTTGCCTTCGGTTTGATCGGTGTCGTTGCGTCGCAGGCAATGGGACGGCTCGCCAGTTACAGCATCCTCGTGTCCTCCGGTACGTTGCTGGCTGCAATCGGCAGCGGGAACACGGCCATGACCGGCGCCGCGCTGTTCTATATGGTCAGTTCAACACTCACCATCGCAGCGTTTTTCCTGCTGATCGAACTGATCGAGCGCGGCCAGGACGCGGCTGCCAACGTTCTTGCCGTTACCATGGAAGCCTATGGTGACGATGAGGAGGAAGAAGACGAGGACGAAATCGGGACTGTGCTGCCTGCGACTCTCGCCGTCCTCGGCACATGTTTCGCCATTTGCGCAATATTGCTGATCGGCCTGCCGCCATTCTCGGGTTTCATTGCCAAGTTCCTGATCCTCGCCGCCGTTTTCAACGGCGACGGTACGACGCCGCAGCTCGCAATGCCTGTCAGCCCGGCAAGCTGGGCGTTGGTCGTGCTTCTTCTGCTGTCCGGTCTTTCAGCGCTGATCGCGATGACACGTACCGGCATTCGCACATTTTGGGCTTCGCTCGAGGGCAATGTGCCACGCGTTCTGGTGCGCGAAGTCGTGCCGATTGCAGGCCTTCTGGCGATCTGTCTGGCCCTGACGATCGCAGCCGGTCCGGCGATGCGATATATGGATGAAACCGCACGCGCACTGCACAATCCGGCGTCCTATATCAGCAGCGTACTCAACGCGCCGCGCGCGGGCCCCGAAACGGAGGAGGCACAGTGAAGAAAATCCTGCCTTACCCACTTCTTTTCGTCTCGCTGCTTCTGTTCTGGTTGCTTTTGAACGGCTTCACACGGGCGCAGCTTCTGCTTGGGGCAATTATTGCGCTGATTGCATGTCTGGTCATGACCGCCTTGCAGCCGCAGAAGAACCATATCCGTTCGCTCCCGACGATGCTCTGGCTGTTTGGAGCCATGAGCTATGACATCCTGCAATCGAACATCACGGTTGCGAGCATTATTTTGTCGCGCAAACGCAAGCGCCGTCCGGGCTTCGTCGTTATTCAGCTTGATCTAGAGAACCGGACTGCGCTGGCTGTCCTCGCCTGCATAATCACTGCGACTCCGGGTACGGCCTGGGTGGATTATAACGCCGCCAGACGTGAACTGACTATCCATGTGCTCGATCTGGATGACGCGCAGGCGTGGCGCGATACGATCAAGGGAAGGTACGAGCAGCCGCTTATCAAGATATTCGGCGCCGCAGACATCGTGGAAGAGGAGAAATCCGCATGAGCGCAGTCATCATCTTCTGGTCCCTGCTTGCCGCTCAACTGATGCTTCTCGGCGCCATGGGTTGCGCGGTCTACAGGCTTGTGATCGGCCCGCGCGCGCAGGATCGTATTCTCGCGACCGATGCGCTTTATCTTAACGCGCTCCTGCTCCTGATCACGTTCGGCATACGCACGGGCAGCATCATCTATTTCGAAGCCGCGCTGATTATCGCTCTTCTCGGTTTCGTCGCCACTGTTGCGCTTTCGAAGTTCCTCATGCGCGGAGAGGTGATCGAATGATCAACGCTAGTGAACTTCCCGTATGGGCCGCTGTCGTCATTTCATTCTTTCTGGTCGCCGGTGCGTTCCTGACACTTGTCGGATGCATCGGACTGGTTCGCTTCAAAAGCTTTTACGAACGTGTTCATGCCCCCACGCTTGGCTCTTCATTCGGGGCCGGAGGAATCTTGATCGCGTCGATCATATTTTTCTCCATCTTGCAATCGAAGCCGATTCTGCATGAAGTGCTCATTACCGTCTTTGTGGTTGTCACGACGCCGGTAACGCTCATGCTGCTCAGCCGCGCCGTGATCCATCGCGACAGAACGCAGGACAGCAAGGAGCTGCCTTCATCTTCCGACCCGCTATAGGTCTGTAGGTGTCATGTTTGAGGGTGCGGAGAGGGCGGAAAACTTACGTTTTCCGTCGCACCAAATGGGGAAATTCGCCGCTCCGTGATGAAAGCGGTGGCTGTCGCGTCCGGTCTGCCCGGAGACCTGTTTTGGAGTTCGCTTCAAGACCGGCTATCCTGCCGACTGGAAACATTATCTGCCATTTGCCGAATCCCTTGCCTGACTGCCCACCGACTGCGGAGTGGAAGCGGCGGCCTGTCTTGTTTTCGGGCATTTGGAGGAGTGCCCAAGGGCTGCGGCCAATTGTCCATTCGGGCTTTCGCCAGGGACATGCGGATTGAAGGATGAGGCCAATTGAATTATCTGAATTTCAGTAATTTCTGAAAATTCAGAATTTACGGGAGAGAGAATTTTGGAATTGTCGCCAATCGTTCAGTCGTTCGTACTCCACTTCGGAGAAATGGGCAGCCGTTGGGGCATCAACCGCACCGTGGGGCAGATATATGCGCTGCTTTATATATCGCCTGAGCCTCTATGCGCCGACCAGATCGTCGATGCTCTCGGTGTGTCGCGTTCGAACGTGTCCATGGGTATTCGCGAGTTGCAGGGCTGGAATCTGGTACTGCTGAAGCACATTCCCGGTGATCGTCGCGATTTCTTCACGACGCCCGACGATGTGTGGCAGATTCTGCGTACGCTCGCTGAAGAACGCAAGAAGCGCGAGATTGATCCCACGCTTACCGTTCTGCGTGAAATCCTGATGGAACAGCCGGAAGGCGATAGCGATCTTTATGCGCAGGATCGCATGAAGGACATGTACGGCCTGATCGAAAGGCTGACCAACTGGTACGACGACGTCAAGCGGCTCGATACCGACCGTTTGACCAGTCTTCTGGCGCTTGGCGCCAAGGTGACCCGCTTCCTTGAAACCACGGACAGGATCGTGGCGCTTGGGCGTGGGCGAGCATCGGCCAAAAAGGAGCCTAAGCGAGAGTGACATCCGTTGTCCCCCGAACGGAAACAGTGACGGCAGAAGACGGCGAAGCGGCAGGCGACCAACAAAAGTCGCGTCGCTCGCAACGTCGTCCTGTTCCGTCCTTGCTGACGCGGGGGGCATATTTTCAGGCACTAGCCGCACTTCTCTGGCTACCGCAAGCGGGCATTCTCGCTTATGCCATCGGACGGCTGGCTGATACCGGCTTTGATGACTCTATCTATTACAGCGCGGCAGGCATTTTCATTCTCGGATGCCTGCGCAGCCTCCTTGACGGTGCAGGCGCGGCAAAAGCTTTCGACGCTGCCCGACAGGAACTTTCGCGACTTCGAACCGACGCTGTTTCGGCGCTTGCGCAACGTTCGCCGCTCGATGTGACACGTCCGTCATCCGGCGAGGCCGCAAGCATTCTCGCCGAACAGGCGGAAATGGTCGTTCCCTATCTTTCCCGTTTCGTGCCGGTGCGCATTCGCCTGATGCTGGTGCCGATGGCAATACTTGCGGTGGTTCTCTGGTATTCCTGGGCTGCCGCGCTTGTCCTGATGGTTGCAGCGCCGCTGATACCGATCTTCATGGCGCTGATCGGCTGGCGCGCAAAGGCTGCCAGCGAAAAGCAGCTGACCGCCCTTGGTGGCATGAACGGCTTTCTGCTCGACCGTCTGCGTGGCCTTGCAACCATCCGCACATTTCATGCCGTGGACGCGACTGCGAAGCGGTTGCGCGACAATGCCGAAACCTTGCGTTCAAAGACGATGTCTGTCCTGCGCATCGCCTTTCTATCTTCAGCAGTGCTTGAGCTTTTTGCGGCCATCGGCGTTGCCATGGTTGCTGTCTATATCGGCTTCCATCTGCTGGGACAGCTCAACTTCGGAGCATGGGGCCACCAGCTGACATTGGCGGAGGGGCTTTTCGTCCTGCTTCTGTCTCCCGCATTCTTTGAACCGTTGCGCGATCTTTCAGCCGTCTGGCACGACCGTTCGGCAGGCGAAGCCTCAATCGATGCCCTCGAAAAACTGGCTGAACATCCCATGCCGGTCGTCGGGAAGAGTGAAAGTCAAACCGCAATTGGCAGGGCGCCTACAGTTGCTCTTTGCGATATCGACTTTGGTTATGGGACCGGAGCCAAGGTTCTCAGCGACTTCAACCTCAATATCCAGGCGGGCGAACATGTAGCGCTACTGGCTCCAAGCGGATACGGCAAATCGACTGTTCTGGCGCTTATTGCCGGGCTGACGGCCCCACAAACTGGCCAGATCGAAATCGGAGATGTCGGGCTGACCGATGACACAGCAGCCGCGCTTCGCGCGAGGATGAGCTGGATCGGTCAGAAGCCACATATCTTCGCCGGTTCGGCCCGGCAGAACGTCACGCTTGGTCGGCAAGCCGGAGTGGAAGCCACAAAAGCCATCATCGATGACATGGCGCTCGGCCATGTTCTGGGTGTCACCGACAACAGCCTGATTGGCGAGAATGGGGCCGGAATTTCGGGAGGCGAGGCCCTGCGGCTGGCGCTTTCCCGCGCGGCTGTCGATCCGGGTGCTGATATCATTCTGGCCGATGAACCCACTGCTCATCTTGACCAGGAAACGGCAACGATCATTGCCGATAGTCTCCTCAAGCTCGCCAAAGGCAAGACTCTGATCGTTGCAACCCATGACGAAACCCTTGCCCGTAGGATGGATCGCATCGTCCGTCTGGATGGCAGCGCCGATAACGATCCAGTCTGGCAGAAGAGGGCAGCAGAATGAACGGTTTCCAGTCACTGCAGCCGATCCTGCGCCTCTTTTTCCGGACCAAGGGAACAGCACTGCTTGCCGGTATCGCGACAGCAACCGTAACCGTTCTTGCCGGTATTGCACTGCTCGGCCTGTCCGGCTGGTTCATAACGGCAACGGCAATCGCAGGCTTGAGCATGGCTACGGCGGTTGTGTTCGATGTGTTCGCGCCTGCCGCCGGTATTCGTCTGCTTGCTATCCTGCGCACCGGCTCGCGTTATCTAGAACGGCTCGTCACCCATGATGCAACGCTTGCGATACTTGCCGCACTCCGTGAAAAGCTGTTCCGTAGCTGGGCGCGCGCCACCGCTGCAAATACACTTCTGAAACGCCCGGCGCGTCTGCTGTTTCGCCTGACCGCAGATATTGATGCGCTCGACTCTCTTTATCTGCGCGTGGTGGTGCCTGTCGGTGCCGCGCTTGCCACCGCGCTTGTGGCCGGCATCGCTCTCGGCTTGATGAGCCCGCTTTTCGGACTACTGGTGGCCTTTGTCCTGCTTGTCGCAGGGCTTGGCATTCCACTGGCTGCGGCTAGACGTTCTGAAAAATCCATGCGGCAGCGCGCAAAAGGTACGGAAGCGCTGCGTGCCCGCACCGTCGATCTGGTTGCCGGGCAAACCGAACTTCTTATGGCGGGACGCCTCGAAAACCAGCAGCTGGCAATCGCCCGCGCGGATGGCTATGTCGCCGCATCGGATCGTAAGCTGAACCGCATCGAGATCGTTACCGGTGTCGGATTCGGCATCGTTCACGCGGCACTCCTTGCAGGCGGTCTCGTCGCCGTTGGAACTTTAATGAAAACGGGCATGATCGGCGCGCCTGTTGCAGCGCTCGGAATGCTTATCATTCTTGGTGCGATGGAGCCTTTTTCGGCATTGCGGCGTGGTGCTATGGAGCTCGGGCGCACGATACTCGCCGCCAAGCGCGTTGCGCCCCAACTGAAGGACAGTGCCGAGCTGACGCCGCTGCAAAGACCGGAGAATGGCGCCGCAATCCAACTGAAAAACGTGTCCGTTCGCCACGATGGCGCCGATCACGATGCCTTGAAAAACATCGACCTCGATATTGCAGCGGGCGAGAGAGTTGCCGTCGTCGGAACCAGCGGCGCTGGCAAGTCGACCCTGTTCAATCTGCTTGCCGGAGAAATTCCGGCAGACGAAGGCAGTGTGGCTGTTCTGCCAGCACGTCTTCTCACGCAGCGAACAGAGCTTTTTCAGGACAGTCTTCGCGACAATCTCCGGCTGGCGCATATTGATGCAAAAGATCAGGAACTGATGGATGCATTGCAAGCAGCAGGCCTAGGCTCGTTTATTGGCGAATTGCCTGCCGGACTGGGTTCAATGTTGGGCGAGGGTGGTCTGGGGCTGTCGGGCGGACAGGCACGCCGTCTGGCCCTTGCACGCCTTTTCCTGACCGATGTTCCGCTCTGGCTGCTGGATGAACCGACCGAGGGTCTGGATGCCGCGACGGCGCAGGATGTTCTTGAACGTCTCAAGGTCAAGACGGGTTCACGCACATTGCTGATCGCCACGCATATCCGCCGTGAAGCGCAAATTTGCGAACGGATCATTGTTTTAAATCAGGGCGCTCTAGTTGAGTCCATAGACAGGAGTTCGCCGCGCTTTGGCGAAATCCTCGAGACCATGAGGTGAGCCCGCGGACATGGAGAGTGATTTGAAGTCCATGTCCATATCTGGACCGATATTTGAAATTGAAGCGGAGTACGGTTTCCAGGAAGTCGCCGCGTTCAAAAGGGGGCTGCGTTGAAGCGCAGTTCATAACACCAGGAGGGCCGGGTTACCGGCTTAAAGAGATGGAACTCGATATTGTCTCCCTGTCGCGATTGCAGTTTGCAATCACGGCACTTTATCACTTCCTCTTCGTACCTCTGACCTTGGGTCTTTCCGTGCTGCTTGCCATCATGGAAACCGTTTACGTTATGACGGGGCGACTCATCTGGCGGCAGATGACGAAATTTTGGGGTACGCTGTTTGGCATCAACTTTGTCATGGGCGTCGCAACAGGGATCGTGATGGAATTCCAGTTCGGCATGAACTGGAGCTATTACAGCCATTATGTCGGCGATATCTTCGGCGCACCGCTCGCCATTGAAGGCCTCATGGCGTTCTTCCTTGAAGCAACCTTTGTAGGTCTGTTCTTTTTCGGCTGGGATCGCCTGTCGAAAGTTGGGCACCTCATGGCGACCTACGCGGTCGCGGCGGGTTCCAATTTCTCGGCGCTGTGGATTCTGATCGCCAATGGCTGGATGCAGAACCCAGTCGGATCAGCGTTCAACCCTGAAACCATGCGTATGGAAATCACCGATTTCTTCGCGGTGCTGATGAACCCGGTCGCACAGGCCAAGTTCGTGCATACGGTTTCCGCCGGTTATGTCACAGCGTCGGTGTTCGTCCTCGGTGTTTCGGCTTGGTATCTGCTCAAGGGCCGTTCGGTGGAGCTCGCCAAGCGCTCGATGACTATCGCGGCATCCTTCGGTCTGGCCGCAACGCTTTCCGTGGTCGTCCTTGGTGATGAAAGCGGTTATCTGGCCAATGAACACCAGAAGATGAAGATCGCTGCTATCGAAGCCATGTGGGAAACAGAACCAGCTCCGGCTTCGTTCACCGTATTCGGCTTCCCGGACCAGGCAGCGCGTGAAACCCATTTCGCAGTACATATTCCATGGGTCATGGGCCTGATCGGTACACGGTCTCTCACAACCCCTATTCAGGGCATCAACGATCTTGTTGAAAGTGCTGAAAACCATATCCGCAACGGTATCGTCGCTTATGACGCCTTGCAGAAAATCCGCGCGGCTGGCGATACGAACGCTGTTCCGCAGGAGGTCAAGGACGTCTTTGCCGACAACAGCCAGTGGATGGGCTACGCGCTTCTGCTGAAACGTTATGTCGACGATCCGCGTCAGGCAACCGACGCACAGATCACGCAGGCAGCGAACGATACCGTTCCTGGCGTCCTGCCTCTGTTCTGGGCCTTCCGCATCATGGTCGGCATCGGCTTCTTCCTGATCCTGCTGACGGGCACATTCTTCGTGCTGTCTGCGCGTCGTAAACTCGACCGTTACCCGTTCTTGTTGCGTGTTGCCGTATTTGCGATACCGCTGCCATGGATTGCAGCCGAAATGGGCTGGATCGTCGCGGAGTTCGGTCGCCAGCCCTGGGTCATCGAAGGCATATTGCCGACAGCGGTCGGGGTCTCCAATCTCGGTGCGTCTACCGTATTGCTGACCATACTTGGTTTCGTCGCGCTCTATACGGTTCTCTTCATCATCGAGATGGGCCTGATGATCCGCGCCATCAAGGCTGGACCTGAACCTGACAGCAAGCCGGAAGCAATACTCGCCCCGGCAAGCATCGCACCTGCGGAGTAAGGATCATGATACTCAGCGATTTGTTGGACTATGAAACCCTGCGTCTCATCTGGTGGGTGCTGCTCGGCGTATTGCTGATCGCCTTTGCCGCGATGGACGGGTTCGATCTCGGTGTCGACATCCTCATGCCAGTCATTGGCAAAACCGATGTCGAGCGACGTATCATCATCAACACGATCGGCCCGGTATGGGAAGGCAATCAGGTCTGGCTCATTCTCGGCGGTGGCGCCATTTTCGCCGCCTGGCCACAGCTCTATGCGGTATCCTTCTCGGGCTTTTATCTGGCGATGTTTGCCATACTGTTCGCACTCATCCTGCGTCCGGTCGGTTTCAAATATCGTTCCAAGCGTGAGAGTGAGGCCTGGAGGAGAGGCTGGGACTGGGCGCTGTTCATCGGCGGTTTCGTGCCTGCCCTCATCTTCGGCGTTGCCGTCGGCAATGTCTTGCAAGGCATTCCCTTCCGTATCGCCGATGACTTTCAGATTTTCTACGAAGGCTCGTTCTTCGGTCTCCTCAATCCGTTTGCACTGCTTTGCGGGGTGCTTTCGGTGACGATGCTCTGCATGCATGGCGCTTCGTGGCTGGTACTGAAGACGAGCGGGGACATTCAGGCACGCGCCCGGTCCTATGGCAGTATCGCGTCGCTTCTGACAGTCGTGCTCTATGTGCTGGCAGGTGTCGTTAGCTGGCTGTGGATTTCGGGCTACCGGATTACGAGCCCCATACTGACCGGTGGACCGTCAAATCCGCTGCGCAAGACCGTCGAACTGGATCACGGTGCATGGTTTGCCAACTATATGAACTATCCAATCCTGCTGATCGCTCCGGCGCTTGGCATTCTGGGAGCACTCGCAGTCTTCATCGCACTGCGTAGTCGCCGTGAACTGGCACCGCTGCTGTTCGGAAAACTGTCGATCTTCGGCATCATTTCGTCGGTCGGCGTGTCGATGTTTCCGTTCTTACTGCCATCGTCGATCGATCCTCGTTCAAGCCTGACGGTATGGGATTCGTCGTCCAGCCATATGACGCTGTTCATCATGCTGGTTGTGTCGCTCATCTTCCTGCCGCTGATCGTCCTTTACACGTCCTGGGTCTACAAGGTCTTGTGGGGCAAGGTCGACAAGGACATGATCGAAGACGACAGCAATCACGCTTACTAATCAGAAAGGAAAGCAAAATGTGGTATTTTTCCTGGTTGCTGGGACTTCCGCTTGCTGCTGCTTTCGCCGTGCTCAACGCCATGTGGTACGAGCTGATGGACGACCGGGCGCGCAAGCGTCTTGCAGCCGATCCAACTGCGGAACTGGCTCGTGAAGGCACGAAACACCATTAAACTGATACAAAAGAAACGGCCCGCAAACGGGCCGTTTTCATTCGTGGTCCTTGTCAGGGCTGGGGTATCGTCAGCTCCGCTACGAAATCATAGGCGTCGCCGCGATAGAGCGACTTTGTGAATTCAACCACGCGACCGGACGGCAGATAGGAAATCCGCTCGATGGACAGCCCTGCATCGCCCTCCTTGACACCGAGAATGCGCGCGTCGGGGTCCTTGATGTTGCAGGCAGCTATACGCTGGACGGCACGAACAGGACGAAACCCGGTGCGGCTGAGTTCGGCATAAAGCGAGCCCTTCACCGCGTCCGGATCCGGCAGAATTTCACTTGAAAGGCTGGCGCGTTCAATGGCCAGCGGCAGGTCGCTCGCTATACGTAGTCGCCCGAGACGGGCAACGCGGGTTTCCGAGGAAACACCCAGCTTCATCATCTCTTCAGGCGAAGGGTAATAAAGGCCGCGTTCCAGCCATCTGGATTGCGTGGTGATGCCGCGGCGCGCCATGTCTTCGGTAAACGAGGTCAGCATGGAGAGCGATTGCTGCACGCGCTCACTCGGACGGACGACGAACGTGCCTGAACCGTGGCGACGCACAAGAAGTCCGGCCTTGACCAGATCGTCCACGGCCTTGCGCACCGTGACACGGCTGATACTGGCATATTCCGCGATATCACGTTCCGGCGGCAGGGCTTCCCCGTCAACCAATTGTCCTGCGCGAATCGCAGTTTCCAGCGACTGGCGCAATTGCATATAGAGCGGGCCACCGGAAGAGGGGGCGGAGCCCTGCAAGTTCTTGGGCAGAAAAGCGCTGAAATTTCCGCTCATTCGCGCGCCTTTCCATTTTGCGGGCCATATCGTTTGAGGGCGAGCTGAAGGGCACCGGTCAAGGCATCAGCCGCAGGCTTGACCAGAAGTTTCTGCTGGTGAGGTGGCAGCCAATCCACATAAAGCGGCGCCATGCCGCCAAGCAGGCTGATGCGTTCCGCGCCCTGTTTGATCAGCACGTCGAGCGTTTCGCTGACATAGCCTGCAGAACGCTCCAGCAGCATGCGGGCTGTTTCATCGCCTTCGGTGGCATATTGGAAAATCCGCGGAGCATATTTGCCGAAATCACCAGGTTTCGCAGTCCAAGCAAACTCGACAAGATTGTCCGGATTATTGTCGAACTCGTTCAGAAGGTCGGTCGTCAGGCGCGTGCGCGGATGAATGCCGTCGTGGACGAGCAGGCTCTCTTGCAGCAGGCTTTGGCCAAGCCGTGCGCCGCTGCCGAGATCGCTCAAAGGAAACCCCCATCCGCCGACCGAATGAATACGACCGTTCTGGCGCGTGATATAGGCCGTACCCGTGCCAAGAATGGCGACGATCCCGTCCTGATCGCCCAGTGCGCCCTGCAAGGCGATCACACCGTCGAATTCCACATTGGAGTGCGCAAAGGGCAGGCCGCGTTCTATCGGAACGCCAGCACCTTCCACATTGCCGCCAGCCAAACCGAGAACTGCGTGACTGGTTGCATAATGCGCCTTGCCCAGCCCGGCATCGTCAAAAGCGTTGTCGATCGCCGCGATCACATTGGTGAGCGACGTCTGAGGATCGGTGACAATATTGGCAGAGCCACTGCGCCCTGAACCCAGAATCGCACCATCGCTACCCGCCACTACAGCGCGGCATCCTGTGCCGCCGCCATCAACGCCAATGAAGAATTCAGTCATGAAGATACCTCCGGCCTGAAGATACCAAAAAAATACCATTAACCAAGCAGATTTGTTGCCTTGTGAAAAAATTGATTAATTCGTTGATAAAATTTGAGAAAAACGACCGGTTTCAATTTTTCTGCACGAAAGTCGTAAACTTCTCTGGACAATTGGTACGTTTTTGGCATTAATTTCAGCAGAAGGGGAGCGCAATGCCGCTGAGGGCGAGGATCACGCGGATTTGGGATGGAGATCACCGGCGGGGGCCGGTACTTTTCCCGTAACGCGAGGAGTGATCCTACCGAAGTGGTCTGGCGTACTTTCGCCTCTTTTGCGCATCCGCGCTAAAAAAACGGGAGAAGGTCAAATGGTTCGTAATACGTTGAAACTCATGTTGCTGGGTTCCACGCTTCTGGCGTCGGGATCGGCTGCGCTCGCCGAAGACGTCACGCTGACGGTCGAAAGCTGGCGTAACGACGATCTGCAGATCTGGCAGGAAAAGATCATTCCGGCTTTTGAAGCCAAGAATCCTGGCATCAAGATCAATTTCGCGCCAAGCGCGCCGACTGAATATAATGCGGCTCTCAACGCCAAGCTCGATGCTGGTTCGGGCGGCGATCTGATTTCCTGCCGTCCGTTCGACACCTCGCTCGAGCTGTTCAACAAGGGCAAGCTCTCCGATCTTACCGATCTCGAAGGCATGAAGAACTTCTCGGATGTCGCCAAGTCCGCATGGTCTACCGACGACGGTTCGAAGACCTTCTGCGTACCGATGGCTTCGGTCATTCATGGCTTCATCTACAATCAGGAAGCCTTTGACAAGCTTGGACTGAAGGCGCCGGCAACGGAAGCCGAGTTCTTCGAAGTGCTTGAGAAGATCAAGGCTGACGGCACCTATATTCCGATGGCCATGGGCACGAAGGATATGTGGGAAGCCGCGACCATGGGCTACCAGAATATCGGACCGACCTACTGGAAGGGCGAAGAAGGCCGCAAGGCGCTGATCGCTGGCGAGCAGAAGCTGACCGACGAGCCATGGGTCGAGCCGTTCAAGGTTCTTGCCAAGTGGAAGGATTATCTGGGCGACGGTTTCGAAGCGCAGACCTATCCGGACAGCCAGAATCTCTTCACGCTTGGTCGTGCTGCCATTTATCCGGCAGGTTCATGGGAAATCGGCCTGTTCAACACACAGGCCCAGTTCAAGATGGGCGCTTTCCCGCCACCGGTTAAGACTGCAGGCGACACCTGCTATATCTCCGACCACAACGATATCGGTCTCGGCCTCAATGCTTCCAGCAAGAACGCCGAACAGGCCAAGGTGTTCCTCAACTGGGTCTCTTCGCCGGAATTTGCGGAAATCTACGCCAATGCGCTGCCGGGCTTCTTCAGCCTGAATTCGACGGCGGTGAAGATGAGCGATCCGCTGGCGCAGGAATTCGTTTCCTGGCGTGAAAAGTGCAAGCCGACCATTCGCTCGACCTACCAGATCCTTTCGCGTGGCACGCCGAACCTCGAAAATGAAACCTGGGTTCAGTCGGCCAACGTCATCAACGGCACTGTGACACCGGAAGATGCTGCGAAGAAGCTCCAGGAAGGTCTGGACAGCTGGTACAAGCCTGCGAAGTAAAAACGCGGGACAATATGGGCGGCGATCGCGGGGGCGCGCCGCCCATATCTTTTTGTCTGTCGCATAGACATGCTGTTTTGCAATCGATGCATTCCGTGTCAGTTTTGAAAAACGACGCGAGCGGGCAGGGACGGGAAACAGGATTTCCCGGTTTGCACGCAGTCTCGTAAGCGAGACGCTAACAATTGGTTTTACGCATTTCCGAACGCAAACGGTTCACGCCTTTGCTGGAAATGCTCTTGAAGAGCGAATGCCTATATGAGCCAATCTGCCGACATGACAGGTATCGTGCACAAGCGCCCAAGGCGTTGGCATATACTTGTGTTCCTTCTGCCTTGCGTCCTCATCTACACGGCAGTAATGGTGCTGCCACTGATCGAGACATTGCGGCAGGCATTCTTCAATGTCGTCGACGGACAGCGCACGTTTGTGGGGTTCGCGAATTTTCAGGTACTTTTCGGCGATCCGAACTGGTCGCGTGATTTCTGGAATGCGTTGAAAAACAACGTTATATTCTTTTGTATTCATATGCTTGTTCAAAACCCGATTGGCATTCTGCTGGCAGCCATGCTGTCCCTGCCGAAGCTGCGTTTTGCTGCATTCTATCGTACGGCGATCTTCCTTCCGACGCTGTTGTCCTTCGTTATCGTCGGCTTTATCTGGAAGCTGATCCTGTCGCCAATCTGGGGTGTCGCGCCGTGGATGATGGACCTCGTCGGCCTGAAATGGCTGTTCGGCCCATGGCTCGGCAAGGCGGATACGGCGCTTGTCACCGTGTCGCTTGTCTCGGTCTGGCAGTTCGTCGGCATTCCGATGATGCTGATCTATGCAGCGCTGCTGAACATTCCCGATGAAATCGTCGAAGCTGCCGAATGCGACGGCATTACCGGCTGGAGCCAGTTCTTCAAGATCAAGCTTCCGCTGATCCTGCCGTCCATCGGTCTGATCTCGGTGATGACCTTCGTTGCCAACTTCAACGCATTCGACCTCGTTTACTCGATGCAGGGGGCGCTGGCAGGGCCAGACAAGTCGACGGATATTCTGGGCACGTTCCTTTATCGCACCTTCTTCGGCTTCCAGCTCCAGCTTGGCAATCCGTCCATGGGCGCAACCATCGCCGCCGTGATGTTCCTCATCATTCTGGCAGGCGTGTCGCTCTATCTGTTCGGCATCCAGCGCCGCATGCGCCGCTATCAGTTCTGAAGGACGAGACCATGTCGAAAGCACGTACATCGCCCATTCGCACCACTCTCGTTCATGCAGCACTGATCTTCTATATGTTGATCGCCGTGTTTCCCGTGGCGCTGACGCTGATCAATTCATTCAAGGACCGCAATGCGATTTTCCGCACGCCGCTCCAGTTTCCGACACCGGAAAGTTTCAGCCTCATCGGTTATGAAACCGTTCTGAAGCAAGGTTCATTCCTGACCT
The DNA here is from genome assembly GCF_002975205.1 of Ochrobactrum vermis. NCBI lineage: Bacteria > Pseudomonadati > Pseudomonadota > Alphaproteobacteria > Hyphomicrobiales > Brucellaceae > Ochrobactrum > Ochrobactrum vermis. The sequence continues at coordinate 1,367,973 of NZ_PCOC01000002.1, read as the reverse complement.
ATTTCCAGAACAGCGCCATTGTTACGGTCGCGAGCATCTTCCTGGTGATCCTGTTCGGCGCGATGGCAGCCTTTGCGCTGGCTGAATACCGCTTCAAGGGCAACACGCTGATGGGGCTTTATCTCGCCATCGGTATCATGATCCCGATACGCCTTGGCACGGTTGCCCTGCTGCAGGGCATGGTGGCTGCCGGCCTGGTCAACACGCTGACGGCGCTGATCCTCGTCTATACCGCGCAGGGCCTGCCGCTTGCGATCTTCATCCTGTCCGAGTTCATGCGAACCGTTTCCGATGATTTGAAGAATGCCGGCCGAATAGATGGCATGTCGGAATATGCAATCTTCTTCAAGCTTGTGCTGCCGCTGATCCGGCCAGCCATGGCCACGGTTGCCGTCTTCACCATGATCCCGATCTGGAACGATCTCTGGTTCCCGCTGATCCTTGCGCCAGGTGAAGCCACCAAGACGGTTACACTCGGTTCGCAGCTCTTCATCGGTCAGTTCGTCACCAACTGGAATGCCGTTCTTTCGGCCCTTTCGCTGGCGATGTTCCCGATCCTCATCCTTTATGTCATCTTCTCGCGGCAGCTGATCCGCGGCATCACCGCGGGAGCTGTAAAATGAGTTCTGCAATGCAAAATCCTGTTCGTGTTCTTTCTGCCGGTCTGGGCAATATGGGCCGCAGCCACGCGCTGGCCTACCACCGCAATCCGGGTTTCGAGATCATCGGCCTCGTCAATCGCACCAAGATCGCCGTGCCGGATGAACTGGCAGGTTATGAAATTCATCCCTCCTTCCATGAAGCGTTGAAGGAACTGAAGCCCGATCTCGCCTGCGTCGCCACCTATTCGGAAAGCCATGCAGAATATGCCGTCGCAGCCCTGGAGCAGGGCGCGCATGTGTTTGTGGAAAAGCCGCTGGCAACGACTGTTGAAGATGCGCGCCGCGTGATCGACTGCGCGCGGGCCAACGGGCGCAAGCTCGTCATCGGTTATATCTTGCGCCATCACCCTTCATGGATGCGGCTTATCTCCGAAGCACGCCAGCTTGGCGGACCTTATGTGTTCCGCATGAACCTCAACCAGCAGTCCAGCGGCGCAACCTGGGAAACGCACAAGAACCTGATGAACACCACGTCGCCGATTGTCGATTGCGGTGTGCATTATGTGGACGTCATGTGCCAGATCACGGATACCAAGCCGGTGGAAGTGCGCGGCATGGGCCTGCGGCTCTCCGACGAGATCAAGCCGGACATGTATAATTACGGTCATCTTCAGGTGCTGTTCGATGACGGTACTGTCGGGTGGTACGAAGCGGGCTGGGGGCCGATGATGTCGGAAACAGCTTTCTTCGTGAAGGATGTGATTTCGCCGAATGGCTGCGTGTCGATTGTCATGAACGAAGCCGTGACCAAGTCCGACGATGTGGACGCGCATACCAAGACGTCAACCATCCGTGTTCACCGCGCCGAGCGTGGGGCGGATGGAAAGTTCCTGAAGCCGGATACGGATCTTTCCATGGCCGACGAGCCGGGGCATCAGGAATTGTGTGAACGCGAGCAGGCTTACATGCTGAAGGCCATTCGCGAGGATATCGATCTCAACCGACATATGGATGACGCGCTGCAATCGCTGCGCATCTGCCTTGCGGCAGATGAAAGCGTGCGCTCGGGCCAGCCCGTCAAACTGTAAGCCGGTAGAATTTAAAGGATTTTGTTACGTGGGATCGCTGCTACTCAAATCGGTACACAAGCGCTACGGTGCTCAGGAAGTTCTGAAAGATATCAATCTGGAAGTGCAGGACGGTGAGTTCATCATCTTCGTTGGACCTTCCGGTTGCGGTAAGTCAACGCTGCTGCGCTCTATCGCCGGACTGGAGGACGTTTCTTCCGGTCAGGTGCTCATCAATGGCGAGGATGTAACGGTCACGCCGCCATCGAAGCGCGGCATCGCAATGGTGTTCCAGTCCTACGCGCTTTATCCGCACCTGACGGTGAAGGACAATATGGGGCTTGGCCTCAAGCAGGCAGGCACACCCAAGGCGGAAATCGAAACACGTGTTTCCAAGGCTTCGGCAATGCTGGGGCTGGATCCTTATCTGGGTCGCCGTCCTGCTGAAATGTCGGGTGGCCAGCGCCAGCGCGTCGCCATCGGTCGTGCACTGGTGCGCGAACCGGAACTGTTCCTGTTCGATGAACCGCTGTCGAACCTGGATGCAGCGCTCCGCGTGCAGACCCGGCTGGAAATTGCCAAGCTGCACCGCGAGCTGAAGGCGACGATGATCTATGTCACCCACGATCAGGTCGAGGCAATGACGCTTGCCGACCGTATCGTGGTGCTGAATGCCGGCCGGATCGAACAAGTCGGCTCGCCGATGGAACTCTACAATAAGCCGGACAACCTGTTTGTTGCAGGCTTTATCGGATCGCCGCAGATGAATTTCGTGGATGGCGCTCGCATCGGCGACGCCGGAGCGAAGACGGTTGGCATTCGTCCCGAGCATATTTCCGTCAGCCCCGACAGCGGGAAATGGAAAGGCAAGGTCATCCATGCCGAGCATCTCGGTGCCGATACGATCCTTTATGTGGAAACCGAAACTGCTGGCCTGATCACAGTGCGACTCTTCGGTGAACACCACTATAATGAAAGCGATGTGGTCTGCATTACTCCTGATGACAGCAAGGTGCATCGGTTCGATGCAAACGGCAAAGCGATCCGCTAACCCGTACAATCCTCTGCCTCTACGAAAGCCGCACCCTCGGGGTGCGGCTTTACTTTTTGGAGAATCGCCCTTGGTCAACGTCCGAAACTTTGACCCGAGACGATGGACAAAACGCCTCAGGGTCTCTTGGGCCGAAACAATAGGCATGGCGGATTTGGCTCAAATCGTACCGCTAAGTACTGACGTATTAGTCAATCGAAAGCAATAATATTGCGCATTTTGTATCGCAAACATTCCACATAAAATCCTATCTAAATCATGTAAATAAGCTTGTTTCGCGGAGCTTGGCTTAGTCTCTGCTAATGCACTAGCGAACTAGTTTGAGAAAAAGACACCGCAGCGTTAGAAAAATAATCTTGCTTTATTTTCGAACCCGTTCCACCCTGAAAAAGAGTGGTGCCGAAGGAGGAAATCGGCGCCATGTCGCATGGGAGGAACAAGGTCGGCAGGTTTCAAAATAAAGCCGCCGATAAACATCCGGAGTTCCCGGAACCAATCCGATATTCCCCCGTTCGACATTTTGTAAGTTCCCGAGGCCAGTTGCGAGGCCAGTTTCGAGGGTTACCCGCATGAGCGATGATGTCGTACTATCCCTGCATGTTCCCGAGCCAGAATGGCGGCCCGGCGATGCGCCGGATTTCTCCCATGTCAAAATCCCGCGTGCGGGAAGCGTTCGCAGGCCGGAAATCGACGAAAAGCCGGAAGCGATGCGCGATCTGGCTTTCAGCATCATTCGCGTTCTGAGCCGCGAGGGTGAGGCCGTCGGTCCCTGGGCGGGCACTTTGACCGACGAGGAGCTGAAGGACGGACTTCGTCATATGATGATCCTGCGCGCCTATGATGCGCGCATGATGATGGCCCAACGTCAGGGCAAGACCTCGTTCTACATGCAGCATCTGGGCGAAGAGGCGGTGAGTTGCGCTTTCCGCAAGGCGCTGCGCAAGGGTGACATGAATTTCCCGACCTATCGTCAGGCCGGGCTGCTCATTGCCGATGATTATCCGCTCGTCACGATGATGAACCAGATTTTCTCCAACGAGCATGACCCGCTTAAAGGTCGCCAGCTTCCGGTGATGTATTCATCACAGGAGCACGGTTTCTTCACCATCTCCGGCAATCTGGCGACGCAGTATACGCAGGCTGTCGGCTGGGCCATGGCATCTGCCATCAGCCACGACACGAAGATCGCTGCCGCATGGATCGGCGACGGTTCAACCGCCGAAAGCGATTTCCATGCCGCACTGGTCTTTGCTTCGACCTACAAAGCCCCGGTGGTGATGAACATCGTCAACAACCAGTGGGCCATTTCCACCTTCCAGGGCATCGCACGCGGCGGTTCGGGCACTTTTGCTGCACGCGGCCACGGCTTCGGCATTCCTGCTCTGCGTGTCGACGGCAATGATTATCTGGCCGTCCACGCAGTCGCCAAATGGGCCATAGAACGCGCCCGGCGCAATCTCGGGCCGACCATTATCGAGTATGTGACCTATCGCGCTGGCGGACATTCCACCTCGGATGATCCTTCCGCCTATCGCCCCAAGGCCGAAAACGATGCATGGCCCCTTGGCGATCCAATCCTCCGCCTCAAGAACCATCTTATCAATCGCGGGATCTGGTCGGACGAACGACACAAACAGGCGGAAGCCGAAATTATGGACCTGGTGGTGGCCGCACAGCGCGAGGCGGAAGCGATTGGCACACTGCACGACGGGCGCAAGCCGTCGATGCGCGACATGTTCGAAGATGTTTATGCGGAGACGCCGCCGCATCTTGTCCGCCAGCGTCAGGAAGCGGGGTTCTAATGCATTTCCAGGAAAAGTGTGAAGCGGTTTTCCGTCCGGAAATGCGTAGGAAAGAGATAGTTCTATGACCAAGATGACCATGATCGAGGCGATTCAGAACGCCCACGACATTGCCATGGAACGCGACAAGAAGGTCGTCGTGTTCGGTGAGGATGTCGGTTACTTCGGCGGTGTTTTCCGCTGTACCGCTGGCCTGCAGAAGAAGTACGGCAAGGAACGCTGTTTCGACGCGCCGATCAGCGAGCTTGGTATCGTCGGTACGGCGATCGGCATGGCCGCTTACGGCCTGCGTCCCTGCATCGAAGTGCAGTTCGCCGACTATGTCTATCCGGCCTATGACCAGATCGTTTCGGAAGCGGCACGCCTGCGTTATCGTTCGGCTGGCGAATTCACCTGTCCCATCGTCATCCGCATGCCCTCCGGCGGTGGTATCTATGGCGGGCAGACACACAGCCAGAGCCCGGAAGCGCTTTTCACCCATGTGTCGGGCCTCAAGACCATCATGCCGTCCACGCCTGCCGATGCGAAGGGGCTACTGCTGGCAGCAATCGAAGACCCGGACCCGGTCATCATGTTCGAACCGAAGCGGCTCTATAATGGACCATTCGATGGTCACCACGACCGTCCGGTCATGTCTTGGAAAAAGCACGACTTGGGCGATGTGCCGGAAGGCTATTACACCGTGCCGCTCGGCAAGGCTGCCATCCGCCGCGAAGGCAGCGATGTGACTGTGCTCGCCTATGGCACCATGGTCCATGTAGCGCTCGCCGCCGCCGAGGAAACCGGCGTGGATGCCGAGGTGATCGACCTTCGCACGCTGTTGCCGCTCGATACGGACACCATCATGGCGTCGGTGAAGAAGACCGGGCGCTGCGTCATCGTGCATGAAGCGACACTGACCTGCGGTTATGGTGCGGAACTTGCCGCACTCGTGCAGCGCGACTGTTTCTATAATCTGGAAGCACCGATCATGCGCGTTACCGGCTGGGATACGCCTTATCCGCACGCACAGGAATGGGCCTATTTCCCCGGTCCTGACCGGGTGGGACGTGCGCTCACATCCATCATGGAAGCTTGAGGGGGAGGGAAACATGGCACATTTTACAATTAAACTCCCCGATGTCGGTGAAGGCGTTGCCGAGGCCGAACTTGTCGAATGGCATGTGAAGGTTGGTGATGTCGTGCGTGAGGATGATGTTCTCGCCGCAGTCATGACCGACAAGGCAACGGTGGAAATTCCGTCTTCGCGCGGCGGCACGGTCATCGCGATCAACGGCGAAGTCGGCGAAAAGATTGCCGTCGGTTCCGAACTCGTCCGGCTGGAAATCGAGGGCGGTGCGACGGAAGCAAAGCTTGCCGAAAAAGCCGAGGAAAATCCTGCTCCAGCAGCAGTGGAAGCGGCCAAAACGCAACCTGCGCCAGTGCCTGAAACACCCGTTCTGTTGCAGACACCGGTTCCACCGAAGACCGCAGCGCCGAAGCGTGAAGCCGCAAGCCGTGCATTTTCCGGTGCGGGCCCGGTACGTAGCGAAGGCGAAAGGCCGCTTGCGACACCTTCCGTCAGGCTGCGTGCCCGCGATGCCGGTGTCGATCTGCGCCGCGTTCGTGGTACGGGACCGGCGGGACGCATTACGCATGAAGATCTCGACCTCTTTTTCCAGCAGGAAACAGGTGCGGCGCCGGCTCTATCCGGTTATGCAACCGATACTTCGGTTAATGAGATCAAGGTCATCGGTCTTCGCCGCAAGATTGCCGAACGCATGGCGGAGGCGAAGCGCCACATTCCGCATATCACCATCGTCGAAGAGGTGGATGTTACGCAGTTGGAAGAACTGCGCAGCGGCCTCAACAATGAGAAGAAGGAAGGGCGCCCACGTCTGACGCTGCTGCCTTTCGTCATCCGCACAATCGTCAAGGTTGTGAAAGAACAGCCCGCACTGAATGCGCATTTTGACGACGAAGCCGACATTATTCGTCAGTTCGGTGGGGTGCATATCGGCATCGCCACGCAGACGCCGAATGGTCTGATCGTTCCGGTTGTGCGCCATGCTGAAAGCATGAGCGTGTTTGCCGCCGCGACCGAGCTCACGCGCGTCACAGAAGCCGCACGCAACGGCACTGCAAAGCGCGAAGAACTGTCCGGTTCCACCATCACCATCACATCGCTGGGACCGCTCGGCGCTATCGCCACGACACCGATCATCAATCGCCCGGAAGTCGTTATTGTCGGCATCAACAAGATGGCTGTGCGGCCAATGTGGGACGGCGCGCAGTTCGTGCCGCGCAAGATGATGAACCTGTCCTGCGGTTTCGACCATCGCGTGATCGACGGCTGGGATGCAGCGGTCTTCGTGCAGAAGCTGAAAAGCCTTCTGGAAACGCCCGCCATGATTTTTGTAGAAGGCTGATCGAATGAGTGAGATTTCCTGCAAACTCCTGATCATCGGTGGCGGTCCCGGCGGCTATGTATGCGGCATCCGGGCAGGCCAGCTTGGCATTGATGCGGTGCTGGTGGAAAAGACGCGACTAGGCGGCACCTGCCTCAATGTTGGCTGCATTCCGTCCAAGGCGCTGATCCATGCAGCCGACGAGTTCCATCACCTTTCCGTCCTCGCATCGAAGGGCGCGCTCGGCATTACGGCTCAGAATCCGGCAATTGATTTTGCCAGAACGCTGGAATGGAAAGACGGTATCGTCAATCGTCTGAACAGCGGCGTGGCCGGTCTCCTGAAACGGTCGCGCGTGCGCATGTTCCATGGGCAAGCTCGTTTTCTCGACGGGAAGACGGTTCTTGTCGAAACCGATACGGGCCGTCAGACGATCCACGCCGAAAACATCGTGATTGCAACCGGTTCGGTTCCAGTTGAAATTCAGACGCTGCCATTCGGTGGGAAGGTCATTTCGTCCACCGAAGCGTTGTCGCTGGAAAAGATTCCGGAAAAGCTTGCTATCGTTGGCGGCGGCTATATCGGGCTGGAAATCGGCACGGCATTTGCCAAGCTCGGCGCGAAAGTCACCGTTGTCGAGGCCACCGACCGTATTCTTCCGCAATATGATGCGGAACTGACACGTCCGGTCATGGCGCGTCTGAAAGCACTCGGTGTCGAAGTCCTGACCAGTACCTCGGCCAAAGGACTATCGAAGGATGAGGCGGGGCTGGAAGTCCTGACCGCCGACGGAACTTCGAAAACCATCGAAGCCGACAAGATACTGGTTACGGTGGGCCGCAAGCCGCAGACCGATGGCTGGGGGCTCAGCGAAATCAGCCTCGATATGGATGGACGTTTCATCCGTATTGACGAGCGCTGCCGCACCTCCATGCGTGGTGTCTATGCCATCGGCGACGTGACCGGTGAACCGATGCTTGCGCATCGCGCCATGGCGCAGGGCGAGATGGTGGCGGAAATCATCGCAGGTGGAAATCAGATTTGGGACAAACGCTGCATCCCTGCCGTCTGCTTCACCGATCCGGAAATCGTCACTGTCGGACTGTCACCGGACGAAGCCCGCAAGGCTGGTCATGAAATTCAGGTCGGCATCTTCCCGTTTCAGGCCAATGGCCGGGCAATGACCATCGAGCGCGAAGACGGCATGATCCGTGTCGTTGCGCGTGCGGATAATCACCTCATCCTCGGCATTCAGGCTGTCGGCGCTGGCATTTCCGAGCTTTCATCATCCTTCGCGCAGGCGTTGGAGATGGGTGCAAGACTGGAAGACATCGCGGCTACGATCCACGCGCATCCGACATTGAGTGAGGGCTTTGCCGAAGCCAGCATGAAAGCGCTCGGTCACGCGCTGCATATCTAACTTTTTGATTTACGCTCGTGCCGCCAGAGGAAAATGGCGGCACCGGCAACCATGGCAGCAAGTGCAAACCATGTAATTGCATAGGAAAGATGACTGTTGCGGAACTTGACGACCGTCAGTCCGCCAATGGGAAGCGTTCCTGCACCGGATATTGCATCCGCATCGATGAAATAGGGCGCAACAGGCCCCAGATTTTCCTTCTGGGCAAAGGCGGCAACGTCACGCGAATTCCAGTCATTGCGCACCGGATCGTTCGGACGGAGGAAAAATCCATCCGGTTCCGGCATTCGCATCAGACCTGTTACGGTTGTTTCTCCGGCGATCTGCGTTTCCTGCCGCGATGACGGATCACGTTTGTCGCTTGGAACAAAGCCGCGATTGATGAAGGTCAGCGCTCCGTCGGGAGCGCGCATCGGTGTCAGAATCCAATAGCCTGCGCCACGCTCGGTCAGTGCATGGACCAGCACCTCCTTGTCGTTCAGATAGGTGCCGGTCAGTGTAACATGACGGTACTCGTCATCCTTCTGGTTGACGTTGGCCCAGTCATCTTTTCCCGGCGCTGCGACCGGTTCGGCGTGGACCCGCGTATCGACCCGTTCGATAAGATCGAGCTTCCATTGCAGGCGCTCGACCTGCCAGATGCCCAGCCCCATGAAAACTATGAAAAAAGCCGCCCCCAGCACCGATATCAGACCAAGGAAGAAACGGGAGGATGTCTTCTGGGGCGCTTGTTCATTCAGGGGGGAGGGCATCGTCTTGTCCTTCAATCATGGCAGCCAATAGAGCCTGATTCAGAGAGTGGCCTTCTATAACAAAAATGCAATGGCAAGAAAGGGCAGGGTCTCAAAAGAACGTGATCGCAATCAAACGCTTGCGCGCAAGCTTACGCATTCTGAACGAGGGCATGAATGGGGAAAGCAAAGGATGACGAGCTTCATCGTGCGCCCGATCGTCCGAAATCAACCTTGTATCAGATAAAATTACAGCGCCTGCCGCATTCGCATGGAATGCGTGGCGCTGAGCAAAGTGATGCTACATAGCTTCGTGATCAAGCTAGTTTATGAATTCTGCGTCTGCGATGCGAGTAGCCGCCCTTCGACAGGCGCAATACGTTGCAAACCTGAGTCTTGTCTTCCGAGGGCTTCGGCATCTGCTCATGGATGCGCAGCAGAATCTGCTGTGTAACTGTACGGTCCTTTTCGCTAGTGGCTGGACCGATAATAATGCTCTTCATCGATCATTCTCCCTATCTTTTGGCCGAAAAGCACCTTCCGAGGCTATCTCGACCTTTTATCAAGAATGTACGAATGAACTAAGTATTAACCAAATTTTACATCTTGACAAGCGCATTGGCGCAACAGTTTCTAACCCATTGGCAAGGCGCAGCAAAAAGCCGGATCGCGGGCGCGATCCGGCTTTTTCTGTGTTCTTCCTGGTCGATGATCAGTCGCGGTTGCCCGTCAGGATCTCACGCTTTCCAACATGATTAGCCGGACCGACCAGACCGTCTTTTTCCATACGCTCCACAAGCGAGGCGGCGCGGTTATAACCGATACCGAGACGGCGCTGGATATAGGACGTGGAGCACTTCTTGTCACGCATCACCACCTTGATGGCCTGCTCGTACACATCGTCTCCGTCTTCCGAACCCATCGAGGTCGCGTCGAATACGGCCGCATCCTGCGTCGCGTCATCGTCTTCCTCGTCTTCCGTGACGGTCGCCAGATAATCCGGACGCCCCTGTTCCTTCAGGTGATTGACCACCTTCTCCACTTCCTCGTCGGAAACGAAGGGACCATGGACACGGACGATGCGGCCACCACCTGCCATATGCAGCATGTCGCCCTGACCGAGAAGCTGCTCGGCACCCATTTCGCCAAGGATCGTGCGGCTGTCGATCTTCGAGGTAACCTGGAACGAGATGCGGGTCGGGAAGTTCGCCTTGATCGTGCCGGTAATGACGTCGACTGACGGGCGCTGCGTTGCCATGATGAGATGGATACCGGCGGCGCGAGCCATCTGGGCAAGGCGCTGGACCGCGCCTTCAATGTCCTTGCCTGCAACCATCATCAGGTCGGCCATCTCGTCGATGATAACCACGATGTACGGCATTGGCGTCAGGTCGAGTTCTTCCTGAATATAGGTCGGCTCACCCGTTTCCTTGTCGAACCCGGACTGCACCGTGCACATGACGGTTTCGCCCTTGCCCTTGGCCGAAGCGGCGCGGGCATTGAAGCCTTCAATATTGCGCACGCCGAGACGGGCCATCTTGCGATAGCGTTCTTCCATCTCGCGCACCGCCCACTTCAGGGCAACGACAGCCTTCTTGGGATCGGTGACAACCGGGGTCAGCAAGTGCGGAATGCCATCATAGATGGACAGTTCCAGCATTTTCGGATCAACCATGATCAGGCGGCATTCTTCCGGCTTGAAACGATAGAGCAGCGACAGGATCATCGTGTTGATGGCAACCGACTTGCCGGAGCCTGTGGTGCCTGCCACCAGAAGGTGGGGCATCTTGGCCAGTTCCGCGATGATCGGCTCGCCACCGATGCCCTTACCCAGGCAAAGCGGCAGGCGATAGTTAGACGCCTCGAAGGTGCGGCTATCGATCATTTCGCGCAAATATACGGTTTCGCGATTGGCATTCGGCAGCTCGATGCCGATGACATTTCGACCCGGAACCACCGCTACGCGGGCGGAAAGCGCCGACATGGAGCGGGCGATATCGTCGGCAAGGCCGATGACGCGCGAGGATTTGACGCCGGGTGCCGGTTCAAATTCATAGAGCGTGACGACCGGGCCGGGGCGGACATGGATGATCTCGCCGCGCACGCCAAAGTCTTCCAGAACGCTTTCGAGAAGGCCGGCGCTGCGTTCCAGCATTTCCTGCGTGATGACGTTGCCATCCTGTACTGGCGGCATCTGCAAAAGGTCACGCGGCGGAAACTCGTAAGTGCCGTGAATGACGGGTGCTTCCGCACGGGGGAGGGGCTGCGGCTGGTAAAGCGCAATCGACGGCGCAGCTTTGACAGGAGCGAGCGTCTCGATGACCGGCCGCAGTGCTTCCACTACCTCGACGACATGCTCTTCCGCTTCAGCAACCGTCAGCACCACTTCGTCTTCGGTGGCTTCACCGCTCACTTCCGGGGCGATTTCTGGTGCGGCCACAGCAGGTTCTGGAGCGGCCACTTCCTGCGTCACTGGAGCAATCGGGGCTTCTGCGACGGGCTGAACAGGCGCCACAGCAACCGGCTCAGGCTGCTTGTTCCATTCTCGAACGCGGAACTGCGCCAGAATGGACTCGGCCGTAGGCAAAGGCTTGCGCGGCTCTGCGGGCACAGCCGAAACGAGAGGCTCGGCAGGCACGAGTGCCGTATCGACGTGGCAACCTTCCCAGAAAGCAAAGTCGGAAAGATAAGCGAAAGCGGATGGCTGAGCCGGATGTGCGACTTCAGCCAAAACGGGAACCACTTCCAGGACCGGCTCAGCCGGAGTGATGATAGCGGCAGCGGAAACTGCAGGCATTGCAGGTGGCACCGGCGCTATCGGCGACCGAACCATCCCTTGCGATAGCGTCTTCTGCAGTTCAGCTACGGCCATGGGTTGGGCTTCCGCAACTTTCTCGACGCTGGCCACAGGCGTAGTTTCGGCTGCAGTCACCTGCGAACGCTCGTTGATGCCCGGCAGTTCCTCACCGCGACGACGCAGAAGCTCGACTTCCGGCGTCCGGGTAAAGCGAACATTCGCACCGAGCGAAAAATGGGCTTTCCAGGTATCGTCACTGTTCGGGTCGTGACTTCCCGCCTGACCGCGAGGCAGCTTCGGGTCCTGGGCGTTTTCTGCACGATTTCCTGTAGACTGGGGGAAATTTTCTCTCAAATTACGCATGATACCTGAACCATAGATACTGTCGCCTGAATGAGCCCAAGTAATAAAAAATGAAGGTTAACAACCCCCTTCCGAAATGCCTCAAAAGATACAAATTTATTGCGAAGGATGAATGCCCCCAAAGAGCGAAACCGAGGCTCTATTACCTTCGGTTGCATATCATATTTCAATATATTCAATATGATAAATAATTTTCTTATAGTTATTTATACGCATATAAACAATCAAGGGTGGTTTACGCGGCCTGTTAATTCTGCGGCCTTGAAGCGTCATTCAACGACAGATGAGACTCAAGCTGGCAGACTCAGACTCAGTCGCGGGCGAGCGCCACGACCGGGTCGAGTTTTGAGGCGTTGCGGGCTGGAATAAACCCGAATCCAATGCCGATCAGGCTGGAGCAAACAAGCGCAACCACGATGGATGTCGGCGAATAAATGAGCTGGAACATCGAACTGAACTGCGCGAACAACAGACCGAATCCGGCGGCGATGAGAACACCAAGCACGCCGCCGATGAGACAAACGAGAACCGCTTCAATCAGGAACTGCTGCAAAATATCGCTCTGGCGCGCGCCGATTGCCATGCGTACGCCGATCTCGTTGATTCTCTCCGAAACGGCCACGAGCATGATGTTCATCACACCGATTCCGCCAACGAAAAGTGATATGCCTGCAATACTGGATACGAGAAGGGCAAGCGTCGCAGTCGTGGCCTGAATGGTCTTCTGCAGGCTGTCAGTGTTGAAAACCGAGAAATCCTTCTCGCCATGCCGCTTTGTCAGAAACGTGGTTATCAATTTTTCGGCTTCCGCCGGATCCATCGTGTCGGCGACGCGCACGAGGATCATCTGTAACGAGCGCGAGCCGGTCATACGTGTCTGCACGGTCGTTTGCGGAAGGTAGACTTCAAGTGTCTGTGCGCCACCCGGACCGCGTTCCTCGGCCTTGACGACGCCGACAATACGCACCGGCACCTTCTTGAGAAGGATGATTTTGCCGATCACCGAGCCGACCTCGTGCGGGAAAAGGGTCGTCTTGGCGGTTTCGTCGACGACCGCGACCTGCGCCAGATCATCGACATTACGCTGATCGAAAAACCGACCTTCGAGCAGCTTGCTGTTGCGAGTGGCGAAATATTCCGCACCGACGCCATTGACCGAAACACTCACCTCCTTGTCGCCGACGCGAATAGTGGAACTGGTCGTGTCGGATGGCGTTGCTGCCACGACGTAGGGCAATTTTGCGATCTCATTGGCATCGCCGAGATTGAGTGTCGTAATCTGGGCCGCTTTCAGATCGCCAAACCCCCTGCCGGGGCTGATATAGAGCGTATTGGTGCCAAGATCGCTGATCCGTTCTAGAATCTGCCGTTGTGAACCTTGCCCAAGCGCCACGACACACACGACCGACGCCGTGCCGATAATGATGCCGAGCATTGTCAGAAACGTGCGGAGCCGATGTGCATTCATCGAACGGAGCGCCATCGAGAATGCCTCGTTGAAGCGATCCCGAATGCCGGCAAGCAGCCTTGGCTTGGTGTGCTTCTCGTTGTCAACCGGCACAGCCGTCACTGACCGAACGGCATCGCCGCTTCTGGTATCGGCAATGATTTCACCATCGCGGATTTCGATAATGCGCTGCGCCCGCGCGGCAACCTGCCGGTCATGTGTAACGATGACGATGGTGCGCCCTTCACGATTGAGCTCCTGAAGAATGCCCAGCACCTCTTCGCCACTATGGCTGTCGAGCGCGCCCGTCGGCTCGTCTGCCAGAATGACATCTGCGTCGTTGATGAGGGCGCGGGCGATGGAGACACGCTGCTGCTGGCCACCGGACAATTGGCTTGGCCTATGATGGGTGCGTTCCCCCATGCCGAGCCGCTCGAGGATCATTTCCGCCTTCTCGCGTCGTTCGTCTTTCTTCTGGCCTGCATAAATAGCCGGAATCTCGACATTGCCCACGGCATCAAGTTCGCCAAGCAGATGATAACGCTGGAAAATGAAACCGAAATGCTCGCGCCGCAATTGGGCCAACTCATCGGCCTCGAGCTCGGACGTGGCGCGACCAGAGATCAGATACTCGCCTTCCGACGGGCGATCCAGGCAGCCGAGAATATTCATCAGCGTGGATTTGCCAGAGCCAGACGCACCGATGATTGCCACCATCTCGCCGCGCTCGATGGTCAGGTTCACACGGTTCAGAACCGTCGTGAACTCGTCCCCCGATGGATAATGCCGGGAAACGCCCTTGAGCGAGAGCAGCGGCGCGTCACTCATGTCAGATACCGGCCGGGGCAGGAGAGGCGACCTGATTGTCGGTCACGACCTTATCCCCCTCGTTCAGGCCTGAACGGATTTCGGTATTGATCTTGTCGGTAATGCCGGTCTCTACCGTTCGTTCTTCGATCTTGTTGGCGCCAGTCACCACGCGAACCGTGGCCTTGCCGGGTTCGTTTGTATCTTTGAGGGCTGTCACCGGCGCGATCAAAGCATTTGTCGCCTTCGCAAGCAGAATGTGAACCTCGGTTGTCATATAGGTTCTGAGCAGCCCATCCGGATTGGGAACGCTGAAAATACCCTTGTAGTAAATAGCGGAAGCGGTCGCCGTGCTTGAAGAACTTGCGGCCGTCGTCGAGAAGCTTTTGTCGTTGACGATGGAATCCGGGGCCGGTTCGATCTTTTCCAGCTTCGCATCGTAACGCTTCAAATTCTGTCCCGATATGGTGAAATAAAGCGGCATCCCCTTGCGAACCTGAGTGATGTCCGCTTCCGAAATATCCGCCTCGACGGTCATAGTGTCGAGCTGGCCAAGAATGGCGATTGTCGGCGCACTTTGCTGGGCGTTGACTGTCTGGCCTTCCTGAACGACCGTCGCGAGGATGGTGCCAACGATAGGCGCGGTGATGCGGGTATAGGCGAGGTTGGTCTCTGCGATCTGAACGTCGACCTGCGCCGCTGCGATTGCCGCTTCGCTATTAGCGACCTGCGCTTCCTTCGACTTCACGGTGCTGACCGTCTTGTCGTAATCCGCGCGTGCAACGGCATTCTTGCCGATCATCATCTGGTTTCGCGCCAGATCCTGTCGGGCCAACTCCAGATCGGCAAGATTCTGGGCACGGGTGGCTTCGTTCTGGCGAAGCGATGCCTGGGCCTTGTTCAGCTCATTTTGCTGGTTGGTCGAGTCAATCAGCGCAACGACATCGCCAGCTTTGATCTGCTGGCCCGGTTTCACCTTCAAAGAGAGAATACGACCGGTCGCCTGCGCGCCGATGGCGACCAGATTTTTCGGCCGCAACGTGCCCGTGGCAAGAACCGAACTCTCGATCTCGCCGCGCTTGATAATGGTCGTAGCGGGCAAGGGCTCTTCTTTCGTCAGAGAACGGACGACGAAATAACCCACGATCATCAGTGCAATAAGAACGGCCAACCACAGGCGCCAGCGAAAACGGCGTTTCGACTTGGGTTTCATAGCGGCCTCTTATCGGTTGTCAGCGGAGGGATGGGCGTCGTCTTGACGATACGCGGTCCTGTGTAGCCGTCGATGACTTCAGGTTTTGCAACATCGATAAGGCCGTTCCAGCCGCCGCCCAGTGCCTTCTGCAGGGCGACATAATTCAGGACAAGATCGGTCCGGGCCTGACTGAGATTGGTTTCTGCGCTTAAGAGATCGCGTTGTGCCGTCAGCACATCGACGAAGCTCTTCGTGCCGGCCCGGTATTGTTCAAGCGTCAACTCGTTGATCTTGCGGCTGTTGCTGACGATTTTCTGAAGCTGGCCTGTGCGCAGACGGTTCTGGTTGAGCGATACGCTGGCATTTTCAACCTCGCTGAGCGCTGTCAGGATGGCCTTGCGATAGGCGATGAAACTCTGGTCACGTGCAGCCCTCGCGGCCTCGACATCCGCATTCAACTGACCACCATGGAATATAGGTACGCTCAGGCTCGGACCGAAGGCCCAGCTGATTGTCGACAACTTTCCAAGATCGCCGAAATTGGCGCCGCCTGTGTTAATGTTTCCCGTCAGCGAAACGCTTGGATAGAGCAGGGCCTGCTTCTGACCGACACTGGCGTTGGAGCTTGCATAATCGTGTTCTGCTGCGCGAACATCCGGACGGCTGAGCAACAGGTCGGCAGGCAAGCCGGCAGAAACCTTGCGCGGGATCGCGGGTATAGAACGTGACTTGTCGAGAATGCCAGCCAGCGCCGAAGAAGACCGCCCCGTCAACACCGACAACTGGTTGAGATACTGGGCGTAAGTGATCCGCAAGCCCGGAACCTGCGACTCAGTGGTGGCAGCTTGTGTTTCCGCATTCAGAAGATCGACCTGCGAAATCTGTCCCGCCTCAAGCTGGCTGCGTGTCAGCGCCACGGTTTGCCGCTGGGATGCGGCGTTGCGCTGCGCAATAGCAATATCAGCCTGCGCCCCGCGCAAATTCGCATAGTTGGTGGCGATGTCGCCGATCAATGTGACGAGCGCCGCTCGCAATTGTTCGTTTGCGGATTCAACATTGTAGTAGGCCGCTTCCACGCCGCGCTTGTTGCCGCCGAAAAGATCGAGCTCCCACTGGGTTTTGAACCCCATGCTCGACTGGTTGGAGGCGAGGGTGTTACCGCTGTCGGACCGTGAATAGCTGCCGCTTCCGTCGAGTTGCGGATAGAGGACACCGCCTGCCGAGGTGAAATTGGCACGTGCCTGCCGGACCTTTGCCTTCGCAGTTGCTACATCGGGGCTACCCGCAACGCCGTCCGCAACCAGCTGATCCAGAACCGGGTCTTTCAGATTCTTCCACCAGTCGCCAAGTTGCGGCGCGCGCCTGTCGGCCTTGCTGTTCCACCCGGCAGGGGTCAGCACGTTCGGCTTCTGGTAGTCAGGACCAACGGTCACGCATGCCGCCAGCAATGGCAGGATACTTCCCAGTACGGTCAGGCGGACAAACGAACTCGTCAAAAAATTGGTCCTGAAATTTCGGTGCTGTCATCAGTCGGCGTCAGATCGCTCCGAAAACGAAACGCCCTTATACCTGCAACGGTTGTGCCTAAGCAGCCCAAACTCGTGGGAGCATGCCATGGGTCCGCGCCGAGTCGCGGCTGGGGGCATAATGCCATCCTTCGCCCCCGATCATCAGCGAATGATCGAAGCCAAATGTGGCAATGCACAGAAAATACTCGGCACAGAAAATAATGGGCACAGGAAATATCTGGATCAGGAATATCGGAATCTTGCGTGGGCTCTATCGGCGTCCCGCTGATCTAGTCCCTGTGGTTTTCCAGCCAGTCGGCAAGCGAACGGCGGTTTGCGGCGCGTCCATGCATAGGCTCAGCCATGCACATGGAGTTGAGGACGGCTTCCTGCGTGGCTTCTGCCGCTGCGCGAAACAGTGTGTCTATGCGGTTTTCGTTCAACACGGCGATCTCGATGACATCGCGCGTTTCATCATGGTCGAAAGTCACTGCCGTTGAAAAGCCAACGGCAATATCGCCGCTGCCATGCCCCCAGAACGCACCGAGACGCGCCAATCCTGCGCCGCAGCGACGGGTCACGCGCTTCAGCTGCCGGTGTTCCATGGGAACATCCGTCGCAAGCACCAGAATGACTGAACCTTTCTCCGGTTGCGATTCCGCCTTTGGCGAAGGCCTGCGCCCGTCCGGGAGAACCAGATCACCGGCGCGGCCGAAATTGGTCAACGCCAGAATGCCAAGGTGATGGACCTTGCCGTCGAGTTCGAACTGGCGCGAGGACGTACCGATACCGCCCTTGAAGCCAAAGCAGCTCATGCCGGTTCCGGCACCAACATTGCCTTCAGCCACAGCCGCTCCGGCGACCTTCAAAGCTTCCTGCGCGTCCAGTTCCGTGACGGCCATTGCCTGAATATCGTTGAGCGGCCCATCATTGCACTCCAGAACGACTGGATTGACGGTTGATGTGGTGCGGCCAATGTCGGGATTGGCCGCAATAGCCTCGCGGATAAGCGCATTGGCACAGGTTCCGACGCCGAACGTATTGGTGAGCAGGATCGGCGTTTCCAGCGTGCCCAACTCCTCAACCTGCACGAGGCCGGTGCTCTTGCCAAACCCGTTGATGACATCACAGGCCGCCAGCACCTTGCGGCGATACATGTTGCCTTCATGCGGGATGATCGCCGTCACGCCGGTATTGATATCACCATTGCGCAAGGTGTGGTGGCCAACACGCACGCCCGGAACATCGGTGATAGCGTTGGTCTCGCCCGGCTGCATGATGCCGCAGATGATGCCGTAGTCGCGTGCCTTGCCTGTCATGGTCACTATTCTACTATCTGGAGAAGGTCATCATCGCTGACCAATTGTCGGAATATAGTCAAGATATCTGTGAGCCATGTTGCAAACAAGTCGATGAACAGTATTCAATGTTGGAGTACCGGCTCCGCTCCCGTGCGAGCCATATCCATGTAGATCTCCTGCAAACGGCGCGTTATCGGGCCAGGCTTGCCATCAGAAACCGTATGATCCTGAATACCGATGATCGGCGTCACAAAGCTTGATGCACTCGTGAGAAATGCTTCCTTTGCGGCCTTCGCCTCATCCACTGTGAACAGGCGCTCTTCGATACGAAGATTCTGTTCTTCCGCGATCTTGATGACGGCGCGGCGCGTGCAGCCGGGGAGGATTGCATGCGAATTTGGCCGCGTTACCAGAACGTCGTCATTGGTGATGATGAACGCCGTCGATGAGCCGCCTTCGGTGACGAAACCGTCCTCCACCAGCCAGACTTCATGAAAGCCGTTGCTCTTCGCCTGCTTCTTCGCCAGCACCTGCGCCAGAAGCATGACAGTCTTGATGTCGCGGCGTGCCCAGCGCGTATCGGGCGCAACATCCACACGGACGCCATTCTGGACCGATGGCGAATTGGCAAGGTTCTTCGCCTGCGTGAACATGACGAAATTCGGCTGGATGTCGTCGGTATAAACGAAATCGCGCTCCGCTTCGCCGCGCGTCACCTGCATATAGACGACGCCTTCATGCAGCCCGTTGCGGATGATCAGTTCGATCTGCGCCGCACGAATGGCGTCAAGAGAAGCAGGCAGAGGAATTCCGAGTTCCCTGACGGACCGTTCCAGACGGGCGAGGTGAAGCTCGTTATCGACGAGACGGCCATCGATGACAGCACTGACTTCGTAAATCCCGTCACCAAAAAGAAAGCCGCGATCGAACACCGACACCTTCGCTTCGTTCTCAGCTACGAAGGCGCCGTTCAAATAAATTACCCTGGCCAAAACACGTCCCCGGACATCTGTGTGATTGATTGAGCGCATCCCGAAAGCATGAAGCCTTTTTCGGATCGAATGCGCGTTTAACAAGCTCTGACGCGACGGTAGGGAAAAACTTTTGGAGCCGCCAATGCTATGTTTTGCAATAACTATGCAGAAATTGCATAAGGGGTAAGGCAGCAAGTGAGTAGGGCAGTAAGGCAGTAGGTAGAGGTCTCGTTCGAGCCGAACCAAACATACTGCCCTATTGCCATACTGCCTTATTGTCCATTGCATGAAAGGCCCCGATACAATGGAACTGAAATGGCTGGAAGACTTCATCGCGCTGGCGGCAACGTCGAGTTTCTCGCGTGCGGCCGACACCCGTCACGTAACGCAATCCGCGTTTTCCCGCCGCATCAAGCAGCTCGAACTCTGGCTGGACGTGACACTGGTCAATCGTGCGACCTTTCCCGCCGAACTGACCCGCGAAGGACGAACCTTTCTGCCTGTCGCACAGGATACCGTTCGCCAGTTCTATAATACGCGCAAGGCGCTGCAGCCAAGCCGCGAGGTTCAAAACCCGGTCCTCACATTTTCTGCGTTGCATACACTGACCGTCACGTTCTTTCCGCACTGGCTGAAACAGATCGATGATGACATAGGCGGCATCCGCTCCTTGCTCAGTCCGGATCGGGGCGGCTTCGAGGATAATATCGCCACGCTGACGGAGGGCGAGGTACATTTCTTCCTGACCTATGCGCATAACTCGGTGCCAATCCTCATCGACCGCACGCAGTTTCCATATATTGTGCTCGGCACCGAGCGCCTGATGCCCGTCTCGCACCCTTGGCCGACAGGTCCGATCCTTGATCACGCAATTGCCAGCGGGGAACCGTTGCCATATTTGAGCTATGGCGACTTTTCCTTCTTCGGCGCCGCCTTATCCCAGAAATTTGCATCCGGCACCGCGTTCAAGCGCCAGGTGGTTCACGAAAACACCATGTCGATTGGTCTCAAGGCGATGGCGCTTGCGGGCTGGGGCATGGCCTGGCTGCCCGAAAGCCTGATCTATGACGAGTTGCAGCGGGGCGAACTCGTGCCAGCCTCAACTGATCCCTATTGGGATTTCACAGTCGAGATCCGCATCTATCGTCATGATGCGGCACTTCCGACCCATGCCGAGAGCTTCTGGGAATATTTGCAGGCAAAAGATCGGGCAATTTCCGAAAAGGGCAATTGACAGCGACCCATCGTCAGCGCTGTAAAAGACAGCACACACGCAGCCGTTAGTAGGGGACATATCGCGGCATGAAAGTTACCATCGAACAAACGCTCGATCAGGCGGGTACGGGCGCATTTCAACGCGGCCTTCTTGGCGTTTTCGGTCTTGTCTGGGCAGCGGATGCCATGCAGGTGCTGGCGGTCGGCTTTACCGGTGCGGCCATTGCAAAGACTTTCGGTCTGACCGTTCCACAGGCATTGCAGACCGGCACGCTGTTCTTTCTCGGCATGCTGATCGGTGCCGCAGTGTTTGGAAGACTGGCCGATAAATACGGTCGCCGTCGGGTTCTTCTCATCACAGTCGCCTGTGACGCGGTGTTCGGATTGCTTTCGGCATTCGCGCCAAGTTTCGGCATTCTGCTTGCCTTGCGCTTTATGACGGGTGTGGCTGTCGGCGGAACTCTGCCGGTCGATTATGCAATGATGGCGGAATTCCTTCCCGCCAAAAACCGTGGCCGCTGGCTGGTCATGCTCGAAGGTTTCTGGGCTGTAGGCACAGTTATCATTGCACTTGCTGCATGGGCCACGAGCCTTGCCGGTGTCGAGGATGCCTGGCGCTATATCTTCATCGTCACCGCCGCACCGGCTCTGATCGGCATCTGGCTGCGCCTCTGGGTGCCGGAATCCCCGATGCACCTTCTGAAATCGGGGCGTCCAGAAGAAGCAAAATCGGTGATGAACCGCGTGCTTCGCCGTAACGGCAAACCGGAGCTGCCACCGAAAGCACGGCTCGAAGCTCCCCTCATGGTGACGGGCGAAAAGCTTCTTTCGCCAAATCTGCGTCGGCGTACGCTGACCACGCTGGCGATCTGGTTTCTCGTTTCTGTATCCTATTACGGCATTTTCACCTGGATACCGGCAAAGCTTGCCGGCGATGGTTTCGGCTTCGTCCGCGGCTATGGGTTTCTTGTCGTGGTTGCTCTGGCGCAATTGCCGGGCTACGCGCTCGCTGCCTATGGTGTGGAGGCGTGGGGGCGCAAAAAGACACTGATCGCCTTCCTGTTCATCAGCGCTGCTGCCTGCGCTCTCTTTACGGTAGCCAACAGTTCGGCGGTTATAGGCTCATCCATCCTCATCATGAGCTTTGCTCTGCTTGGCACATGGGGCGCGCTCTACGCTTTCACACCGGAACTTTATCCGACAGGATTGCGCGCAAGCGGAATGGGAGCGGCAGGTGCGATGGCTCGCCTTGGCGGCTTGCTAGCGCCGTCTGCGCTGGCGCTCGTCATCAGCCAGAGCTTCTATGTTGCCGTAGCGCTGTTTGCCGGACTTCTGGCGCTGGCTGGCATCATCGCCTTCTTCATCGATGTGGAGACACGGCAGAAAGCGCTGAACTAAGGCCTGTGGGGATTCATCGTGAATTTATGACGGCCGCCGCGAGGTAGATGATAGCAGCGAAGCTACGGTCTGTTTTGCAGGCACGCATGGCGATGCGTTTGAATTCTTTGAGTTTGCAGAAGAAGTTTTCAATCAAGTGTCGCCATTTATACATTTCGGTGTCGAGCGGGATGGGTATGGCGCGGCGCGGGTGCTGGGAAATGACGATCCTGGCACCACGTTCATTAAGATCGGCGATAATGTCGTTGCTGTCGAAAGCTTTGTCTGCGAGCAACGCCCCAAACTCGACACCTTCGATCAACGGTGCAACACCGACGCTATCGAAACGATTGCCTGGCATCAGGCGGAAGCGAACGAGGTTGCCCAAGGCGTCGGTGAGTGCCAATATCTTGGTCGTCAAGCCGCCTTTGGAGCGGCCAATGGCCTGGCTCAAAGTCCCCCTTTTGCGCCCTGTCCATGACGATGAACCTTGACGATGGTGGCATCGATCATGGCGTACTCCATGTCAGGCTCCTGCGTCAAAGCATCGAAAATCCGCTTGAAAACATCCGCTTCGCGCCAATCACGAAATCGCCGGAACGCTGTGCTCCAGTTACCAAAATGGGATGGCAGGTCGCGCCATGGACTGCCTGTTCGGACAATCCACAGCACCGCCTCCATGAATAGTCGATTGTTCCTGCCGCTGCGTCCGGGATCCGTGATCTTGCCCAGGCAGTGCGGCTCCATCTTCGCCCATTGGGCGTCCGTCAGTACAAAGCGATCCATCCACAGTATGAATCACATCTGCTGATAAATGGGAATCCTAAATCCCCACAGACCTTAGAGCATATCTCCCAAAAGCGGGAACCGGTTTTGGGAGAAAGACACGCATAAAAATGAGCCCGGAAATCAACTCATATTCCGGGCTTATTTCATTATATTTCAGTAATTTATACGATATTCTTTATCCATTGCTTTCGGTAGACAGCATAGGCCTCATTATCCGGTCTGAAAATCCTGCCGTTTTTCTCGGGCACCGTTGCCCCTGCAAGCAATCCGGCACCAAGGGACGTGCCGGTCGATCCCGTTACAGCTTCGACTTCGTGCCCGGTAAAGCTCGACAAAGCTTCCAGATAGACGGAGTTTCCCGCAAACGGACCTTCAACGATAACCGGACCTTCGGCCCCCAGCAAATGGAGGCAGGTTTCCGTCATGAGCGCCGCATAGATACAGGCGGTAACGTAACGCTCTCCGTCGCTGGCCGTGTCAGCGTTGATCCAGCGAAGGCTGGAATTTGGATAAGGGCCGCAACCGGGTACGGCTGAGGGCAAAGCCATGGTTTGCTGCGCCAGAACCTTTGTTACAATTTCGGACAGGTCGGCATAGGGCGATGCTGTCAACCCTTCGGTCATCAGATCGAATTCACGCCCGCCCATATAACGCGCCGAAGGTACAGCCCGCCCATAGACATCGACATTGGCCAGCGTATCGCGCTTCGGGTCCAGCTGGTCGAGATTGCCGCCAACGGCAAAGCTCACCACCCAAGTGCCCGTCGAAACCACCGAAAACGGGCCTTTGCGATCCATCAGATGCGCCAGCAGCGATGCGTTGGAATCGTGAATGCCGCAATGCACCGGAACGGAGGAGGGCAGTCCAATCTCCGTCACAATCTCCGGCAGCAGAGCGCCAAGCGCATCGAAGGCGGAGCGCAGAGGCGGGAACTTTTCGCGAATGTCCAGTCGGTCAACAAGCGTCGAAAAAGCAGATTGCTTCGGTAGCCACAAATCTGTGTGACAGCCGAGCGACGTCACTTCCGATGCGGCAATGCCGGTCAGACGCCAGGCCCAATATTGCGGATAGGTGAATATGAAATGCGTGCGCGCAAAATCGGCGGGAAAGACCGTCTTCAGATAGTGAAGCTGCGCACCGAGATTGAGGCCGAGCGACAGGGTTGGCGAAAACGTATCGCGAAAATCAGGCTTTATGGCCGCATAGGCGGTGCGGATTTCGGCTGGATATTCGTGTTCATAGTCGAGAACCGGCATTGCCAGCGTGCCGTCTCTGGCAACGAGGGCTGCCGACGCGCCGTGCGTGGTGATGGAAATGGCATCGAAACCCGGCTCCCGCGCAAATCCCGCGAGACTTGCCAGAAAGAAGCGCCATAACGCCTCGATATCATAATGCGGATAAGGTCCGTCGCGCAGAACGGTGTTCGGCATGCGGCGCGCGGCAATTTCCTCGCCGCCTGCTGCGTCGAGCACGACGACTTTGGCATTGGTCTTGCCGATATCGAGAATGGCGATGCGCTTCATGACATGTGAAACACTGGCTTGAGATCGACAGAAATCGGCGAATTGTCAGAGTTCGTCGCCATGATATCGGCCATATGCGCCCACCATTTCTGCATCACGGGATGGTCGGGCAGGGCCGCCATGCCGTGACCGGCGCTGCGCGTCAGCACGCCAAACAGGCTATTCGTCTCTTGATCGAGATAGATGGCATAGTCCGACACGCCAGCCCTGTGCAGAAGTTCGACCAGTTCCGGCCAGATTTCGTCATGGCGGCGGCGATACTCCGCCTCCATGCCGGGATTAAGCTTCATGCGAAATGCATAGCGTTCAGCCGTCATGCCGCGCGCCTCGCTCTGAACTGCCGGATGAGGATCGGCAGGGAAATGGTGATAATCAGCAGAAGGCCGATGAAGATCGACATGACGATGCCCGGCACATTGAGAAGCCCAAGTCCGAAGGTCACGAGACCCATCACGAAAGCCGCAATCACCACACCGACAATGGTGCCCGATCCGCCAAGGATCGATACGCCGCCCAGCACGACCATGGTCACGATTTCCAGTTCCCAGCCCTGCGCGATGGAGGGGCGCGTGGAGCCGAGGCGCGAGGTCAGGCAGACGGCGGCGATACCGCTCATCACGCCGGTCATCAGGAACAGCACGAATTTGGTTTTCTCGACCGGAATGCCGGAAAAGCGCGCCGCGAATTCATTATTGCCGATGGCATAGACGCGGCGCCCGAAGCTGGTGGCATGCAGCAATACGCCGAACAGCACGGCGAACAGAACGAACAGCACGAATTCGAACGAAAACACCCAGAACACGTAGCCCTGTCCGAAATAGGCGAATCTTTCCGGATAGCCGCCAAAGGCCTGATCGCCGAGCACGATATAGGAAATGCCGCGGAAAAGGCTCATCGTGCCGATGGTCACGACGATGGACGGCAGTTTCAGCCCGGCCACCAGCCCGCCATTGATCGCGCCGCAGACAAGGCCGGTGCCAATGCCGATGGCGACCAGACCCGGCGTGCCGACGCCCGCCTGCGCCGCCGCGCCCATGGCGGTTGAGGAAAGCGCGATGATGGCCGCGACCGAAAGGTCGATTTCACCGGAAATGATGAGCAGCGTCATCGCAAAGGCGATCAGTGCCTTTTCGGTGAAGTTGAACGTGGCGTCGGAGAGGTTCCACGCATCGAGGAAATAGGGCGAGGCGAAGGAATTCGCGATGAAGATCGCAATCGCCACGCCAAGCAGCAGCATTTCCCAGCTTGCAAAAATGCGCGAGAAGGGCGTGCCGAGGCGGTCTGGAATGTGACGGCGCTGGTCGTTCGTACGGGTCTCGCTCATGCCGCAACCTCCTCATAAGTCTTCGCGGCCTTGTCGCGCAGGATGATGCGTCCGCGCCGCTTTTCCTGCCGCGCATTGAAAATCACCGCCAGAATGATGACGGAACCGGAGATCGCCATCTGCCAGAAGGGCGATATGTCGATGACCGGCAAAGCGTTCTTGATGACGCCGAGGAACAGCGCGCCCAGAACCGCGCCGGCCACCGTGCCAATGCCGCCAAGCGTCGAGATGCCGCCGATTACGCAGGCCGCAACGCTGTCGAGTTCGAAACCGGCGGCCACATCCACATAGGCGACGGCATAGCGCGACACCCAGAGATAGCCGCACAGTCCGGCGAGCGCGCCCGAAAGCACAAAGGCGAAAAAGCGTGTGCGGCCAACATCGATGCCGGTATAGACGGCAGCGGTCGGATTGCCGCCGGACGCATAAAGGGCGCGGCCGAAGAATGTCCGTGTCAGCAGCACATAGACGAGCGCGACAATCAGGATTGCCGTCCAGCCAAGCAGCGGCAGGCCGAGAAAAGGCGTGCGCGGTGTGTTGAGGAAAGGGGCTGTCATCTGATGGGCATTCACCCATGCGCCGCCGGACAGCACAAAGGCCATGCCACGATAGATAGTGAGCGTGCCAAGCGTGACGACAATCGCCGGAATGTTGAGCTTCCAGACAAGAATGCCGTTGATCGCGCCCAGAACAGCGCCAATGCCAACGGCAAGCACGATCAGCAGCACCAGAGGCAGGTCCGGATAGGTCGCGTTGAGCATCGCCACGGCCATGCCGGTAAAGGCGAGATTGGCGGCGACCGACAGATCAATGGACTTGGTCAGGATCACCGCCATCTGTCCAAGCGCGATGATGATCAGGATCGATGTGTCGTTGAAGATGCCCGCCAGATTGCCGACGCTGGCAAATCCAGGCGCGCGGCTGGCGAACAGGCCCACCAGAAGCGCGATGATGACGAGGAGCAGGAGTTCCCGCTGCTTGAGCAACTTTTTCATCGTCTACTCCGTGTTTCCGGTGGCGGCGCGCACCAGCACTTCCGCATCGAGGCTGGCGCGTTCGAAGACGCCTTCCATGAGGCCCTCGCGCATGACTATCACGCGGTCCGACATACCGATGATTTCCGGCAGTTCCGACGAGATCATGATGATGCTGAGGCCCTCGGCGGCAAGTTCGCTGATAAAGGCGTGAACCGCAGCCTTGGAGCCGATATCGATGCCCTTGGTCGGCTCGTCGAGAATGATGACCTTCGGCTTGGTGGCAAGCCACTTGCCGATGACGACCTTCTGCTGATTACCGCCGGATAGCGTCCCGACCGGTACGGAAAGGGCGGCGGCGCGCAGGTCGAAGCGCTCGGCATATTTGCGCGCCAGCGCCAGTTCTTCCGCCATACGCAAAAAACCATTGCGCGAGGTGCGGGCAAGCGACGGCAGTGACACATTCTGAAAGATCGGCAGTTGCAGCACGGCGCCGTGGCGTCCGCGTTCTTCCGGCACATAGACGATGCCATGCGCCACCGCGTCGCCGGGGCGGCGAATGCTGATCTCGCGATCTTCAAGCGTCACACGGCCACGGGATGGCTTGGTGATGCCGAACAGCGATTGTGCAAATTCCGAGCGCCCGGCGCCGACAAGGCCGTAAACGCCGAGGATTTCACCCTTGCGCAGCTCAAAGGAAATGTCGCGAAACTCGGTCGGGTGCGAATAGTTCTCGACCTTCAGCACCGGCTTGCCGATGGCGACATCCTGCTTGGGAAAGGCCTGATCGACGGATCGTCCGACCATCATGCGCACGATATCGTTCTGCCGCGTATCAGCAAGCGTGCCGTGGCCGACGGCGTGCCCGTCGCGGAAAACCGCATAATTATCGGCGATTTCATAGACTTCATCGAATTTGTGGCTGATGAACAGGATGGCTTTGCCCTGCGCCTTCAACCGCGCCACGATGCGAAACAGGTCGTCCACTTCCTTGCGCGAAAGGGCTGCGGTCGGCTCGTCCATGATGACGATGCGCGAATCCACCGACAGCGCGCGGGCAATGGCGACCAGATGGCGCTGGGCGATGGACAGTTCCTTGAGTTTTATCCGGGCATCGACCGTCGTTTCCAGCGAGGACAGCAAGGCCTGCGAGCGGGCGTAGACGGCCTTCCAGTTGACGAAGCCCAATCTCGTGCGCGGCGCATGGCCGAGATAGATGTTTTCGCCCACCGACAATTCGTCGAAGAGCACGGTTTCCTGATGAATGGCCGTTACGCCGTGATCGGTCGCATCCTGTGCGGTCGCCAGATGCACCGGCTTGCCGTCGATGAGGATTTCGCCTTCGTCGGGCTGGTAAATGCCGGTGAGGATTTTGACGAGCGTGGACTTGCCCGCGCCGTTCTCGCCGATCAGCGCCGTCACCTTGCCGGGATAGAGCGCGATATTGACGTCATCGAGCGCACGCACACCGGGAAATGTCTTGGCAATGCCGCGCATTTCCAGAATGGGTTGATCCGCTGCGGCAAGCACGTTCTGCCCGCCGAGGTGGCCACTGGATTGAAAGCCTGCATTCATCGCAGATACCTGAAATCGATTCCGGGGAGCGGGAGGCGGCATCCGTTCAGCGAATGCCGCCTCTTTTTGTGAATGCGCATCCTTTCGGGATGCGCTTTCCAATCAGAAGACCTTGGAGAACTGGTCGATGTTCGACGCATCGTAGACGAAAGGATCGCTCATCGCGGCTTCGCCGTTTTCGCCGATCTTGATCTTGCCCATGCGTCCGGCTTCGATTTCCGAACCCGGCTTGCCATCGGTATCGCCCTTCACAAGGTGATAGGCGATCTGCGTGGCCGAATAGCCGAGATCGATTGGATTCCAGATGGCGAATTCCTTGGTCGCACCCGACTTGATGGCACCAGCCATTTCAGACGGCAGGCCGAGACCCGTCACATAAACATCGCCGATCTTGCCAGCATCCTTCACGGCCTGCGAAGCGGCCAGAACGCCCACGGTGGTTGGTGCCACGATAACCTTGACGTTCGGGTTCGACTTCAGGAGGCCCTGTGCTTCACGATAGCTCTTGTCGGCAAGGTCGTCGCCATAGACGGTCGTGACCAGATTGAGGCCCGGGAAGTCCTTCAGCTGCTTCTTCATCTCGCCGATCCAGATATTCTGGTTGGTCGAGGTGGTGGTGGCGGACAGGATCGCAAAATCGCCCTTGCCGCCCGGCAGGTGATCGGCAGCAAGCTTCAGGCACATCTTGCCGATCAGCTCGTTGGACGATGGGTTCAGATGCACGATACGGCCAGCCGGAGCGACGCCCGAATCCCACGAAATCACCTTGATGCCGCGCTGGGCGGCTTTTTTCAGCGCCGGCACAACCGCATCGGGGTCGTTTGCCGAAATGGCGATGGCATCCACACCCTGCGCGATCAGGGCATTGATGACCTCGATCTGGCCTTCTGCCGTCGTGGTGGTCGGGCCGGTATAAATGACTTCGACGCCGCCTAGTTCCTTGGCAGCTTCCTGCGCGCCCTTGTTGGCGGCTTCAAAGAAGCCGTTACCCAAAGATTTTGCGACAAGCCCAATCTTCATGTCGGCGGCCTGTGCCTGACTTGCCATGAAGGCTACAGCCAGCGCGGTCCCTAATGCCAGTTTCTTGAAAAGTTTCATGTCTCATTCCTCCCAGTATAAAGACATATGTTTCGCTTGTTCCGGCTCAGGCCACCTCGGCGGAATCCTTCCGTGGGTCGCCCTTGCCAGCATTTGCGGAGACCTGCGCCACGATGAGCCGGATACCCGCATTTTCCACCATCCGCCGCGCCTCGTCCGTAATACCGTCATCGGTGATCAGCGTGCTGACACGGTCGAGCGGGCAAAGAATGAGGCTGGAACGGCGGGTGAATTTCGATGAATCGACCATAAGAACAAGCTCGTCCGCCTGGCCCATCAGTTTTTGTTCGCTCTGGATGATCAGCGCGTCGGATTCCATCACGCCCAGCGGGCTAATGCCCTGACAGCCCATGAACATGCGCCGACCGTAAAAATTACGGATAACATCATTGTCGAAAGGCGAAAGGATCAGGCTCTGATCGCGATAGATCGCGCCGCCGGGCACGATCACCGTGCTTTTCGACTGCCGCAACAGATGTTCGGCAATGGCGAAGGAGTTGGTCAGCACCTGAAGGCGGCGCGCTGTGAGATAATGCACCATCTGGAATGTCGTGGAGCCGCCATTGATGATGATGCTGTCGCCTTCATCGCAAAGCGCCACAGCTTCGCGGGCGATGGCACGCTTGCGATCACCATTTTCCGATTCCGACACCTTGAAAGGTCGCCCCGCCAGACTGGCGAACTGCGGCGGGTGAATGGCTTCGGCCCCACCGCGCACCCGCTTGATGCGGCCCTGCATATGAAGAGATGCAATATCGCGCCGAAGGGTCGCTTCCGACGCTTCCGTCAGCTCCACCAGATCCTGAATGGTAATCACCGGCTTTTCCTGAACAGCGCTCAGGATGATGCGGTGGCGCTCTCTTTCGTGCATGGCTCCTCCTTTCATTTGTATCGGGCATAAATATCGGGAATGTCAATCACAAACAGTCACAATGGCGCATAATAATCACATTAATGATTGATTATGATCGTTTGTGATTGACAGTATTTCGTTTCATGCGTCATATCTGCCGCCAACATGATCGCTCGCGCATGGGAAGGATATGCGCGCCGCGATACACCAAAACAGACTTGGGAGGATGACATGGTGGCCCAGAGCAGGCTTCTCGAAGACCGATGGGACGATGCCAAGGCGGCAACGCTGGATGAGCCGGGAAAGCTGCTTTACCGCTCCAACCTGCTCGGGTCAGACAAGCGCATCACCAATTACGGTGGCGGCAACACGTCTGCAAAGGTCGAGGAAATCAATCCGCTGACCGGTGAAAAGGTTCAGGTTCTCTGGGTCAAGGGTTCGGGCGGCGATGTCGGCACTATCAAGCTCGACGGCTTTGCCACGCTTTATCAGGACAAGCTCGATGCGCTGAAGGGCATCTATAAGGGCGTTGAGGATGAGGACCGCATGGTCGGCTTCCTGCCGCATTGTACCTTCAACCTCAATCCGCGCGCCGCATCCATCGATACGCCGCTGCACGGTTTCGTCGCTTTCAGCCACGTGGATCACATGCATCCCGACGCGATCATCGCGATTGCCGCATCCAGCAATTCCCGCGAACTGACAGCCCAGATTTTCGGTGACGATATTGGCTGGCTGCCTTGGCGTCGCCCTGGTTTCCAGCTCGGTCTCGATCTTGAGGCTTTCGTCAAGGCGCATCCGCAGGCCAAGGGCGTTGTCCTTGAAAGTCATGGGCTTTTCACCTGGGCCAATGATGCGAAGACTTGCTACGAAACCACGCTGGCCATCATCAACAAGGCCATTGAATGGCTGGACCAGAAGACGGCAGGCAAGGCCGCTTTCGGCGGTGCCGTTACACAAAGCCTGACGGCTTCCGAGCGCCGCGCCATTGCTGCCCGGCTGATGCCGGAAATTCGCGGGCTGATTGGCAAGGAAGAGCGCAAGCTCGGCCATTTCGACGATCAGGATGCGGTGCTGGAATTCGTGAATGCGAAGGAATTGCAGCCGCTGGCGAGGCTGGGCACGTCCTGCCCGGATCATTTCCTGCGCACCAAAATTCGCCCGCTGGTCGTCAATTTCGATCCGGCCAAGCCGGATGTGGACGCCATCGTTGCCGGGCTTGAGGATGCGCTGGAAGCCTATCGCGCCGATTACAAGCGGTATTACGAGGCCTGCAAGCACGACAATTCGCCCAAGATGCGCGATCCCAATCCGGTTATTTTCCTGATCCCCGGCGTCGGCATGCTGTCCTTTGCCCGCGACAAGGCGACGGCGCGCATCGCTAGTGAATTCTATGTCAATGCGATCAATGTCATGCGCGGCGCGTCGGCGGTGTCCGAATATCAGGGACTGCCGGAACAGGAAGCCTTCGACATCGAATATTGGCTGCTTGAGGAAGCCAAGTTGCAGCGTATGCCGAAGCCGAAGAGCCTTGCCGGGCGTGTCGCGCTCATCACCGGCGGCGCTGGTGGCATCGGCTATGCCACCGCCGAGCGGTTGGCGGGTGAGGGTGCTTGCGTGGTTCTGGCGGATATTGATGCAGAATCGCTCAAATCCGCTCACGCGAATCTATCGAAGCGTTTTGGCGCCGATCAGGTGCGCAGCGTCGTGCTGAACGTGACCGACGAAAAGGGTGTCGCAAACGCCTTTGTCGAGGCAAGCGTCGAGCTGGGCGGCATCGACATTCTGGTCTCCAATGCAGGCATCGCGTCGTCGGCTCCGGTCGAAGCGACCGAATTGTCGATGTGGAACCGCAATATCGATATTCTGGCGACCGGCTATTTCCTGGTTTCGCGGGAAGCATTCCGCCTGTTCCGCCGCCAGAAGATCGGCGGCAATGTGGTGTTCGTCGCTTCCAAGAATGGTCTGGCCGCTTCGCCCAATGCGTCCGCCTATTGCACGGCCAAGGCTGCCGAAATCCATCTGGCCCGCTGTCTGGCGCTGGAAGGTGCTGACGCCGGCATCCGCGTCAATGTGGTCAATCCGGATGCGGTTTTGCGCGGCTCCAAGATCTGGGACGGCGAGTGGCGCGAACAGCGCGCAGCATCGTCCAAGATCGACGTTTCCGAGCTGGAGGAACATTATCGCAAGCGGTCCATGCTGAAGCTCAATGTTTTGCCGGAAGATATCGCCGAGGCTATCTATTTCCTCGCCAGCGACGCTTCGGCAAAATCCACCGGCAACATCATCAATGTCGATGCCGGGAACCAGCAGAGCTTTCCGCGCTGATCTTGTAGAGCACATCCCGAAAAGTGTGAAACGGTTTTCGGACAAGATGTGCGTAAAAACAAACGGTTAGAGCGTCGATCTGATTAAATCAGATCGACGCTCTAATCAGGACATTCTGGGAGGAACCATGTCCGAGCAACGCATTGCGGCGGATTTTATCGCCGAGCATAATTCCGGTTTCGAAAAGGCGCTGAACAGCGATTATCAGGCGCTGGGCGCACAGCTGGCGCGTCGCGGTATCGAGATCGACACCATCACCGACAAGGTGGCAAGTTATTTCGTCGCCGTGCCTTCCTGGGGCACGGGCACGGGCGGCACCCGTTTCGGTCGCTTTCCGGGTGGCGGCGAGCCGCGTGGTATTTTCGACAAGCTGGACGATTGCGCCGTTATCAACGAGCTTTCGCGCGCAACGCCGAATGTCTCGCTGCATATTCCGTGGGACAAGGCAGATCCGAAGAAGCTGAAAGCCCACGCCGCAGCGCTGGGCCTCGGCTTCGACGCCATGAATTCCAACACGTTTTCAGACGCTGCCGATCAGAAACTGTCCTACAAGTACGGATCGCTCACCCATGTCGATGCGGCGGTGCGGTCGCAGGCAGTCGAGCACAACATCGAATGCATCGAGATCGGAAAAGCCATAGGTTCCAAAGCCTTGACCGTATGGCTAAGCGACGGGTCCAATTTCCCCGGTCAGCAGAATTTCACCCGCGCCTTCGAGCGCTATCTGGCTTCCATGGGCGAAATCTACAAGGCGCTGCCTGACGACTGGCGCCTGTTCTCCGAGCATAAAATGTATGAACCGGCCTTCTATTCGACGGTGGTTCAGGACTGGGGCACAAATTATCTCATCGCCTCGACGCTTGGTCCCAAGGCGCAATGTCTGGTCGATCTCGGCCATCATGCGCCCAACACCAATATCGAGATGATCGTGGCGCGGCTGATGCAGTTCGGCAAGCTCGGCGGCTTCCATTTCAACGACAGCAAATATGGCGATGACGATCTCGATGCCGGTTCCATCGATCCCTATCGATTGTTCCTTGTTTTCAATGAGTTGGTGGATGCGGAATATCGCGGCGTGAAGGATTTTAATCCGGCGCATATGATCGATCAGTCGCACAATGTCACCGATCCGCTGGAAAGCCTGATCTCATCTGCCAATGAAATCCGTCGCGCTTATGCGCAGGCGCTGCTGGTGGACCGCGAGGCGCTGGAAACCTATCAGCAGGAAAACGACGCGCTGATGGCGTCCGATACGCTGAAACGCGCCTATCGCACCGATGTAGAGCCGATATTGGCCGAAGCGCGTCGACGCACCGGCGGGGCGATCGAGCCGATTGCCGCCTATCGCGCCAGCGGCTATCGCCAGAAGGTCGCAAAGGAACGCCCGGAAAGCAAAAGCGACGGTGGGGCATTTAACTGAGAATCCCTACCGTCACAAAATAGCCATAAAAACAACAGGCGTTCGCCACAATTGAACAGGGGTTTTTGTGGCTTTTTCGTTCCGGAAATCGCGTTTGATGATGATCAGCGCGATTTTCTGAACGTCAAATTGAGGCGAAACTGACCCAGTTTTTCATGCTCGCCCCGCTTCAGGGCGAGTATGCCATGATAGTAAAGTCGTGACGGCCCACCCCACACAACGACATCACCATGATGCAGGATATATTTCGCAATCGGGTCGGTTCGCTTCAATCCGCCGAACTGGAAAGTTGCGGGCAGGCCAAGCGAAACCGAAACAATCGGATTGTTGAAATCCTGTTCATCCTTGTCCTGATGCAGTGAAAGTTTCGCGCCCGGTTCATAACGGTTGATCAGGCAGGCATCCGGCGCAAAATCGGGGTAACCGGCTTCGCTGGCAGCACTTTGCGCAAGCACGTGAAAAGCATCCGGCATCGCTGGCCATAACTGGCCGGTTTCCGGATCGTCGGTACTGTAACGATAGCCGGTCCGGTCCGTGACCCAGCCAAACTCTCCGCAATTCGTCATCGCAACCGACATGCGATATCCGCCGGGCGTGGTCATGTGACGGAACGGTGCCGAGGCAGAAACGTCAGCCACCGCTTTAAGAACAGCGTCTTCACTCGGAAGTGCGAAGCCGCGCAGAAGCACGGCTCCGGGTGCCAGGACTTCACGCGGTTCAATCGGATCGAAAAGGTCTTTCATGCGCCCTTTCTAGCACGAGATCGGAAGGCCGCCTCCCGAAACCTGCTTTTAAACTTAGGCCAGCCCGGAGGCCTTTTCGAAAGAGCGCATGAAAAGATCATTCTCTTCCGGTGCTCCGACACTGACGCGAATGAAGGTCGTGTAACCCTGTTGTTTCCAGGGCTTCACGATGACACCGTCCCGCAGGAGCTTTTCGGCAAATGCAACGGAATCCGACTTCACGTCGATGAACAGAAAATTCCCCTTGGAGGGCGCGAAACGGATTTGCCGCTCGCCCAGAAAAGCAGCCAACCGGTTCCGCTCACGGAGCGCAAGCGCGATACCTTTTGCAAGATGGTCTGTGTCGCGGCGCGCAACCAGCCCGGCCGCCTGCGCAATGCCATTGGCGTTGAAAGGTGTGCGGGCGCGGTCCAGAAACCCACGTAGCTCCGGATCGCTGACAAGCCCGAACCCCAGACGGACTCCGGCCAGCCCGTAAGCCTTGGAGAAAGTGCGCAGCGCCACCCAGTTGAGACCGCTGTCGCGCAGAAGTGCAGCGGCAGACGGATAATCGTCACCGGCTGCATATTCCGCATAGGCTTCGTCCACGACCAGCAACGTTTCCGGCGAAACAGCATCGATAACGCGCTGCATCGCTTCCGGTGTCAGCCAGGTTCCAACCGGATTGAGCGGATTTGCGAACATGACGAGACGCGGAGCGACCGCAAGCGCTGTCACCAGCGCATCCACATCGACCTCAAGCGACGGCGTCACTTCAACCCGCTCGACGGTCGCGCCCATCGTCGTCGCATAGTCCTCATGCAGCGGAAAGGATGGGTAAAGTGTGACCACCCGGTCGCCGGGCCGCAAAACAGTGCGGCAGATCACGCCGATCAGGTCTTCCGATCCGTTGCCGAGAATGATGCTGTCCTGCGGCCAATCGAACTCCGTCGCGATTTCCCGCGCCAGTTCGCGTCCCGACGGATCAGGGTAAAGCCGCAGCAGATCATGAGCGCCGGAAAAGAGTGCCTGCACCTTTGGCGAAGGTCCGAGCGGGTTTTCGTTGGAGCCCAGTTTTGCTATCGCCGGGGGATGATAATGCGCCTCCACTTCGGCAATGGTGAGACCGGCATTATAGGGGCTGAGACCACGGATTTCAGGCCGAATCAGATCACCAAGCCGGGCATTTTTCTGAGCCATTCACGTTCTCCTCTGATACGGCGCTTCGTTTGATGCGCGCCTTTTGGAGAGAAGTTCTAAGACTAAAATCCAATTTTGTATATATATGTATAGACAAGTTATGAAAAAGATGGTCCTATGCTGGGGAGACCACAAAAAATTGCTAAACATTCGACCCGGAACAAGTAGAAGTTCGGGTAACAATATTGTTTTGCCAAAGGTCCGCAGGGGAACATGATGCAGGTTTTATCGCTTTTCGACCTTAGCGGGCGTAAAGCGCTGGTCACCGGTGCAAGCCGAGGACTGGGACAGGCCATTGCCGAAGCGCTCGCCTCGGCTGGTGCCGACGTCGCCATTACAGCGCGCAAGTCCGACAATCTTTCCGAAACGGCATCCCGTATTGCCGCCCATGGCCGCGCCTCGGCAGCCCTTTCGCTCGATGTACGCGATATCTCCGCCTGCAGTGCCACCGTCGCGCAAGCGGCCGATGCTCTCGGCGGCCTCGATATTCTCGTCAACAATGCGGGCTATGAAGAAATACGCCCCTCGCTTGAGGTGGATGAGGCGCTCTGGGATCGCATCGTTGCAACCAATCTCAAAGGCGCGTTTTTCTGCGCACAGGCCGCTGCCCGCCAGATGACGGAGAGCGGCAAGGGTGGCGCGATCATCAATCTGTGCTCGCTGACCTCCTATGTCGGCGTGCCGACCGCCGCTCCTTACGGTTCTTCCAAATCTGGCCTCATGGGCATGACGCACGCTCTGGCAACAGAATGGGCGCCCTCCGGCATTCGCGTCAACGGCATCGCGCCGGGCTATTTTCGCACTGCCATGACCGATGTGTTTTACGAGAACGACGACTGGCAGAAGGCAATGCTGGGCAAAATTCCGCAGGGTCGTTTCGGCGCCATGGAAGACATTGCGGGCGCTGTGGTGTTCCTGGCAAGCTCAGCGTCATCCTATGTCACGGGGCAGGTTATCCCTATCGACGGCGGTTATCTGGCATCGATCTGATATCCTCATGAGGAATATCAGCAGATTGCGAAACAGGATTGAAATAACTTCATAAAGTACCTTCCGGTGCTTTGACTGAAATGGGAAACAGCGATGAATACAACCGAAACCGGAACTGGCCGTAAAGTCTCCAACGGACCGGCTGCCGTATCGGTCAACAATGTCAGCATGATCTATAACGGCTTCCATGCCGTGCGTGCGGCATCTTTCGATCTCGCCAAGGGCCGTTTTCTGACCATTCTCGGGCCATCCGGTTCCGGCAAGACGACGCTTCTCCGCCTCATTGCCGGTTTCCAGCGGCCAAGCATCGGCGAGATCTTCATCAATGGCGAAGCAGTTAGCGCCGTGCCGCCGCACAAGCGCTCCATCGGCATGGTTTTCCAGAAACTCGCGCTGTTTCCGCATATGACGGCAGCCGAAAACGTTGCCTTTCCCCTGAAAATGCGCCGCTTCGATGCACGGTCGATCCCGGAGCGGGTGGAACGCTATCTCGACCTCGTTCGCCTCAATGGCCTTGGCGGGCGGCGTGTGCACGAGCTTTCCGGTGGTCAGCAACAGCGTGTCGCCATCGCGCGTGCTCTGGTTTTCGAACCGGACCTGCTTTTGCTCGACGAACCTCTGGCCGCACTCGACCGCAAGCTGCGCGAGGAAATGCAGCTTGAATTCCGCCGTATCCAGCGGGAACTTGGCGTCACGACCATCAATGTCACCCACGACCAACGCGAAGCGCTCGTCGTATCCGATGAAATCATCGTCATGGATGGCGGTGAAATCCAGCAGATGGCCCAGCCATCCGAAACCTACCGCAACCCCTCAAACGCCTTTGTGGCGAACTTCATCGGCGTCACCAATTTCATTTCCGGCAAGGCATCTTCGCTCGACGGCAATCTTGTGCGGGTCGATGCGGGAATTGCTCTCGTCGGCATGACGGGCGAGGGGCGCGGAACAGTTGGCTCCGGCGCAAACGTCTCCTGTGCCATCCGTGCCGAACAGATCCGTCTTGGGGGCAGTGCGGCAGCACATTCAGAACTCGACACCGTGCTTGAAGGCATCGTTACCGATGCGATCTTCGAAGGCGAACGCATCGTCTATGAATTGCGGGTTCCTGCCTTGGGAGACGTGCTGATGCGCGTCTTCGATCACGATCCTATCGGCCATAGCCAGTTCACAGAAGGCGAGACCGTGCATCTTGGCTGGAATGCCCGCGATCTCATCGTCTTTGCCACCTAGAGCGGTTCCGGTTCAAATGAACCGTCGGAACAGCTCTATCTCTTTGTTTTTACGCATTATCCGACGCAAAACCGCTTCGAATTTTTGCTGGACATGCTCTAAATTGAAACATTACGGGGAAACTCCAGAGGAGAAACAAAATGAGCAATCTGAAAAAGCCTTTCCTGATACTTGACCGCCGCCGCTTCCTGCAAAGTGCAGGTGCTTTTGCCACAGTTGCCGGCACAACCTCGCTCGGCCTGTCGCGTGCATTTGCCGAAGAACCGGCAAAGCCCAAGGAGCTGATCGTTCGGGCCTGGGGCGGTAGCTGGGTGGAAGCGCTGAAAGCTGGCGTGTCCGATCCGTTCACCGCTAAGACCGGCATTTCCATCCGTCACGACCTGACGGAAGATAACGAAATCCAGCCGAAACTCTGGGCTGCCGTTGCGCAGAAGCGTGTCCCGCCGATCCACGTCAACTGGGATACGACAACCAATGCGACCAAATCGGCATTGCGCGGCGTGACGGAAGACCTTTCGGATCTGCCTAACCTCAAGAACACCACCGATCTTGCCAAGCCTGTCGGTCTCGATGGCTATCCGATCGTCAACACATATGGCTATGTCTATGTGCTGGCCTATCGTCCGGAAGCCTTCCCCGATGGCCCGCCGAAGTCGTGGCACGCTCTGCTCGATCCGAAGTTCAAGGGCCGCATCGCGCTTTATAACGACGGTATCGGCTTCCATTTCCCGGCACAGGTTGCCGGTGGCGGCAAGCTGGAGGACATTCCGGGCAACATGCAGCCCGCATGGGATTTCATCGCCAAGGTGAAGCAGCAGCAGCCGCTTCTCGGCGAAGACCCGGATTTCACTACCTGGTTCCAGAAGGGCGAAATCGATCTGGCCTGCACCATTTCCACCAATGCACGCGAAGCCCAGAAGAACGGCGTCAAGATCGACTGGACCGTTCCGGAAGAGGGCGCGAAGTTCGACACCGACGGCCTGTGGATTCCGAAGGGCCTGCCGGAGGACGAACTTTACTGGGCTAAGGAATATATCAACTTCGCTCTCACCAAGGATGCGCAGCAGGTCTGGCTCGATGGCCTCGGCCTGCCGGGCGTCGTGCCGGGCCTGACCCCGCCCGCAGATCTGGTGAACGATCCGGCCTATCCGACCAAGGACGAGGATTTCAAGCACCTCATCCGTATTTCGGCAAAGGTGCAGGTGCAGAACGAGAGCGAATGGTTCTCGAAATTCAAGGCCATCATGCAGGGCTGATCCAGCTCGATACATAAGACGGATCGCCCGAAAAGGGCGATCCGTATGCCCCAAATTTCAAGGCAAACATTCAGGAATTGAAACATGCGAGCGGCACGCACTGCCTATCCCATGACATGGCGCATCATGGACGCGCTGGAAGCAATCGCAGCCATTTTATGGCCCGCGCGGTTCAACCGCGCCGTGCCCTATCTGATGCTGTTTCCGGCGATTGTTCTGGTCGGGCTGTTGGTGCTGGGTCTGATCCAGATTGGCGATACCAGCCTTCGCACGCTCGACACCTCGACATTCCTGATGTCGGATTATTATACGCTCGCCAATTACAAACGCGCGCTGACGGAAAGCCTTTTTGCGACCGTGGCATGGCGCAGCCTGTCCGGCTCGCTTATCGTGACCGCATTCACGCTCATTCTGGCATTTCCCTATGCCTATCTGATGGTCAGAACGCCTTCGACTGCATTGCGCAAATTTCTGCTGATCGCGCTGTTTCTGCCCTTCTTCATCGGTCAGGTCGTGCGTGCCTATGGCTGGCTCATCATTCTGGGCAATCAAGGGATGGTGAACGAGGCGCTTGGACTTGTCGGCATCGCACCGATGCGGCTGCTCTATAATTATCCGGCAGTTCTGTTCGGTCTCATTCAGTACATGCTGCCATTCGCAGTGCTGATGCTCGCACCGGCGCTGACTGCCATTCCGGAAGAAATGGAAGCTGCGGCAAGCTCGCTCGGTGCAAACTGGCTGCGGACATTCGCCCATGTTGTCCTGCCCATGGCCCGTCCGGGTCTGATCGGCGCGGGGTTGGTGGTAATGACACTGTCGCTCACCGACTTTGCCGTTCCGGCCATTCTGGGCGGCGGATCGCAGGATTTCATCGCCAATGCGATCTATGACCAGTTCTTCCGCACATCCGATCAAGGGCTCGGGGCGACGCTCGCGCTGCTTCTCGTCGGCGTCGGTTCCATTCTCGTGGGGATCGTGTTCACGCTGTTCGGGGCAGGCACGCTTGCCATGGGGAGGGCGCGCAAATGACCTCGCCATTGTCGAAATCCATCGTCATCTGGACGTTTGTAATTGCCGTTCTGGTACTTCTTTCCGCGCCGACCATCGTTGTGCTTGGGGCGTCGTTCACGTCCGGCAACATGATTACCTTCCCGCCGGAAGGGTTTTCGTTCAAATGGTATCAGAAGATCGCCGGAACGAGCGATCTCTGGGACGCTTTTCTACGCTCGCTCTATGTCTCGTTCATCTGCACCATCGTCGCAATTCCCGTCGGAACGCTGGCTGGCATAGCGCTGGCGAAATATGCGGTGCGGTTTGAAAAGACGATCCAGATTTACCTGTTGCTGCCGTTCACCATTCCGCTAATCGGTTCCGGCATCGGTTTGATGCTGATCTTCGGTCATGCCGGTATTCTGGGGCAACTCTGGCCGGTGGGGATTGCAGCCTGCGTCATCAATCTGCCCTTCATGATCTGGGCCGTGACGGCGAGTGCCGCCAATCTCGATGCCGATCTGGAACTTGCCGCCGCCAATTGCGGGGCAGGGCCGATCTCGACATTCTTCTTCGTCACGCTGCCGGTCGTCGTGCCGGGCGTCATCAGCGGCTCGCTGTTGATGTTCATCCTGGCACTGAACGAATTTCTGGTGAGCCTGCTTCTGGTCGATGCGCGCATCGTAACGCTGCCTGTGCAGATCTACAATTCGATCCGGTCCATCATCACGCCCGACCTTGCGGCCATCTCAGTTGTCTTTATCGCCTGTGCCGCTGCCGCCATCTTCCTGCTCGACCGGCTGGTCGGGCTCGACATCTTCCTCAAATCGAAATGACGGGTTGCGCCACCGCCGCAACCTGCAAGGAGCCGATCATGTCCGATGTTTCTTTTTACGAACTGGCAAAACTGGACGATGCCGAGCGCGCTGAACTTCTCAAGCGTTCGGAAACCGACCTGTCCGGCTTCATTGAGAAGGTGAAGCCGATCATCGAAGCCGTTCGCACCGAAGGCGATGCGGCGCTTGTCCGCTTTGCGCGTGATCTCGACAAGGCTGAAGTCGATCCGGCCAATATCAAGGCGACAGAAGCCGAGTTCGATGCCGCCTTCGACAAGGTGGAGAAGGACGTGATCGAGGCCATCAAGTTCGGCATCGACAATATCCGCCATTTCCACGAGGAGCAGAAGCCGGAAGCGATGTGGCTGAAGGAAATGCGTCCCGGCGCTTTTGCAGGCGACCGCTTCACGCCGATCCGTTCCGTCGCGCTCTATATCCCGCGTGGCAAGGGCGCGTTTCCGTCCGTCACCATGATGACAGCCGTTCCGGCTGTGGTTGCTGGCGTGCCGGAACTTGCCATCGTCACCCCGCCGACGCCGGATGGTTCCGTCGATGCCGCAACACTCGTTGCCGCACGTCTGGCCGGTGTCGAAACCGTCTACAAGGTCGGCGGTGCGCAGGCTGTCGCCGCTGTTGCTTACGGCACGGAAACGGTGAAACCGGCGCTCAAGATCGTTGGCCCCGGCAGCCCATGGGTTGTCGCAGCGAAGCGTTTGCTGGGCGGCGTCATCGATCCCGGCCTGCCTGCCGGACCTTCCGAAGCTGTCATTTTCGCCGACGATACGGTGAAGGGCGGACTAGCCGCGCTCGACCTCCTGATCGAGGCGGAACATGGCCCGGATTCATCGGCCTGGCTCGTTACGCATAGCCGCCGTGTTGCTGAGGAAGCGCTGGCCGCATTGCCGGATCATTGGGCGCGCATGACCGAACAGCGCGTCGGCTTCTCCAAAACGGTGCTCACCGGCAAGTATGGTGGCATCGTCCTGACGTCATCAGTTGAGGAAAGCTATCGCTTCATCAACGACTATGCGCCGGAACATCTGGAGCTACTTTCGACCGATCCGTTTGCGCATCTCGGCCATATCACGGAAGCCGCCGAAATCCTGATGGGACCACACACGCCGGTCGTCATCGGCAATTTCGGCCTTGGCCCGAACGCCGTGCTGCCAACCAGCCGCTGGGCGCGCACCTATGGCCCGCTTTCGGTAACCGATTTCGTGAAGCGTTCTTCCATCGGCTACGTGACGGCATCTGCCTATCCGGAATTTGCAAAACACGCCCGCACACTGGCACGTTATGAGGGTTTTTCCTCACACGAGAATGCCGTTTCGGAAATCCGCAAAGACTATCTCTGAGAAGGGGCGTGCGATGAAGGCTGTCCGGCTTTATGCAGCGAAGGATTTACGGGTCGAGACCATCGACCCGCCAGCGGTGCTTGAGCCGGGCTGGGTCCGGCTGAAAGTATCGGCCGCAGGTATCTGCGGCTCCGATCTGCATAACTTCATGACCGGGCAGTGGATCAGCCGCTCGCCATCGGTCGCAGGCCACGAATTTGCTGGCATCGTGACTGAAATCGGCGCTGGCGTAACCGGTTTCAAACCCGGCGATACTTTTATCGCCGACTCGCGCTACTGGTGTGGCGAATGCCCGTCCTGCAAAAGCGGCAGGCACAATGTCTGCGAAACACTCGGCTTCATCGGCGAAGTCTGCGACGGCGGCTTTGCCGAGGAGGCAGCGCTTCCGGCCCATCTCCTCGTTCATTACGATCCCGCCATCAATCCCGTGGTCGCCGCCATGGGCGAACCGCTTTCGGTGGCGCTGCACGCCATCCGCAAGCAGCGCATTCCGTCTGGCGAAGGCGTCCTTATCGTGGGTTGCGGGCCAATCGGGGGGCTTGCAGCACTTCTTCTTTCCCGTTTGCATGATGGTCCGGTGCTGGTCTGCGACCGCAACGACCAGCGCGCCGATCTCGTTTCAATTGTCACCGGCGCAATCAAGGTTTCACTCGACAAGGCGGCACTTGAAGCCGCACTCGACGGCAAGCCGATCCGTTACGCCATCGATGCCACCGGCAATATTGCTGTCCTGAACGCCACGCTGGACGTACTTTCCGGCGGCGGCTCACTCGCACTGGTCGGCATATCCCATGGCAAGATCGAGCTTGATCCGAACAGTCTGGTCGAGCGGGAAATCAGCCTGATCGGCTGCCATGCCTATCAAGACGAATTGCATGAAATTGCAACGCTATTGCCCAATATTGAGGCTCAGCTGTTGCAGCTTGTCGACCGGGAAATCTCGCTTGATGACGTTCCGGATGCCTATACCCGGCTGATTGCCGGTGAGGCGAACGGATTGAAAACGATCATACGGACAGGGATGTGACCTATGGGTGCTGGCGACAAATCGGAATCCCATCCTGCCGCCGGCATGGAGCTGCCCGAAACCGCTGGGCCGCTCTATGAGAAGGTGAAGGCACAGGTGCTGGACAATATCCGCTCCGGTCGCTGGCCGGGCAACCACCGCCTGCCTTCGGAACATGAACTGGTGGACGCGCTCGGCATTTCCCGCATGACCGTCAACCGCGCGCTGCGGGAACTGACCGATCAGGGCATATTGAAGCGCATTCAGGGCGTCGGCACTTTCGTTGCCCCTCCAAAGCCGGAAACAACGCTGATCGAGGTCGTCAATATCGCCAATGAAATCAAGGCGCGTGGCGGGCGCTACAGTGCCGAAGTCGTCACCCTTGACATCATTGAACCGACGCCCGAATTGCTCAATGCGTTTGAACTGCAAAAGAACATTCCAATCGCCCATTCGCTGATCGTGCACCTCGAAAACGACGTGCCGGTGCAACTCGAAGAGCGGTTCGTCAATACGAACCTCGTACAGCATTACGAGTTGCAGGACTTTCGGGCGATCACGACTTACGACTATCTTCAGAAAAGCACGCCGATGACAGAGGTGGAGCAGGTCATTTCGGCGATCACACCCGACGCTGAAATAGCACGCCTGCTCCGTCTCGATGATGGCATTGCCTGCCTGCTTCTGGACCGTCGGACATGGACGGGTGAGACGGTAGCAACCGTCAACAAGCTGATCTATGCCGGCAACCGCT
This sequence comes from Ochrobactrum vermis, assembly GCF_002975205.1. Classification (NCBI taxonomy): domain Bacteria; kingdom Pseudomonadati; phylum Pseudomonadota; class Alphaproteobacteria; order Hyphomicrobiales; family Brucellaceae; genus Ochrobactrum; species Ochrobactrum vermis. The sequence goes on along the minus strand of NZ_PCOC01000002.1, from coordinate 1,323,706 downwards.
ACCGCCTCGGCAGTCGCTACAAGCCTGAAATATATAGATAATTCAACTACTTATCGAGTTATCACATTTATGGATCACCGCAGGTATTTCTGCAATGATACCCTCTAAGAGGCTTTGAAGGACTGAGTTGCATTGGTCGGATTAATGTTCGATCCGTAGAGACTACCCATCCTATATATGCTAGATAAGTAGCAGCTTCTATTTCAGATGCATTTATGGATACTTGTTTTTTTCGATAGATATGGCGCGGCTCTTTCAAAAATTCCGCATCACAAGGGATATATATTGATCATGGTTTTTCCATCTGTACCATATGCAGGTTTTCGTCGCGGGGATCTCGTTTATGGACTTGCTAACCCACGCTTTGACTACTCCAAAAAGTATCCGTTTTTTGCAGAGTCAGACTCAACGCGAAACATCAGCACGATAGATCAGTACGCGATGACGAGTGATGAGGTTTTCTTTAAGGAACGGGTCGACGTCAAGGTGCCTGATCGGCAGGGCGAATTCTTCGAAAGTGTTGCTCAACATTCAAAATATAAGTCGATACTTGATACCAAAAGCATACCAATTGACTACCGTAAACAGATATTCTTCGATAATGATGAGACGGCCATTGGCCGCAAAGTCAAAGCTGGCTTGAATTGGGCGAAAGACAGTCAGACTCGGGTGCATTTTGTCCTCGACGATATCGACATGAATGAGGTCGTGAACAAGACGTTGCGTGTGGTCGGCAAAAGAAGCACACGGCCCTATACTGGCTCGGAACTGCGTTGGCTCTATCGCAATCGGCATGATCCTGATGTGCAGAATGTTGTTCAGTTTTGGCAAGACGGAAAGCACGTCGAACCGCCATGGGAAACAGACAGAGAGCTGTGGAAAAGATACGAACCCAAGAATGAGCGTACGTCTATGGCACAGTCTAAAGACTTCGATGACGAAACAATGGCCTCTACATCGAAGGAGCTTCGTGTGGCGCGGCATGCGAGCGATGCCAGCAAGCCGACGCATGACGTTGATGATTTTTTTGAGCTTTTCGCTCTATTCGACTTTCTTTAGCCTGCGTGTGGCACCCAAGTAGTATGATATTTGTGTGCCAAGCCGTGTTGTCACCGCAGTTTATGCCTAATTTGTTAAAGCTGCGGAAAACAGATGATTTCCGCAGCGGTCACGGGCCATCTTTCTTCACCAACTCGGCGAACTGCGCATCCACATCGCGCATCCGGCCTCAATCTCGTCGTCAATGCGATTACGCTATGGAATATAATTGTCTCAGTCATATGGTCGATTATGTCCGCAGACAGGGTATCGATATTCCAGACGAACTGCTGTCCCGAGTAGCGCCCCTACACTGAGCGCATATTGCTCTCAGCGGCGACTATCTCTGGAACGAAAATGCTTCAGGCCGATCAGCACTAACTGCTTCAACCCAAACAATTTCAGTTTCCCAAGCGGGTGTTATTGCAGAAATGCCCACGGTGCCCGTTTATCTGATCCGGTGATTTTCACCGGCTGTGTTGACTTCTGCTGATTCTTGTAACATATATAGTTACATGAAAAGAGACAGCAAGCTATCGGGCGTCCTGCACGTCCTTCTTCACATGGCGGAACATAAAGGGCCGGTTACGTCGGAGGTTCTTGCCAAGGCCATGACCACCAATCCGGTCGTCGTCAGGCGCGTCATGGGCGGTCTGCGCGAAGAGGGCTATGTCCGATCCGAAAAGGGGCATGGCGGTGGCTGGGAAATCGCCTGCGACCTTAACAAGGTTACCCTGCGCGACATTTATCAAGCCATCGGGGAACCGGCGCTTTTGGCCATGGGAAACCGCACCGAAATGCCGGGCTGTCTGGTGGAACAAGCGGTAAATGCCTCACTCAGCAAGGCATTTACCGACGCCGAAAATCTGCTTCTGGAGCGTTTCGGCGAGGTCACGCTCGCCATGCTGAGCGCGGATTTTCATCAGCGTGCGCTGGAACGCGGCGTCACATTCGATCTGGAGACCAGTCATGCATCATGATGCAATCATTATCGGCGGCAGCTTCGCGGGTTTGTCTGCGGCAACCTATCTGGCGCGTGGCAGACGATCTGTACGGGTGATCGACGCCGGAAAACCGCGTAACCGTTTCGCAGAACACTCGCATGGTTTCTTTGCACAGGACGGAAGCAATCCGCTGTCCATGCTGGAAACGGCAAAGGCACAGGTCGAAGCCTATCCGACCGTGATTTTCACGCAAGGGAAGGCCATTTCCGGTACCGGTGAAATCGACAATTTCGCCGTCGAACTCGATAGCGGCGAGATCGTCGAGGGGCGGCGGCTGATCCTCGCTTTCGGCATATCGGATGAACTGCCGGACGTTCCCGGCCTCGCTGAACGATGGGGCAGCTCAGTCATTCACTGTCCTTATTGCCACGGCTATGAATTCAGCGATCGCCAGCTTGGCGTCCTCAACATGTCGCCAATGTCGGTACATCAGGCCATGCTGATCTCCGAATGGGGGCCGACAACCTTCTTCATCGATAATGGACTGGAGCCAGACGCGGAGACCCTCGCAGAACTGGAACGGCGCGGCGTGAAGATCGAACACAGCAGGGTCAGTGCACTGCGCGGCGAGGGGGCCGACCTTTCGGGGATCGAACTGGAAGACGGGCGACTGGTTCCTGCTAGCGCGCTTTACATCGGGCCACGCAATCGTCTGAACAGCCAGATTGCCGACACGTTCGGCTGTGCCATGGATGAACTGCCACTCGGCAGAACGGTACAAACCGACGGACTAAAAACGACAACAGTTTCAGGCATTTTCGCAGCAGGTGATATCACCCGTGGCGCGCATAGCGTCGCCTGGTCGGTCGCTGACGGGGTGACGGCAGGAACTGCGACGCACCGGTCCCTGGTGTTTTAGAGCGCATTTCGATCTGATTGCATTAGATCTGCGCTCTAACGGTTTGTTTTGACGTACATCTTATCTGAAAACCGTTTCACACTTTTCAGGATGCGCTCCTCCCAATTTGTTGCATTCCGGCTACATGGGCGCTACCGACTTCGGTCGTCATATATCAGCCTCTTGCTTACACGCTCCAGTCCTGCAAATTCAGCGTTCGTGGCCCTTCCCGCAGCAGGGATTCTCGGGCCGGATCGAGGAATCCATGGACACCGGGTCAGTTAGCTCAAGACCGCTCGCAGGCATTGCGCTTGCTTGCGGCGGTTACGCATGTTTCGCCCTTCAGGACGCCATGGTGAAATGGCTTGTCGCTACCTATCAGGTGCCGCAGATATTGTTTATGCGCAGCCTCGTGATCGTGGTCATTACCGGCGTGCTGGTGCGCTACCGGCGTCACCCATCGATTTTCCGGAGCCCTTATCGCAACACCATTGTCCTGCGTGCGGCGCTGATGCTCGGCGCATGGCTGCTGTTCTACAATGCGGCCCGCCATCTGGAGCTGGCCGAACTGACCACGCTTTATTTCTCCGCACCGATCATGGTCATGTTCCTGTCGATCCTTGTCCTCAAGGAGAAGATTGGACCGGGGCGGTGGATCGCCTGCGCCATCGGTTTCATCGGCGTAACGGTTGCAGCCAACCCGACCCATTCGCCCAATCTCATTCCGGCTGCAATGTGCATCGTTGCGGGCTTCTGCTGGGCATGGAGCACGATCCTGATCCGGCTTGTCAGCCGAAGCGAAACCACGATGACGCAGATGTATGCCACCAGCCTGCTGTTCGGTCTGGCCTGTGCTCTGTCCTTTCCGTGGACATGGCAGGAACCAGATCTCTCCGGTTGGCTTCTCATGATCGCTCTGGGGCTTGTGTCAACACTCGGCCAGTTCCTTCTTTACGAAGGCTTTCGCCACGCACCTGCCTCCGCGCTTGCGCCGGTGGAGTATAGCGGGCTCATCTGGGCCTTTATCTATGGCTATCTCATCTGGGCTGAGGTTCCGGCAGCCAATGTATTTGCCGGCGCATTCCTGATCGTGCTGGCAAGCCTGCTGCTCATCGCATGGGAGCAACGACAGGCAACATTGCGCAAACGCCGCGCCCCCTGCTGAGACGCGGCTGCATCACTATTGCGAACTGTTAAACCGCTTCTGCGGTTTGGCCGAGAGGCAACGGGAACAGTCTGTCATATGCGATGTTGAACACGAACGCATAGACCAGATAAAACACGACAATCGCGATATCCATGACAAGAGCGGTGATCAGCGAAATGCCCAGATACCAAGCGATGAACGGGATCAGCAGCACGATCAATCCGGCTTCGAAAAGGATCGCGTGAAGAACCCGGACGGCCATGCTCTTGTTGACGCTACCGGTGAAGCGCAGCATCGACTTGTCAAAGCCCAGATTGAACAGAAAATTCCACACGGTTGCGGTGGTCGCCGAAACAATGCCGATAACGCCCATCTCTGCTGCGGGCTTGTCCAGAATGAAGGCGGAACCGGGTATGAAGATCGCCAGTCCGATGATTTCGAACATCGTTGCGTGGCGGACACGGTCCATAAAACTGCGCATTTCCTTTAATCCCTGTTGTTAATGCGCGTGCTTCTATCCTAATCTAACAATAAGAAAAGTTAGATAGTATCTGGATTTCAGATAGATGAGTATTGAACTGGAGCAACTCGAGGCCTTTGTGGCCTCAGCGGATCACGGCTCGTTCTCCGCTGCTGCACGATATCTGCGCAAGGCACAGTCTGCGGTTAGCGTGCTGATTTCGTCACTGGAAGACGATCTCGACGTCAAACTGTTCAGCCGGGCATCCCGCAACCCAGTGCTGACGGAGGCAGGTGCCCGACTGTTGCCGGAAGCGCGACTGCTGCTCGCCCGGCGTGAGCATCTGGTTTCCGTCGCCAGAAACTTTGGCGACGATGTTGAGAGCCGTCTCGTCGTTGCAATAGACGAGCTTTACCCTGAGCCAGCCATTGCTACATTGTTTGCAGCCTTTGCGCAAGAATTTCCACATGTCGAGCTTGAGCTGAAATTTCCGCCGTCAACCGCTATAAGCGGGCTTGTCCTTGATGGAAAGGCGGATCTCGGCGTCATGTGGCGTGCCGAGCAGATGCCGGATGAGCTCGGCTTCCATACGATCGGCTGGGTGCCTCTGGTGCTGGTCTGCGGGCATGAGCACCCTTTGGCCCATGCGGCAGTGAGCTGGGAAGATTTGAGATCCTATCGCCAGATCATGGCCCGGAAACACAGCGATACGGCTGAAAGCCGCCGTCTGCGGGTCGGTGCCGAGGTCTGGTGGGTCGAAAGCCACTGGGTCATCCTGCAGATCCTCACGCGAGGGATCGGCTGGGCGTTCATTCCCGAACATATCTTGAAGGACTCGCCGCTGGCGCCGGAACTCGTCATTCCGAAACTGCAATTCGACGAAGGTGCGCATCCGGTCGCGCTCGAACTGATCTGGAACAAGCGGCGACGGCAGGGACCGGCTGCCAAATGGCTGCAGGAGCGCTTTGCCAAAAGCCGCTTTTGAACTATCGGCAACGAAGTTGCAAAGGGCAGGGAGCAACCCTGCCCAAAGCGGATTTATACTTTTGCAGCTTCCACGAAGCGCGGATCGAAGGTCTGTGCAAACGAGATATCCGCACTTGCCAGTTCCGGGTCGAGCGCCTTGAGCATTTCGAACAGGCTTTTGAAGCCGTCTTCCGCAATCAGGCCTTTTTCGGAATACATGGCGCGGGACTTCTCGAAACCGGTCTTGTAAAGTGCACGGTCGCCCAGCAGATATTCCTCCGGCACAGCGTCAGCGACGTCATCGGCGGACGCCTTGTGAATCCAGTTCAGCGATTTGACAAATGCATTCACGACACGCTGCGTCGTAACCGGATTTGCATCGATGAAGCTTTGCTGCAGGTAAACGGTTGCAGCCGGGTTGGTACCGCCAAAGAGCTGGCGGGTGCCTTCTTCCGTGCGCGTATCCAGAAGCAACGTAATGTCGCCATCCACTTCCAGTCGCGTGATGACCGGATCGAGATGGACGAGAGCGGCGATTTCGCCCTTCTTGATGGCTGCGACTGCACTTGCGCCACCACCGACGCCGATGATCGAAGCGGCATCTTCGGGGAGGCCGTTCTTGATGAGCGCATATTGCAACAACAGCGATGTCGAAGAGCCGGGCGCCGTAACGCCGACATTCTGACCCTTGAGATCGGCAATCGTCTTGATCTCACCGGCAAGGTCCTTGCGCACACCGATGCAGATGCCCGGAAAGCGGCCAAGTTCGCAGACGGCCTTGATGTCCTGCCCCTTGTTCTGCATGCGAATGGTGTGTTCGTAAGCGCCGGTCACCACATCAACAGAACCGCCGATCAGCGCCTGCAGGGACTTTGCCCCGCCACCGAAATCATTGATGGTGGCCTTGATGCCTTCTTCCTCGAAGAAGCCCTTGCGCTCGGCAATGGTGAGGGGAAGATAATAGAAGAGCGGCTTGCCCCCGACGCCGAACATCAGCTCCGGCTTCTCCGGTGTCGCGGATGCATCCTGCGCATAGGCAGGCAGGCGCGAGGCGATGCCCGCAAGCCCGAAAGCGGCGGCGCCCAGCAAAATATCTCTACGCGTTGTCCTCATGGTTTCCTCCTTGAATTCCGTTACGGTGCTACACACCATTGTGCCCTGTCGCTTTCGGACGCCAGACAAGCAGGCGCTCTTCGACAATGGATACGCCCCAGTCGATAACCAGCACGAATGCCGTCAGCACCAGCATCCCGGCGAAGACACCGGTCACATCGAACACGCCTTCCGCCTGATGGATCAGGTAGCCGAGTCCCGCCGACGAGCCGAGATATTCGCCGACCACCGCGCCGACGACGGCAAAGCCGACCGCCGTGTGCAGGCTTGAAAACATCCATGACAGCGCAGATGGCAGATAGACATTGCGCAGGAGCTGGCGTTCGTTCATGCCGAGCATACGTGCATTGGCGAGTACCGTCTGGTTCACTTCCTTCACGCCCTGATAGACGTTGAAGAAGACGATGAAGAAGACCAGCGAAACGCCGAGCGCCACCTTCGACCAGATGCCGAGGCCGAGCCACAGCGCAAAGATAGGCGCCAGCACGACGCGCGGCAGAGAATTGGCCGCCTTCACATAGGGGTCGAAGATCGCTGCAAGCAGGGGTTTGCGTGCAAACCAGAAGCCGATCAGCACGCCGCCGATTGCGCCGATGGCAAAGGCCAGCATGGCCTCGAGCAGGGTGATGCCGAGGTGATACCAGATCGTTCCATCCATGAACCATTTATAGATGCGCTGCGCCACATCGCCCGGTGTCGCAAAGAAGAACTTTGCTTTGGCCGGATTGCCCAGCAGATGGGTAGCGGTGAAGAGATGCCAGACCAGAATAACGACCACAGCCACGCTGAGCTGCGCCAGAAACAGCATAGGCTTTTTCATTTCTTTTCCCCACTCGTCTGCTGATAGCCCTTGAGAACCTCTTCCTTGAGCGCACTCCATATTTCGCGATGAATTTCATGAAACTGATCGTCGAGACGAATTTCGGAAATCTCGCGCGGGCGGGAGAGGGAGATCTTGTATTCCGCCATGATGCGGGCACGCGGCCCGGCTGTCATGATGACGACGCGATCCGCCAGCGCGATGGCCTCTTCCAGATCGTGGGTCACGAACATGACCGCCTTCTTGTCCTGCGACCACAGATCGAGCAGGAGGTCACCCATGATCACGCGTGTCTGCGCATCGAGCGGGCCGAAGGGTTCGTCCATCAGCAAATATTTCGGATTGCGGATCAACACCTGCGCAAGGCCGACACGCTTGCGCTGTCCACCAGAAAGCATATGCGGATAACGATCGCCAAAACTTGCAAGGCCGACGCGGCCAAGCCATTCGCGAGCCTGTTCGCGTGCCCGCGCTTTTGGCGTGCCTGCAATTTCCAGCCCGATGGAGACATTGTCCAGCACGGTCTTCCAGGGCATGAGCGCATCCTGCTGAAAGAGGTAGCCTGCCTTGCGATTGAGACCTTGTAGCTGCTGGCCGTTTATTTCGACGGTGCCACCGGCCGGCACGAGAAGCCCGGCAACAGCATTGAGCAATGTGGATTTGCCACAACCTGTCGGGCCGACGATTGCAACGAATTCGTTTTCTGCAACTTCAAGATTGCTTTCGGCAACGGCGTCGAAACGACCGCCATCGGCCAGCTTGAACGAAATCTGCACATCCTTGAGCGCGATTGCTGTCTTGCGTGTGTTTTCCGGTTGAATACGGCTTGGTTCGGCGCTCATCGCTCGTCACATCCGGTGAACTGACGACGTGCTTTGCCATAACGGCTCATATATTCGCTCCTCTTGGGGTAGCGCCTCATGAACGAGGGAACAGACAAGAGCACAATCTTGTCCGTCATAAGTGAGGCGCAAAAATTTGCGATAGAGTCCCTTCGTATAACGTCCTGGCAAGAACATGCAACGAAAAGCAGCCAACGCATTTCATTCTATCGACAAAAATAAGTCTATACGAAATATTATTGCGATCAGCCCCGCCAGGTCAGGAAGCGCTTCTCGATCTGCCCGATGACGAAATTGACGATCAGTCCCATCACCGACAGGATCGTGACCCCGGCGAACAGCTTTTCAAGGTCGTAGAGCGATCCGGCCTCAAGAATATAAGAGCCTATGCCGAATTGGGCACCCAGCATTTCCGCTGCGACCAGAAGAATGATGGCTATGGAGATTGACACCCGTAATCCCGACAGGATCGCCGGAAAGGCTCCGGGCAGGATGATCTTGCGCACGATCGACCACCATCCCAGACCGAAACTCTGTCCCATGCGCACGAGCGAACGGTCAACATTATCGACTGCGCCATAAGTGGCGACGACAGTAGGCGTAAAAGTCCCGAAAGCAATGAGCATATACTTCGACATCTCGTCGATGCCGAACCAGATCACGAAGAGCGGCAGAAGCGCGATCTTGGGGATCGGGAAGAGGGCGGCGACGAGCGGCACCAGACCGGCTCGCACATAGCTGAACAAGCCGATCATCACACCGAGACTGACGCCGAACGCGATACCAAGGCTCGCGCCGACGACAAGCCGCCGCAGCGATGGCAGCAGATGCTGCCACAACAGGCCAGTCTGCCAGAGCTGGACGAAGGTTTCGAACACGGCAGACGGGCGCGGCAGTGTCAGATTGGATATGAAGCCGCTGCGGGTTCCAATTTCTGCCAATGCAAGCAGTGCAACAAACAGGATCCAGGCTACATGACGCACCGGCTGGGGCGCAAAGCCGCCACCCCGGAACGGGACCGGGCGAACATCCTGGCTGGACTGCTTCATCTCTGCGATCTCAACCATTGATCAACTCCTGATCTGCTGCCTGCGCTTCCGCCCGCATCAGCTCCCAGAGCTGTTTCTGCTTTTCTTCCAGAACAGGGTCGCCAAGATGACGCTCGGAAAGAGGAATATCGATATCGACAATCTCCCTGATCCGCCCCGGCCTTCGCGACAGCACCACGACCCGATGGCCGAGCCGTACAGCCTCGTTGAGGTTGTGCGTAACGTAGACCGAGGTGAATGGCTGGCGCGTCCACAGCGCAATCAGATCGTCCATCAGCAATTCCCGTGTCTGGCTGTCCAATGCCGACAAGGGTTCATCCATCAGCATGACAGCAGGGCGCACCGACAAGGCGCGCGCAATCGCCACGCGCTGGCGCATTCCCCCCGAGAGCTGCTTCGGCAAAGCTTGCCGGAAATCCGAAAGCCGGGTCCGCTCCAGAACATTGGTGACGATCCGGTCCATCTCAGCCCGGCCAAGACCATGATCCTCCAGCACCAGCTTGATGTTTCCTTCCACACTGCGCCACGGCAGCAACGCAAAGTGCTGGAAAACATAGGTGAGGGGATTGAGCGAATCCTTTGGCGGCGAACCGATCTGCAGCACCTCGCCGGAAGATGGCCGTTCAAGACCGCCCAAAAACCGCAACAGGGTCGATTTTCCGCAACCCGAAGGGCCGATCAGGCAGACAATCTGCCCTTGCGGAATGGTGAGCGTTATATCCTTGAGAACTTCGACCGGACCATAAGAATGGCTGATGTTCTTAAGCTGCAGATCCATTTCAACTCCAGTCGGAAAGTCCATCCTCCGACAAAACATCCCGGTTTGAGATGCCTGTCTTCGGGCTTGGTGTCCGACAAAACGCGCCGGGCACTGAATATTCGGCTCAGCCAGTCTCAGCCAATCTCAGCCGATCTCAAATCGTCTTGACGTAGGAGGTGTCGAACAGCTTTTCCTGCGTGACATCTTCCTTGACCATGCCTTCGGACCGGAACCACTCCAGTTGCTCCACGCAACTGTTGAGCGACAGGGCCAGCCCTTTGTTGATGCGCATCGCGCCATCGATCAAGTTTTGTTTTGCAGTTTCAAACGGACTGTCGCTTTCGACATATTTGTGCACGATCTTTGCAATGTCATCGCGCGCCGCATCGTCTGCAGTATTGTCGACGAAGGCCGCGTTATAATCGTCGATTGCCTTGGAATAGGCTTTCACGAAAGCTTCCGTCATGGCGCGCTCGTCGCTCGCATTCTTGGTGGAGGTGAATGCCGTCGTGACCTGGTAATCCGGCGCGTAATCGGAAACGAGACCGATCTGCTTGGCAGCACCTTCGCGTATAAGTTTCTTGGCAATATTAGGCTGGATCGCCCAGGAGTCGATCTGTCCTGTCGACAAAGCGCCCACAAGAGCGCCGAGCTTCTGTAGCGGACGCAACTGGATCTCGGAAAGCGGAATATTGTTGGCCTTGGCGATCTTGTGCGCCATGAAATGAAACGACGACCCGGCCGTGGTGATACCAAAACTGTGTCCCGCCAGCTTGGACGGTTCGGTCAGTCCATTTTCATAGGCCTTGTTGGAGGCCAGGATAATATTACCGGTGATGCCTTTTTCTTCCGCAAGCGCGCCACCGATCACCTTGATCGCACCCTTGTCAGCCAGACTGATCAGACCGCCACTCATCGCAGTCACACCGAAATCGGCATCGCCCGATGCTATTGCAACAGCCATGGGCTGGGCAGCCTCGAAGAATTTCAGCTCGATATCGAGGCCGGCATCTTTGAAGTATCCACGCTCATAAGCGATATAGCTCGGAGCATGGCTTGCCAGATGAAGAACAGCCAGATTGCGTGTCGCAGCGCGGGCAGGGGAGCCGAAAGCTGTGCTGATGCCCAACGCACCAAGTCCCATCAATGTCTGACGGCGTGTCAGGGTGAAATCCATTCAGGTTCTCCTCCGATGCGGTGTCAGCCTGGCACCAGAACTTTCCTGCTACACCCGGCAAACAAAATTTCGTTACGTCTCGGCCACGAAAAATTATGGACAATTGCTTTCGCATAAAGCCACGTGGCGGGATTTTCAATAAGATTAGAGCATAATTTGACCGGGGTGAAACGAGGACGATCAAGATTATTATTTATAAACAAATATTTAGCTCTCCGATCTGATTAAATCAGATCGAAACGCACTCTAACGACTATATTGCTGTTCCACAGCTGATGCACCGGCAACAATTTCATGGAGAAACGGGACGAGCCGAACCAGTAGGGGGCCTGCAGCCGTCTCCGGCAACAGATGACCGCCAGCCAGTCCTTCACCCTCAACATTGGTGGCCCAGTCTGCCCATATATCGAGCGGTTCGCGCCCGCCGCCATAGCGTCGGCCTTCTTCCCAGAAGACCAGAACCGGCGCATGGATGTGCCGTCGAGCTGCACGATCGGCAAGATCGTCGGCTTCATCCACGCCAGCGCCAGCGCGATAATCCTCGCATATCCAGTGCCGGACTTCCGCACTTTCGAAGGCTTCCCGATAGTCCGCAAGCGCGAGCGGATCCAGCTTGTCGAGACCATGCGCCATTTTCTGCAAGGTCGTATCTATCATGAAACGGGGATTGCCGGATAACAGCATTTCCGGCAACGGTTCGGGCTGGGCAAGCATGAACCAGTGCCAGGCACCCATGCCAAAAGCCTTGCTGGCACCTTCCCACATTTCCGGTGTCGGAACGACAGTAACGGATACCAGCCCAAGCACCTTGTCCGGATGATCGAGCGCCATGCGATAGGCAACCCGACCGCCGCGATCATGCCCGATCACAACAAACCTGTCGTGGCCGAGCGTCTGCATCAGTTCCACCAGACTTGCAGCCATGCGCCGTTTCGATCCTGCACCGGCGGGATTGGAAGTGACACGGCTGCGGCCATAGCCCGGCAAGTCGGGCACGACAACGGAACAGAACGGCGCCAGCTCCGGCGCAATGCGATGCCATGCTGCCATGGTTTCAGGATAACCGTGCAACAACAGGACAGGCAGGCCTTTTCCGCCGGTCATGACGGCGAAACAGACATCCTTCGTTTGCACCTCCTGCATTTGGAAACCGGGAAGGAGCTGCTCGATTGCTGATTTCATAGCCCACCATATTGATCGTGCCGAAGGCTGATTCAGTCGGTCTTATAGCACGACATGAACAGGAACAGCGCTGAAGACAGGCAAGTGGAGATCACACATCAATCCTGAACCCACCCGGCTACACATTTTGTCAATGCTGGGTAGAGATGCGACACCGGTGGCCAGATAGAAATGCGACACTTCTTGATGAAGGACGCAGCGCCAAGCCCCCGATCTGACCGGCTGGTCAGGGTTGCAAGGGCAGATCGGGGGCGGATAAGGGAACGCCTCTTCGGGCTTTAGCTTTCCTCCGAGATCACCGCCTCAGCGGTGCTCAAATGAGAGCGTTGGATATGGAGCCATTGTTCCGGGAACGGCTGGTAATCCTCAGAATGCTCCGTCTTGTATTCGCCCCACCCTTGATATTTCCAATATCTGGTCATCACATCAAAATGGCTGTGCCCACTCAAAGTCCCGACGCGAATTGCCCCTTCGTTGAGAAGTGATCGAAATCCGTCCCCCATAGGGCCAGCTTGGCAAAGCCCAGGGAGCATTTGGCCATCAGGTTCGGGATCAAGCCATAACTCAAAGATTAGCTCTTCTTTCATGGAGTGAGTATACGAAAAATGTTCGGGCTCTCCAGCATATAATGCCCGCGTTGGTCAACCTCATTTCCCAGCTTCTATTCGCGCCAGCGCCTTCTCACGTCTGGCAATGACCTCCGGATCGTTCATGAAATCGGTCCTGCGTCCCGGCTTGCGCCCACGTTTCTGATAACCATTACCGACGCTGCCATCGCGTATGCCAAACATATGGTTTGTCTGACCTGTTCGGCGCGGGCCGCTCCGTTTCTCTTCGCGTCCAGCTTGCATCTCGGCGACAATTGACAGCATGTCGTCCAGCCGCTTGTTATCGACAACCTCCGCACGATGCACCGAGCGCAACGTGTCGAAGGTTCTGTAGGGCAGGGAAAAGCTCTTGTGCATGATCTCGAGCCGGCCGTCCGGATAATCGCAGACGATCACCTTCTGGCCCGCCAATGGCCTGGAAATCTCGGTCGGGTCGAGAATGAACAGCACCTTGTCGTAGCGCAGCGTCAATGACTGCGAAAGGGTGCGGACTTCCTTGCGGCACATGGCGCCATCAAGGTTCTCATGCTCGGCCAGTGGCCGGTGCATGTCCTTCGGATTGCGTGGTTGCTTGCCGAAGCGAGTGTTGAAATCCATAATGAACTCAGTGGCATAGGCATTGGCGGCCTCGATCGTGTCGATGCCGCGCAGCCGCATCTCCTTGACCAGCCGATCCTGCAGCGTCTGGTTGGCACGTTCCACACGGCCTTTGGCCTGTGGGGTATTGGCACAGATGATGTCGATGTTGAGCTCGTAAAGCGCCCGGCCGAACTGCGTCAGACCGCTCGCCCGGTCTTTCTTCGACGCATGGAGCGAGCGGAAAACGCCATGCTTGTCGCTGTAGAAAGCCAGCGGCTTGCCCCATTGCTGCAGATAAGCCTTCGTCGCATGCAGATAGTCGAACGTATTTTCCGATCCGGCAAAGCGAAGATGCAAGAGCTTGCCGGTGGCGTCATCGATGTAGACGAGCAGGGCGCATTTGGGGCCGCGGTTCTCGAACCACCAGTGATGCGAGCCGTCGATCTGCACCAGTTCGACAAAGCAGTCGCGCCGGCCGCGTGGCTGGAAAACCCGTTTCTTGCGTTCCCGGCGCGAGATCCAGATGCCGGCCTCGGTCATCCATTGCCGCAGCGTCTCCTTGGCAACAGAGATCCGGTGCAGTTCGATCAGCTTCTCGCGCGCCAGCGTCGGACCGAAATCCAGATAGCGTTCGCGGATCAGGTCCAGCGCCATATTACGGAAATCCTCGCTGTGACGCCGGTTGCTCGGACGCGATCGCTTCTTGGAAACGAGGCCAGCTGGACCATCCCGGTCATAGGCTTGCAGCAGCCTGTGAACCTGACTTCGACTGAGGCCAAGCAGCTCAGCCGCCTGGACAACGCTCAGGCGTAGATCACGGATCTTCTGGACGACTTCGAGGCGATGCAATTCTTTCTGCGACATGGTGATCAAACAGGGCATGACGACTCCAACCGCTCATGGTCTCAACCAGACTGAAGATCGTCATCCTTGCCTCCAACGTTGACATTGACCAGCACCTCAAGAGGCGACACGTCGCATCTCTAACTGGCCCAACTGTCGCATTACTAAATAGCCCCTACACATTTGGATCAGATAATATGTATTATGGAACTATCACATGTCAGCGAGCCAGAGGATATCTTTCACAAGGCGTTGCTGTTCATCGGGACCGACTCTTTGCCGTCCCTTTGCCGTCCCGATGAGAACGCCTTAGTTTAACCGCACCTTGCTGGAGTGATCGAACAAATGCATGCGGTGGGCGGAAATATTCAGCCCCACTTTGTCGCCTGCGGCGTAATGCGTCTCTCCTTCAACGGTCGCCATCAGCTTTTCGTCGCCCACTTCAAGGACGATATGTGTCTGAGCACCCGTCGGCTCAACGAGCCGAACTTTGGCTGGCAAACCACCATCCGATCCAATCTGCAGATGTTCAGGTCGCATCCCCAGTATTACTTTCTGGCCGGCCTGCAGTGCACCTTCAGGCAATGGAAGTACGGCTTCACCGATACGGGCAAAGCTTCCAGAAGCATCTCGCTCAATCGAAGCTTGGAGAAAGTTCATTGAAGGTGAGCCGATAAATCCGGCAACAAAAACATTTGCCGGGCGCGTGTAAAGCTCCATCGGCGTTCCTTGCTGTTCGATCCTTCCCTTGTTCAGAACGACAACCCGGTCGGCCAACGTCATCGCCTCTATCTGGTCGTGTGTCACATAGATCGATGTCGTGCGTACTTTCTGATGCAATTCCTTGATCTCGGCTCGCATCAGGACGCGCAGTTTTGCATCCAAATTGGATAGAGGTTCATCGAACAGAAAAACCGACGGTTTGCGAACGACAGCACGTCCCATCGCAACACGCTGGCGCTGCCCACCCGAAAGCTGGTGCGGTTTGCGCTCCAGCAGATCTGTAAGGTCGAGCATTCGGGCTGCGTCGGCCACACGTTCCTTTATTTCGGCTTTAGGACGACCTGCGAGTTGAAGATTAAACGCAATATTGTCGAAAACCGTCATATGTGGGTAGAGGGCGTAGTTCTGAAAAACCATCGCGACATCCCGATCACTCGGGTTGGCGCGATTGACATTCCTGTCGCCGATCAGCAAGTCACCGGCGGTAATCTGCTCTAGTCCCGCGATCATTCTGAGCAAGGTGGACTTGCCGCAGCCAGACGGCCCGACAAGCGCCACAAACTCCTCATCTGCAATCTTCAGATCAACGTTCGGGATGACCTCCACATTGCCATAGCATTTGCGGATTGAATGAAGCTCGACCGAAGCCATTTGCTCAACCTTTCTGCCCTGGTGCTATCCGATTTTGCCGCCCCGCCACCAGAACGGCCAGATCCGGGCGATCGGTGGTCAATTGACCTATCGGCTTGGACATCCAGTATTCCAGTTCGGATTCGGTATTGGGAACCCAGCACCCCAGCCTCGCCGTTCCCACTTCCGCAACGCACTGCTCCAGCACGTTTTCCAGCAGACTTTTCTCAAATGCCAATATCGTGGCCGTGTCTAGGCCCCGCCTGAGCACCTTGTCGAAGCCGCCGAAGAATTCGGCAGAACGGCGGTCTATCGACATGAGCAATTGCTGCTGGGGAAACCGACGATGAATATCCTCCAGAACTTCCGGAACGAAACAGGTGAGAAAGACGCGATCGATCATGCCGCGTTCTTTAGCCAGTGCGATGATTTTCTCTGGCAGATCGGGATAAGGCACGCCCCGCTCATCGATTTTGATCTCCAGCTCCAGCTCCAGTCGGGTCGGCGCGAAAACATCGAGCACCGCCGCAAGCGTTGGAATTGTCTCGCCACGGCTATCGTTCAGAACAATCCGGCCAAGCGCTTCTGCACTTTGAGCCTGAACAGGCCCTCGCCCGTTCGTCGTCCGGTCGAGCAAGGGATCGTGGATCACAACCGGGACCCCGTCGGAACTCAGGTGGACATCCAGTTCCACGGCATCCACATCGAGGGCCAGCAGGTTACGGAAGCCGGCAAGGCTGTTTTCAGCCCACAAATTTCGACCGCCACGATGGCCGATGATCTTAACCATTTGAATTTCTCCGGTTTTATTATTTTCCGCTGTCCACAAGGCCTTTGACGAACCACCGCTGCATAACAAGGATTACAAGTACAGGTGGAAGCATGGTCCAAAGGGAAGCGTTCATAAGAAGATGCCATGTCGGCAGTCCATCGGACTGCGGCATAACCTGTTTCAGGCCGACCACCGCGGTCGCCATGCTGGGATCCGTCGTCATGAGCAAAGGCCAGAGATACTGGTTCCAGCCCATGAGGAACAGGATGATCGACAACGCGACGATATTTGACCGCGACAATGGCAGTAGAATTCGAAAGAAGAACTGCATCGGCTTGGCGCCGTCGATGCGGGCCGCCTCACACAGATCATCCGGAATTGTCAGGAAGAATTGCCGAAACAGGAATGTGGCGGTTGCCGATGCGATGATCGGCAGGATGAGGCCCGGATAGGTGTTGACCATATTCCAGTTCAACTCGACCGCTACGCCGAGCCAGCCGAAAAGAATGTTCAACGGCAGCGCCATGTTGGCGGCAGATTCATAGGTCGGTACGATGCGGACCTCTATTGGCAGCATCATCGATATGAATATCAGCCAGAAGGCGGTCATCCGGAAAGGAAACCGAAAGTAGGTGACGGCAAATGCTGCAAGCAGGGACAGAACCAGTTTACCGACCGTAATCCCGAGTGCCACGATAAATGTGTTCACCAGAAGCTGGCCAAAATTGATCGTGTTCAAAACTTCGCGCGAATTGACGAAGAACTGATCGCCGGGGAGCCAGCTCAACGGAACTTTGAGCACATCCTGCTGGCTCAAAGAACTCGTGACCAGAACAAAGTACAGCGGGAGACAGACCAGGACGATCCCGAGTATCAGAATCGCATGGCAAACCGCATCGAGGATTGGAGTGCGCTCATTCATAGCTCAAACCGCATAGTTGACGCGCCGCTCGACCAGTCGAAACTGGGCAAAAGTGAGGGCGAGAGCGAGGATCATGAGAATGACGGACTGGGCGGCAGAAGAACCCATATCCAGATTGACGAAGCCATCCTGGTAAACCTTGTAAACAAGGATCGAGGTCGCACCGGCAGGTCCGCCGCGCGTCGTCGCATCGATGATGGCAAAGGTGTCGAACAGGCCATAAACGAAATTGATGACCACCAGAAAGAACAGCGTCGGCGCGATCATTGGCAGCGAGATGCGCTGGAACCGCCGCAAAGGTCCGGCACCGTCGATGGCGGCTGACTCCAGAATCGAGCGCGGTACAGCCAGGAGAGCTGCTGCGAGGAAGATATAATTGTAGCAGATATGCTTCCACGAAGCGGCCAGCACAATGAGGATCATTGCGTCCGTCGAATTCTTGGTCGGATCCCAGCCGATCCCCATCATATGCATCATCTGGGAGATCGGACCGACACGCGTATTGAAGAGAAATGCCAGCATAATCCCTGCGACAGCGGGAGCAATGGCATAGGGAAGCAATAATATTGTGCGATATGTTCCACGTGCGCGGATGACATGGTTCGTAGCAAAGGCGAACAGGAGCGCAACTGACAGCGTTATGGCATTTTGCCAGAGCGTAAACCACAGCGTCAGCTTGGCCGATGCCCAGTAAGGCGCACTTGCAAACAATGCTGTGAAATTGGCAAAGCCCACCCACTGCACGGACCCGCCGAATGGATCGTTCAACTGAAATGCCTGAATGAGCGCGCGAAACGAGGGAATAAAGAAAAAGAACAGCAAGACCAGCAACTGAGGCAAGAGAAGCAGGATCGGTGTTCTCAACTCCTGGAAATGCGCGCGCTTCAACCCGCTTTCCTTCCGCTCCGCAAGGGAGCGGAAGCGGAGAGAACGTCCACGTAGAGACATCATCGCATCACTTTCCCGCGTTCAGTTTCTCGAAGCGACGGAGCACTTCATTGCCGCGGGCGACGGCGGAATCCAGAGCTTCCTGGGTCGTCTTCTGACCCAATGCTGCGGCCATCACTTCTTCCATGATCAGAACATTTGCCTGATTGGAGTTGCCGAAACGGAATCCCATCGAATTGTCCGAATTCGGTTTCCGCATGAGCTGTTCGATAGCAATCGCGCGGGTCGGGTGCTGCTCGAAATAGCCTTCCTTTTTCAACGCATCGTAAGCCGTGGTTGTAACGGGAACATAGCCGGTATTCTTGCTCCACCAGACCTGTGTTTCGGGCTTGGCCAGAAAATCGAAGAAAGCCGCAGCGCCCTTATATTCATCCTCGGAATGACCCTTCATGGTCCACAAGGCACCGCCGCCGATGACGCTGTTATGGGGAGTACGGTCTTTCTCATGTGGGAGAAACGTCGCATTCCACGGGAATTTTGCCGAAGCCTCCACGGCGGCATGCGAGGCGGTCGAGGCAATTATGGTCGAACAGGTGCCAGAAGTGAACAACTGGACGGGCTGAACACCCTGCCCTGCGATCTCCATGACGCCGCTCGAGATCAGATCATGCATACGCTCGACCTGAGTACCGAGATATTTGTTGAACACAAACTCCGTATCGATCCCGTCGATACCATTTCGTTTCGTGCCATAGGGGAAATCATTCACAGCCGAATAATTCTCGAGAAAGCTCCACTCATAGTCACCAGGCAGAGACATCGCGCATTGCGAGACGCCCTTATCGTGGATCGCGTGGAGTTGCTGGGTAAGTTCCGGCCAGTTGTCTGCGGGCTTGTCGAAACCGGCAGCTTTGAAGTGCTCCTGATTATACCAGAGAATTGGCGTCGACGAATTAAAGGGTAGCGCCTGCAGCTTTCCCTTGTCGCTGTAATAGGCAGCAACCGGAGCTATCACCGTGCTCCAGTCGATAGTGTAACCCTCTTTGCTCATCAGATCCGCGACGGGAATGACCGCGCCGGAATTCAGCATCGTGAGGAATGCACGCTCGTTCGTCTGGACGATTGTCGGCGCACGCTTCGCCCGATAAGCGGCAATCATCGCATTGATGAGTTCTTCGTAACTGCCCTTATTTACCGGAACGACGGTGTACTGATCCTGCGTTTCGTTGAACTGTTTTGCCAGTTCGCCGACACGATCGTTAAGCACACCTCCCATTGCATGCCAGAATTCGATCTGGGTCTTGGCCTCTGCCGTCATACTGACCAGCATTGAACAGCCTGCCAGCATAGCCGCTATTAAAAGACGCTTCATCGCTTCCTCCCATATCGATCAAGTGCTTGAATTGCGAGCATACGCTCTGATACTTGTTTGTCCAGCCCGTTTTTCCACCCGCCCACACCTCCTCCATAGCGAGATAGCCACAACCATAATCTAAGGATATTTTGCCGATCAGCACTTAAATTCTTAAGTATCAGGCACTTCGTCGGTTGATCTTTCTGTCGCATCAGATTTATCATACGCTCTTAGTATAATCATAATCTCAGGAATCCTTCTATGGTAGCTACCCTTAAACCAAGCAATCCCAGGGATTTCGATCTCGTCATTTTTGACTGTGACGGCGTGCTGGTCGACAGTGAGATAATCGGCTGCAGTGCTGTCGCGGAGATTTTGACCCAGTACGGTGTCCCGACAGAACTTGAATATGTGATGCGCAACTTCCTCGGGCGTCCCTCTACTGCGGTAACCGAGGAGTTTGTGCAGCGCGCGGGCAGAGCCCTGCCGGAAGATTTTGTAACGAGCTGGCGAGAGAGCCTCTTCAAGCGCTTCGAGCTGGAGCTTGTCGCGGTTAAAGGTATTCAGGACGCGATTGAGGCAATTCCTCTTCCATACTGTGTCGCATCGTCCAGCGACGAAGAGCGCCTCGACGTCTCATTGGGGAAAACCGGTCTGTTATCGCTGTTTGAAGGCAATATCTTCAGCACAACAATGGTGAAGCGCGGCAAGCCCGCACCCGATCTTTTTCTGCTTGCTGCCGACAAAATGGGGGCGAAGCCCTCGCGGTGTGTCGTCGTTGAAGACAGCCGTAGTGGTGTGCAGGCAGCCAAGGCGGCTGGAATGACAGCAATCGGCTTTACCGGCGGCAGCCATTATACGGTGCTGGATAATACGGAGGCATTGCGCGAAGCGGGTGCCGATCATATTCTGACGAACGCTGCCGACCTGCCCGCCTTATTGAAAGATATTTCCTCTGATGGCCGATAACGAAAAGCCTAAACTGGACGACGCCGCACGGGCTGGCTGGCTATATTACATTGCTGGCAAGACACAGGACGAAATTGCGCAGATGCTGGGCGTTTCCCGGCCTACTGCCCAACGCTTTGTTTCCCAGTGCCGATCCGAAGGCCTTATTACATTCCGGATGAACCATCCGATAGCTGACTGCATGGAACTGTCCAGCAGGCTTACAGACAAATTCGAACTGGTTTATTGCGAAGTCGTGCCTTCAGAAGGAACATGGCCGGACGTATCGACTGCTGTTCCCGAGGCTGCTGCCGTTTTGATTGAACGCCAGTTGCGGTCACGAAGCGCCATTGTTATGGCCGTGGGAACCGGACGCACGATGCGGGCAACAGTTCAACGTGTTTCGCCGTTGAACGGCTCCATTCACCGACTGGTTTCGCTTGTCGGGCACATCGGGATCGATGGATCGGCAAGTCCATTCGACGCACTGATCAAGCTTTCAGAAACCGTGAATGCCCAACATTTTCCCCTCCTCCTGCCGCTTTATCTCCCCTCCTCCGAGGAGAGAGACGTTCTGCTCTCAATAGAGCCTGTTCGCCGGGTTCATGAGCTTGCGACGACCGCCGATCTTTGGCTAACCGGTATTAGTGATCTGTTGGCCGGGTCTCCTTTGTCCAAAGAAGGATTTCTCAATCGGGACGAACTGTTCGAGCTCAATCGTCTCGGGGCAGTTGGGGAAATCTGCGGTTGGGCATTCGATGCCGAAGGAAGAATATTGGACGGCGCCACCAATCTGCGGATTACAAGCGTTGCACCGCAGATCGGGGTCACGCGGCCGAGAATTTGTGTTGCTTCGGGAGAACGCAAGCTGGCCCCATTAAAGGCGGCCTTGCACGGGCGCATAATCAATGGGCTGATAACCGATGAGGACACAGCAAAACGACTTTTGATGTGACCCGGATGCCAATATTCCAGGCTTGCATCTTGGACCGGCATGCGCGGCAAGGCTGTTGTGTCGTTGTCGGTCCCACTCAGGACCGATCATCGTCTGAGTTGTGACGGTTCCCGCAGTTGTCTGGCTGCCCGCTATTGCCCTGCTGCGCCAAGCTGGCGGAGAAAGCTCCGGTAATCCGTCCGAACCCATTCCTCCACGAGTCGTCCCTGCCCGTCGAAACGGAATATGTTGATCAGGTCCATTACAATACGTTGTCCGTTGGGTGGCAGAGTTCCCGCCGGAGACATCGTGAAGTCCCGGACAAATACCCCTTCGATCCAGGTCTGACAGGCGATGTTGTTATCCTCGGCGATCATGATCCCGCGCCGAATCGAACGGTCGTCAAATGCTGCACGAAGTGCCTGAAAATATGCTGTAAGTCCTGCATAGTCCGTTTCGAACCCGTCGGGACCGTGGAAGCGAAATTCGTCCATGTTGAAATAGGCATCCGTCTCCAGCTGGTCTGCACCGGAGACCTCCAGTTCACCAGCTCTGATCAGACGAGCGATCAATTCGTCTCGACGCAACATCATGTCTCATCCTTTGCAATGACAATCTTCGCCCCTCGCCCGGATAAAAATAGAAGGGAAAGACTGGAGGGATAAGATGGCCAGTGCCGCATGATGTGGTGAATAATTTTCACCAAACTGGACAACGTATCCTGCAAGGGCACCAGAATAAATCGGCTTTCTCAACTTGACGTTGCCGACAATCGCGCCCTGATATCCGGAGTCCTCAAGATGTCGATGAAGGCCCGCAGGGCTGACGGCACATGTCGGCGACCGGGATAATAGAGCATCAGAGGAGAAAACGGAGGGCACCAGTCTTCAAGCACCGTCACGAGGTCACCGGCGACCAGCAAATCATGTGCAAGGTTCTCCGGCACATAGGCAATACCCAGTCCCGCGGCAGCTGCCCCGATCATCAGATCATTGTCGTCGAGCGTCAGCGTGCCGGGAACATCGATCGTCACTTCCTGGCCATGTTTCTCAAATTCCCAGCGATACCGTTTGCCGCTCGGCAAACGCTGGCGGATACAGCGGTGATTGCGCAAATCATCTGGAATCAGAGGACGACCGAAATCGCGTACATAGGCAGGAGCAACGACCGCGAGGAAGCGCAGCTCTTCGCTGACACGGACGCCGATCATGTCTTGTGGCACCGCTTCTCCCAGCCGCACACCGGCATCGAAGCCCTGCTCCACGATATCGACCAGTTTCCCGTCGCTGACCAGATCCAGTTCCACTTCGGGATAACGGGTCAAAAAGGTCGGCACGACATGGCTAAGCAAGATGCGGGCGGCTCCCTTGCTGGCATTGATGCGCAAAGTGCCGCTTGGACCGCCACGCTGATCGGCAAGGGTATCGAGCGCCATATCGAGCTCCCGAAGGGTTGGATACACCCTTTGCAGCAGCTTCGTGCCGGCTTCCGTGGGAGAAACACTGCGGGTGGTGCGGTGCAGCAGCCTGATATCGAGCTGCGCTTCGAGTTTCTTCATGCGATGGCTGAGTGCGGAGCGCGATACACCAAGGAGATCGGCAGCTCGGCGAAAGCTGCGCTCGGTGGCGACCGTTGCAAAGGCTTCCAGATCCGCGAGTGTCGGCTTCATGACTGATGAAATCCTTTCGCCAATACATGTTTATTGAAGTGCGGACAGTATCGCCTCGATCCGTTCACCGCCAGTATCCCCGGCGCTGGCAAGCCGCGTCGGCATCACAGACACAAAAGGCAATAGTCGGCCTCGATGGAGTCCGGCTATTGCCTCATTTTTCCCGGTGTCAGCCGATCATCATGCCGTCTGGGACGGTTGCTCATAGCGATCGTGGCGGCGGACCCAGTCCATTCCCCCGACCTCGTTGCGACCTTTCGGAGCGAGATCGAGCATATTGTAGGTGCCCATCATTACCTCGACGCCGCGTCCATAGGTCGAATAGGTGCGGAAAACCTCACCCTTGTCGTTCTTGTAGAAGGCGCTGACGCCAGGCCATTCTGCACCGGTTAACTGCCATTCGCCGAAGTTGTAGTCTATTCTTTCGCCAGCAACCTCATCGGGCGTGAAGCTGACCCGGAAGTCGTAGTTGAAGTCGGTGTCGAAAGACGACACCCAATTGAACTGCCAGCCCATGCGTTTGCGGTAACGTTCGATATCGGCAAGCGGCGCACGGGAGACGGCGATCATGGTGACGTCGTGATGCGCAAGGTGCTGGTTCATACCGTCCGTATGGTCGGCCATGAAGGAGCAGCTGGGGCAGCCTTCCTTCCATCCCGGCGCGAACATGAAATGCTGCACCACGAGTTGCGACCGACCGTCGAAGAGATCGGCCAGCGTGCGTGTGCCCTCCGGCGTATCGAACAGATATTCCTTGTCGATACGAACCCAAGGCAGTGCGAGACGCTGCTGGACAACCTTGTCGCGAAGATGCGTCAATTCCTTCTCCGCTTTCAGGAACTCCCGGCGGGCGGTGAGCCATTCATCGTGTGAAACAACAGTGTGTTGCATTGTCAGTCTCCTATGGTTTGGGTATCGGGGCGTCGCAAACGGGTGGCAAATAGCTTCATCCACGGCGACAGGTGAAAGACACTCATCAGCACGTACATCACGGCCATGTCGTCGACGGGAAAGAAGGTCGACGCGCCGGAGCACATCGTCATGCCCTGCGAGCCGACGACAGAAATCCATGCCATCAGCGCGAAGGTCGGGGTTGCGGCAAGCCCAATCCAACTGGCCGCATCGCTCGTCGGTCTCGGCGGCGAACCGATCCTTTCTGTTAAACTGCGCATTGGCATATCCGCTTCTCCCATCGAATTGCCGTTTCCGGCGGTTGCGATACAATGAAGCTAGCTCGGATGGAGGAGTGCGTGAGAGTTACAAGTGTGACGGGATTTCAATGGATACGCTGATCGCCGCCGCCGCAAGTGCTCTCTCGGCTGGCGATCCCCTCGCTGCGCTGAAAAGGGTCGCATTACGCGATGACCCGCCGGCGCTGGCATTGCGGGGCATTGCAATGGCGCAACTTGGCGACTTCGCGCGCGCCAGAACGCTTCTGCGAAGCGCGGCGCGCAACTTCGGCCCGAAAGAAATTGTAGCCCGTGCGCGTTGTACCGTTGCCGAAGCGGAAATCGCGCTTGTTTCCCGCGATCTCGGACGGTCGTTGCAAACGCTCAATGCAGCCCGTGCAGTCCTTGAAGCCTCCGGCGACAGAAGGAACGCGGCCCATGCCGGTTATCTCGAGGCCCGGCACCTTCTGCTGATAGGCCGCCTCGATGAAGCCGAAGCGGTGCTAGGAGAGTTCCATGCCAGCGCTCTGCCGCGCGCGTCGCTGGCCGGGCGCGAACTGGTGGCGGCGGGCATAGCCATCCGTCGCGTCAAGACCGAACCGGCGAAAGCGGCTCTGCAGCGGGCAAAGCAGGCAGCGGCAGAGGCAGGCATTCCGGCGCTCTCGGCAGAGGTCGACCGGGCGCTACGAGCCTTCGCAACACCGGCAGCGCGCTTGATCACGTGCGGCGCCGAGCGCTTGCTCCATCTCGAAGACGTCGAAAGGCTTTTGGCCACCGATACGCTGATCGTAGATGCCTGCCGCAATGTGGTGCGTGGTGGGACAACGATCATTCCGCTCGCCACTCGCCCGGTATTGCTTGCACTCATGCGTGCTTTGGCGGAATCTTGGCCGAAGGATGCAACACGCGAAACCCTTCTCAAACGCGCTTTCGGCGCACGGCATGCCGATGCATCGCACCGTGCGCGACTGCGCGTTGAAATCGCCCGACTGCGTGAGGCTCTCAAACCGCTGGCGACACTGAGTGCAACCGGGGAAGGTTTTGTTCTGCAACCGAACGCCACCCGCAATGTTGCCGTGCTGGCCCCCCGCGTGGAAGGCGACCGGGCCGAAGTCCTCGCTCTGCTCGGCGATGGGGAAGCCTGGTCGAGTTCGGCATTGGCGCTGGCGTTGAACGTGAGCCCGCGCACAGTGCAGCGAGCACTTGAGGAGCTCGCCCGTGACAGCAAGGTCGAGACGTTCGGGCGAGGACGGGCGTGCCGCTGGATCGCATCGAGCGTCCCCGGTTTCCCGACAAGCTTGTTGCTCCCCGTTACGCGGATTTACAGC
Source organism: Ochrobactrum vermis (assembly GCF_002975205.1). Taxonomy (NCBI): domain Bacteria; kingdom Pseudomonadati; phylum Pseudomonadota; class Alphaproteobacteria; order Hyphomicrobiales; family Brucellaceae; genus Ochrobactrum; species Ochrobactrum vermis. Next base: position 1,297,943 of record NZ_PCOC01000002.1, on the reverse strand, counting down.
TAGGATGAAGACATGAAGCACTCAACCGCCGAAATCATTCGTGAATATGGTCCCTTTCCCGATGCGGACGACGTGGCCGGGGTCAGCTTCGACGGCAATCACGTCTGGTTCGCAACGGGCAAAAGGCTGAATGCTCTTGATCCCGAAAGCGGTGAGGTCCTGCGTTCGCTCGATGTGGTCGCCGATGCGGGAACTGCATTCGACGGCGAACACTTGTTCCAGATCGGCGATGCCATGATCCGCAAGATTGATCCCGGGACCGGCGAGATTGTGTCGGTAATACCAGCGCCCGATGGCGGAAATTCCGGTCTGGCCTGGGCGGAGGGTTCGCTCTGGGTCGGACAGCATCGCGGTCGCAAGATACATCAGGTGGATCCCGAGACCGGAGAAGTGCTGCGTACAATCGAATCCGATCGGTTCGTCACCGGTGTCACCTGGGTTGACGGCGAACTTTGGCACGGCACATGGGAAGACAATGGAAGCGATATTCGCCGTATCGATCAGAAAACAGGTGCCGTACTCGAGCGATTGGACATGCCGTCCGGAGCAGGAGTTTCGGGGCTTGAATCCGATGGCGGCGACCGGTTTTTCTGCGGCGGCGGGGGCAGCGGAACGGTAAGGGTCGTTCGCCGGCCCCGGCATGGCGTCTAGAGCATAATCCGACCGGAGTGAAACGAGGATCGATAAGATTATGCTTGAAGTAGAGGAAGTTAGAGCGCCGATCTGATCCTATCAGATCGAAACGCGCTCTAGAAAGAATCCCGAACCATGTGAAACGGTTTTCGAACGAGATGCACGTTAAGCCTCTCAGTGCCCCGACCGCGGCTCATGAATTTTGGGTAGAAACCACGCCAGAAGTCCAAACAATGGGAGGTAAGAGCACAACCGGTAAACGGTTTCCACGCCATATTGATCTGCGAGTACACCCAGAATTGCAGCAGCAATGCCTCCAAGCCCGAAATTCAAGCCATAGAAGAGACCACCGATAAGCCCGATACGATTGGGCAAGAGTTCCATCGCATAGATAAGGATCGATGCGAAAGCGCTCGCCATAATCAGATTGATGAAAACGGTGAGAACACCGGTCCAGAAAAGATCGACATAGGGAAGCATCAATGTCAGCGGCAAAGGTCCCAGCACGGAAATCCAGATAATCTTGTAGCGACCTATCCGGTCTCCCACGATGCCACCGATCAATGCGCCCGCCGCAGAGGACATCAGAAAAATAAAGAGCATCATCTGTGCGGAAGGAATGGACAGCCCAAATTTGTCCATCAGATAGAACGTGTAAAATGAGCGAAAGCTTTCGCCATATGCGTTCTTTGTAAACATCAAAAGGGTCAATACGACCAGACCTGTGGCGATGGTAGCCGGCGCATGACGGATGGGTTCCCCACCTGCGCTACCCCCTGCCCGCACCGCAGTGAATGCAGCACGAATTTCTTTCTGTTTACTGCCGATCCAGACAAGGAGCGACATCGCGAGCAAAGCCAATACTGCGAACCAGGCAAGACTTTGCTGCCCCCATGGCACGAGTATCAGTGCCGCAAGAACAGGTCCAAGCGAACCGCCTGCCTGCCCGCCCACCTGGAAAATACCCTGTGCAAGCCCCTGACGTCCTCCTGCCGCATATCGAGCCATCCGCGTGGCTTCCGGATGGAAGATCGAGGATCCAATGCCGATGAGCGCCACAGAGACAAGTATCACTGCATAACTATGCGCGAAAGCCAGACTCACCAACCCGGAAAGCGTGAACATCATGCCGACAACCGGCGAATAAGGTGCAGGTCTTTTGTCGGTAATCATCCCGATGATTGGCTGGAGCAAAGACCCTGCAATCTGGAAAGTAAGGGTGATCATCCCGATCTGCACGAAGTCGAGCGCATAGGCGTCTTTGAGGATCGGATAAGATGCAGAAATCAGGGATTGCATCAAGTCGTTCAAAAGATGCGAGAAACCCAGAACGAGCAGCACAGCTATGTAAGATTTGGAATGCGTTCTGGCGGGACTTGATGCTATTACGTTCACTGGTTCCCCCAAAAAGCAATAGAAAGCAAATAATATTCTTGCTTTACCTCATACTCCGATCAACGTCCATGTTATGCGGCAAATAATACTCTGAACAACGATCTCAAAAGATCGCGATCAGGTGCGGACGTTCTCTACGAAAACGGCCGTCAATATCCATGGAAACACACTCTTGACGGAAAACGGAGACTGATCGAGCATGCTGCTCAGCATCTGAGCCCTTTCTGATCAGCGCCAAGGAGTAAACCATGAGTGAGGATCATCACCATTCGGATCGATGGAAGCACGACGGCGTACGCGTGATCAAAGGGGATCAGCTTGATCCGAATACCGCGCAAACGCCAGGTATGTTTCGTCAGGCGGCGATCAATCACGCGCGCGTTGGAGCACAGAAAATCTGGGCTGGAACGGTCGCAATCGAGCCCAATGCAAAAACTGGCGTCCATCACCATGGTGCACTGGAAAGCGTCATTTTTGTTCTTCGGGGCAAGGCACGGATGCGATGGGGAGATCGTCTCGAATATGTTGCCGAAGCGGGACCGGGCGATTTTATCTTTGTGCCGCCCTATGTTCCCCATCAGGAGATAAATGCCGATCCAGACAATGTGCTGGAATGCGTTTTGGTTCGATCCGACAATGAAGCGGTTGTCGTGAACATTACCGACGTCGATCCAATAGAAGAGCCCGAGGAGGTCTATTGGGTTGACCCTATACATCCTCATCCCAAATAAAGGCACCGGCCTGCCCGCCGAAAGCTGGCCGCCCGACATATTATACGGTAAGTCGCCATCAATCGTCAGCCTATGAGCTGAAGGTCGATCGTTCTCAATGCCTTTGTGAGGACCCGTTCCGATGTGATTGGGAAGGCTTGCTCTTTTTAGATGAGCGCAATGGAAAACTCGCCATTCTTTTCAGGGTCTCGTCGTGCCGGATGAGATGATGATGAAGCGCCGCGATAACGTGCAGCGTGACAATAGCGATGGCACCATAAACGAGCGCGGCGTGCAGCCACGACCAGAATGCTTCGTCAGCGTCTGAGACGGTCAACGGCAAATTCGGCATGACGAACAAGTCAAAGACATAGCTCGGGATATCGAGAGGCGAAGAAGACACAACTGCCCATCCGCTGAGCGGAATCAGGACAGTCAGTGCCAAAAGCATTCGATGGGCACCCCCTGCCAGCAGCGCCTCCAGCCGGTGCGTATCCTTGTAAGGCAAGGGGTGAATGCTCGTAGCAAACCAGAAAACCCTGATGAGGGCCAATCCGAAAATCGCGAAGCCGAGTGATTTGTGCCACTGATAGAGCGTGAACTGGAGCAGCGGGTCGGAACCCGTTGTCTGTGTGAGAAAACCGAGACCGATCTGAAGAATAAACAGGCAGGCGATCAGCCAATGCAGAATCTGCGCCACAAACCCGTATGTGGTTTCAGTATTGCGCCACATCACAATCTTTCCGAAAGGCTTCAAACCTGTTTCATTCGAACTGCTTATAGGCACTCAAGGCAATTTCCTGGAGTCGTGCGCGAGGCATGTCGCCGACAAGCGCACAACTGATGGCATTGTCTGTCCATACAAGCGCTTCCAGATTGTCCTGAGACAGATAACGCAAGGACGTCTCCTTCATGTCGTCCGACGGCACGATAAACAGAGTGACGCGCTTGCCTCCCCGCTCTTCATACATCAGTTGCGCCGCAGGTCCGCCCTGGGCAGGCAGCAGGCGCCCGCCAACCAGCGAAAGCCCTTCGGCCTGCAAATCGGGAATGGTAAGGGCGCGATCAAGCCGCCTGGAGAGCCACGCCGAAAGATGTTGCTCCTCCTCGGCTTTCACTTCTACAGGGTGCACGATTTCACTGGCGTAAAGGTTGTGAGCCGCCATAGCCTCACTTGCAAGTGGCCATGCAGACGCCGGCGCGGGGCTAGGAAAATCGCGCCCGAACCAACCGCCGAGCCCTCCCAGTGCCACCAGAAACACCGCAGCGGCGGCCATGCGCCACCCTTGTTGTCGCGCCGCGAGAACCTGCTTGTTGAGATTGTCTGGGAGAAGTCGCGTGGGGAGCGGTTCGTCGAGGACAGGGGCATATAGTGCCCGCAACGTCTCGTTCTGCCTTTGCCAGATAGCGACTTCCGACTTCAAAGATGGATTGGATAAAAACGCGGCCTCCACTGCCTGACGGCGTTCCTCGCTCAAAAAGCCATCAGCATAGGCCTGCAATTCGGTGTCGCTGATCAGGTTGCTCTTCATTTCACGACCCTCAATTGCGCACCTGCCTCCTCCGTTAGCCTGCGTAAAGTGGCCCGCGCACGCCCCAACCGAGACATCAGTGTGCCGAGCGGAATATCCAGTACCGTGGCAGCTTCCGTGTAACTCATGCCCTCGATTGCGATAAGCAAAAGCGCTTCCCGTTGTTCGGCAGACAGCAATTCTATTGCGCGCGCAGTTTCGGCAAAAGCAAGCCGGGAAGGCGATGCGCTGGCAACCTGCGGTTCTACCGTGACGCTCGATAACGGCGCATTATCCGGGGCGCGTCGCCTGTGGCGCAATTCGTTTCGCCAAATATTGATAAGCATCCGAAACAGCCATGCACGCAAGGGCCCGGAAGGTTGCCAAAGACTGCGTTTGCGAATGGCGCGCTCCAGACAATCCTGAACGAGATCGTCCGCCCGATCGGCGTCATGTGTCAGCGCCCGGGCGTAACGCCGGAGCGCTGGAACACATTCTTCCATTTCTTCCAGGAAGCGCGACATGCCTTTTTATCCGGCTTTCTCAATCCTTCGCGACATGCCAGACGCCGCCGACGCCATCGCCGGAAACGTCACCCGGCTTTTTATCGCCTTGCCAAAGATAGAGAGGTTTTTCTTCATAGGCCCATTGTTTCGTGCCATCCTTACGGGCAACAAGACTGAACTCGTCACCGGCAGTCGCCTTTCCGTCAGCCTTCAACGGTGGCCACTTCTTCGCACAGTCATCGTAACAGTTGGATGTCCCTTTGGTGTCCTTGTCGAAGACGTAAAGCGTCATCCCTTTGGCGTTCGTGAGAACCTCCCCTTTCGCCGTTTTCATCGTTTTTATGGTTCCCGATGCGTAATCTTCAGCATGCGCAACAAACGGCAAGCCAGTCATAAGAGTGACTGCCACGAAAAATATTGTCGGTCTGCACATAATAATCCTCCTTTGCGCTGTTGTCCTTGCTTCCATTCACGACAACACCGCGCCCGCGAAATTAATCCGCAGCCGGAGACATTATTTTGCTCCACGCAGATTCATCTCGAATTTAACCACGTTGGAATAGATCGGTGTGCCAACATCCATCCCGTATGGGGAACGGAGCACGTCGCCGGTCACATGAAACGTAACCGTTTTCGCGTCGTTGCCGACAAGGGCGGCAAAAAATGTCTCGCCATGGGTTTTACCGCGCGCTGTCAGCATCCCGTCGATACGGGCCGTGCGCGGACCGGTCTGCGTAATCCGGGTCGATTCAAAAGTCAGAACCGGATAATTTCGAACGTCGAAGACCGCAGAGGACTTCAGAAAGTCCGTGATGCGAGATTGCCTTGCATCGACGCTTGCGGGCCGGAGCCGAAGCGATACAGAGGATCTGGAGAGATTTTGTGCATCGAGCTCCAGATTGCCGGTGAACTCGCCAAATGAGCCGCCCAGACCGCCACCCCCGACCTGGCTCACGGTAAAGGCGATTTGTGACGACTGCTGAATGGTATAATGCCCGCTGGCAACACCGAACGTATCGGCATGCGATGAGACGGGCATTGCAGCTATGACCATTGCGATAGCGAAGGGGCGGAACATGACGACCTCCCATGTTTGCCGTGTCCCAGCGTCAACACCGGTCGCGCTTATTTAATCCGCCTGTGAGCGGATTTTTTTAAAACCACAATGCTTGCTCGCAAGTCGAAGCGGCAAAACCTCACAGTCTCTGGCTGAACTGTCAATACATGATGAACGCCAGTCCGGCGACCACGAACAGAGCTCCCAACCATGCTCCGGCTGCAGGACGCTGCCCGGTTCGCAACCACAACAGTGGAAGGATGATGACTGGCGTTGTCGCGGAGATCGTCGAGACCACGCCTGTCTCCCCACCTGACAAGGCAAAGAGCAGCAAAGTCATTCCGACGGCCAGCGCCAGAAATCCGGACAAGGCGGTCATGGCGGTTACTTGCCATGTCAGCGGATTGCGTGGGCGAAAGACTGCGACCGGAAACATGGAGACGAAGCTGAGGCAACAGGCTGCCGTTCCCACACGCAGCAGCGAGGCCAGAAACGGATCGATACCGGTTGCCATAACCGGCCGCACGATGATTGATCCGACCGCTTGCCCGAGTGCGGCAAGCAAGCCGAACAACAAGCCGACAACCAGAGAGCCCTTTACCGTTTCCCATGGATGGAGCTGGGCCCGGCGGTTGCTGAAAAATATCGCCATGCAAACACCCAGAATGGTGAAGACAATGCCGATTACAACCGAAGTAGTGAGCTTTTCACCGAGCACGACCCAACCCAGAACCGCAGCAATGGGCGCATTCATTGCAAACAGAATTCCGGATCGGCGTGGTCCTAGCCGGTTCAAGGTCACGAAGAGGATCGTGTCACCCAGGAAGATGCCGATAAAGCCCGACAGGATAAGCGGAAAAGCATTGCCGGAATCGATCTGCTGCCAGGTTCCGGTTGCGATCACATAGACAATCAGCAGGCAGCTTACGAATATCTGGCGCACCTGGTTGAAGGTCAGAGCCCCCAAATGACCAGCAGGCCCCGCTGAAATGAGGCCCGTGAGCGCCCAGCAGGTAGCAGCCCCCAGCGCTGCCAGCTCATAAATAGGCATTGGAGCCCCTCAGAAAATCCGCAGATTACGACTTCGAATCGGGAAAGAATAAACCCATCCCTGAACTCGCCGCTTCTCCTATCTGACCTTCGATATGCTGGCAATGCTATGCTATCCGGAGGTATAATTCCGCAGTGTTTCCCCCCAGACGCGCGAAACCCGGCTCGATGTTTCCGCCGGTCGAATTATTGAGCGCGGCGCACGGTTTCGGACGGAAGATAGCCGAAGCGCTGGCGGTAATCGGCTGAGAACAGGCCCATATGGTTGAAAGCCCAGGCCATGGCGATGCGCGTAATATCGCCGGGCCCGGCATATCCGCGGGCAAGCTCCGCATGCACCTTGTCCAGTCGCATATTCTTGAACACGCCGAGCGGTGTGTTGCCCCGGACACTGCGGAAGGTGCGGTGCAAGGTGCGGGCGCTGGTGCCCGTTGCATCGACAAGCTCCTGTAAGGTCAGTTGCTTGTCGAGATTATCGTGCATGAATTTTTCGGCGCGCTGGACATAGCTTGGCACCGCGCTCATCAGCGGTCGTGCACGCGGCTGCGTATCGAGCGCCGCCGCAAGTGACGCCATCAGGCTGTCTTCCAGCCGCTCCGACAGACCGCCATGGAAGAACGCTTCCTTGTCCTTCTCGATCTCGTTCATGACAAAATGCGCCAGCTGATAGAAGGCATGGCCCACCGGCGTATCGAAGGATACGACCCGTTTGTTATGGGTAAACTGCTCGATGAATTCCCTGCCCCCCAGAATATCGATCTGGGTATCGTTCAGGCTGAAGATCAGCATGCGCGTGGATGGGTGAAACTCAAGGTCGATGGCCGAATGCGCATCGACCAGCTGCGCATTCATGCCCGACTGATACAAAAGCTCGTCGCCGCGCCGGTCGCGCGAAACGAAGATGCCCTGCAACGGAACCTGCAACAAGGTCATATCGTTATGCGCTTCGACTTCGATGCGGGCATGACCGCCAATGCGGATTGCCGTCAGGCCGAAGGGACGCATACGGCCATGCGAAACTTCCGTGCGATAGGTCTGGCTAGACTTCTTCGAGATGCGGCAAGGCCGGAGCAGCCCGGACATGGTGTCCTGGAACGAATCGATGGACGGCGAAAGCCGGTGCATATAGCTCGTAGTCAGCATCACGATATTCCCCGTATCTCATTTAGAGAGCATTTTATTTTAAGATTAAACTATCACGCTGCGCCGAGAGCGCAAGCATCGCGAAAATTTTGCCAGAAAGCGTGTTTCTGGCGGTTTCCCGCTAAGAATGGCGATTTAGTGATAGACAACATCGTTCCCGCTTTTATCGTTGGACCCAGGCGCCAGAGAGCAGCCACGAAAAAGGGAACCGCGAATGAAAGCGATTATCGTCGGAGGAGGCATTGGTGGCCTCACCATGGCACTGATGCTGCATGCACGGGGCATTGACTGCCAGATTTTCGAAGCAGCGCCGGAAGTCCGCGAATTGGGCGTTGGCATCAATGTTCTTCCACATGCCATCCGCGAACTGGCCGAAATCGGCCTCCTGCCCGCGCTCGACGCCACCGGCATCCGCACCCGCGAGCTGATTTACGCCACACGGCAGGGCCAGGAAATCTGGCGCGAACCCCGCGGCATGGATGCGGGCTATGATGTGCCGCAGTTTTCCATCCATCGCGGCTATTTGCAGAAACTGCTTTTTGACGCGGTGATCGAGCGGCTTGGACCAGACGCCATCGTCGCCAACCAGCGCTGCGTTGGCTATGTCCAGAATGAAGGCTCAGCGACGATTCACTTTGCCGAAGGATCGAAAATCGCCTCGGCGACCGCCGATGTCATTATCGGCGCGGATGGCATCCATTCCGTCATCCGGCATCAGATGTTCCCGAACGAAGCCGGGCTCAAATGGAATGGCGTCATGATGTGGCGCGGCGCGGTTGAAAGCGATCCTTTCCTCGACGGTCGCACCATGATCGTTGCTGGCGGCTTCACCTATAAGCTGGTGCTTTATCCGATAGCCAAGGGCTCCACGCCCGGAAAAATCCTCAACAACTGGGTTGTCACCTATCGTCCGGGCGCCGATGGATCGCCTGCGCCGAAGCGTGAGGACTGGAGCCGTCGCGGCACGCATGAAGAGCTGATGCCCCATGTCGAAAAATTCGGCATCAATGTCGTGGACCTTGCCGCGCTGGTGCGGGCAACCGATACATTCTTCGAATATCCGATGTGCGACCGCGATCCCGCCCGCTGGTGGACCGATGGCCGTGTGGCGCTGATCGGCGATGCCGCGCATCCGATGTATCCGGTCGGGTCGAATGGTGCCAGCCAGGCGATCATCGACGCGCGCACGCTTGCCGATCATCTTGCCGCCGCCGAACACGGTCGCGCAGCACTTGCCGCCTATCAGGCCATCCGCCTGCCTGCGACGGCGGAAATCGTCAGGCTTAACCGGCTGGGCGGCCCGGAAGGCGTCATCGATGAGGTCGAACGGCGCGCACCGTCCGGCGTCGCCGATCTGGACGGCGTCATCAGCTTTGCCGAGCGCGAGGCGATTGTTCGCGGCTATGCCGCAAAGGCCGGCTTTTCAACACAACAGGTTAACCGGGCTTATGCCTGAGTCTAGCCTCCGAAATCTTATGAGAGGGAATTAAAGTGACTGATCTTCCAGCTGGCGTTACCAAATCCGGTTCCTCTGTGGACGGTGTTGTCTGGCACATTCTGGGCCAGACCTATGTGCCCAAGCATGTCTGCGAAAGCTCCATGTCATGGCACGCAACCTTCCCTCCCGGCACGTTCGTTCCGCCGCACATCCACACGACGCAGGAAGAGTTCATCTATGTACTCGAAGGCCGCTTCGACCTGCTTCTCGACGGCAAGGAAGCCGTTGCAGAGGCTGGCGATCTCGTCTGCCTGCCGCGCAACCTGTCGCACGGCATTTTCAACAAGTCCGAACAGCCGGTGAAGTGCATTTTCTGGGTTTCGCCGACCGCAAAGCTTTGGGACCTGTTCGTTCGCATCGATAATGTCGGTGATCCCGCTGAAATAGTTCGCGTTGCACCGGCACATGAGGTTGAATTTTTGCCCGCGCCAGCAGAATAATGCATCCGCCCGGCAGAGGTATGGGAGTACATCTGCCGGGTATCACAGCATTTCCAGCAAAAATGCGAAGCGGTTTTGCGTCGGAAAATGCGAAAGAAAACAAAGCAGAAATCTGCAATCGAGGTGGAACAATGAAAATTTCGACGAAAGCAGCTCTCACGCTGCTCGCCGCAACCATGTTGACCGGAACCGCGCAGGCCGAAGACGGCAAGATCAAGATCGGTTTGATCTATACGCTGAGCGGACCGTCGGCGCTTTTGGGCGAACAATCCCGCGACGGCTTTCTGCTTGCCATGGACAAGCTGGGCAACAAGCTCGGCGGCCTCGATGCTGAAATCATCATTCAAGACGATGAGCAGAAACCGGATATCGGCGTCAACAAGGTCCAGCAGATGATCCAGCGCGACAAGGTGGATTTCGTCGTCGGGCCGATTTTCTCCAATGTCCTGAACGCCATCGTCAAACCGGCGACCGATTCCGGTGCATTCCTGATCTCAACCAATGCGGGCACGTCCAATCTGGCTGGCAAGGATTGCAACGCCAATCTGTTCGTCACCTCCTATCAGAACGACCAGATGCATGAAGTTTCCGGCAAATATGCCGAAAAGCAGAACTACCAGCGTGTTGTCCTGATCGCCCCCAACTATCAGGCGGGCAAGGACGCGCTGGCCGGTTTCAAGCATTCCTACAAGAACGAAGTCGCGCAGGAAATCTATGTGCCGCTCGGCCAGCTCGACTATTCGGCAGAACTGGCGCAGATCGCTGCTGAACAGCCGGACGCGGTCTATGCTTTCCTGCCCGGCGGCATGGGCGTGAATTTCGTCAAGCAATATCGCCAGGCCGGTCTTGAAGGCACGCCGTTCCTCTCCGCTTTCACCGTGGACGAGACGACCCTGCCCGCGCAGCAGGATGCGGCAGTCGGGTTCTTCGCTGGTTCGAACTGGGCGCCGGATCTCGATTCCGCGCCGGCCAAGGAATTCGCCGCCGCATATGAAGCCAAGTTCAAGCGCATTCCGGCGACCTTCGCCGTACAGGCTTACGATGCTGCCATGCTGATCGATGCGGCGGTCAAGCAGGTCAATGGCAATATTGCCGATAAGGATGCCTTGCGAGCCGCCATGAAGACCGCCAAGTTCACCTCACCGCGCGGTGAATTCAGCTTTGGCGATAACCACTTCCCGATCCAGAATTTCTACCTGACCAAAGTCGTCAAACGTGATGACGGCCAGTTCGCCACGTCCTACGTTGAAACGGTCTTCAACGACTACAAGGACAATTACGCAGCTGAATGCAAGATGTAACCCGGTGGAAGAAGGGCGCTCCCATGAGCTCAGCCTTCTCAATTTCCAAGTCTGAAACAGGTCACGCCAGCCGGTCTGGCGTGAACTGGATTTCTGTACAACGAGTTCCGGACGTCCCCCATGTTCAATCTTTTTCTGCTGCAATCCCTTAACGGGATTCAGTTCGGCATTTTGCTCTTTCTCGTCGCCGCCGGGCTGACGCTGATCTTCGGCGTCATGGACCTGATCAATCTGGCGCATGGCGTTCTTTATATGGTCGGCGCTTATCTGACCGCGACCTTCACTGCCATGACCGGCAGCTTCTTCTACGGCATCCTGATCGCCCTTCCCGTCACGCTGGTCATCGGCATCGTGCTGGAAGTGCTGGTCTTTCGACGATTATATGAACGAAGCCATCTCGATCAGGTTCTGGCGACATTCGGGCTGATCCTGATTGTGAATGAACTGGTGAAGATCATCTGGGGCGCGGCACCGCTCAGCGTGCCGATGCCGGAATCCCTCTCCGGCTCCATCCAGCTTTTTGGAAATCTGCGCTATCCCGTCTATCGCCTGCTGATCATCGCGGCTGGTCTTCTGACGGCGGCAGGCCTCTACCTTCTCGTCAATCACACGCGCATCGGCATGCTGCTGCGCGCCGGGGCAACCAATGGCGACATGGTTTCGGCTCTCGGCATCAATATCCGCCGCCTGTTCATGGTGGTATTCGGATTGGGCGCAATGCTTGCAGGCTTTGCCGGTGGCATGGTCTCGCCCATCCTCTCGGTCGACCCGGGCATGGGCGATTCCATCCTGATCCTGACATTCGTCGTCATCGTGATCGGCGGCGTCGGTTCCGTGCGCGGTGCTTTTGTTGCGGCGATCATTGTCGGCCTTGTCGACACACTTGGCCGCACATTCGGGCCGATGCTGCTGCGCAATCTGCTCGACCCCGCCGCCGCCTCGCAAATGGGCCGCACGCTGGTGCCGATGCTCACCTATATTCTGATGGCAGCGGTGCTCTATTTCCGCCCGACGGGTCTCTTCCCGGCACAGGGAGGAACGCGATGAGCGAGATTACCCATAACAGCACGCGTGATACCACCATGCCGGAAAAGGCAAAGGGTCGAACCTCGCCTTTGCTGGATGCAGGCCCGTGGCTGGTCTTCGCCGCCTTTGCAATCGTTCCACTTCTTGCCTCCGTTCTGGGCGACAGCTTCCTTCTGGTGATCGTGACCCGCATCATGGTCTTCGCGCTGGCAGCACTTTCGCTCAACTTCATCATGGGTTACGGCGCGCTCGTGTCCTTTGGTCATGCCGCCTATATCGGGATCGGCGCTTATGCCGTCGGCATTCTGTCCAGCTACGGCATCAACGATCTGATCCTTCAGATGGCCGCAGCCACCGCTGCCGCAGCGCTCTTCGCGCTTGTCACCGGCTATATTTCGCTTCGAACCAGCGGCGTCTATTTCATCATGATCACGCTGGCCTTCGGACAAATGGTCTTCTTCTTCATGGTATCCCTTTCAGCCTTTGGCGGCGACGACGGGATGACGCTGTCCACTCGCTCGACGCTGTTCGGCAATACGCTGCTTTCGAGCAACCTGGTGCTGTTCTATTTCGTGCTGGCGCTGCTTGTCGGCGCGTTTCTCACCTTCCGCATGCTGGTGCATTCAAGGTTCGGTCGCGTGCTGCGTGGCACGCGGGACAATCCGGTGCGCATGCGCGCCATCGGCTTCTCGCCCTTCTCGTTTCAGCTCACCGCCTATGTGATTGCCGGTGTGGCGGCGGCGATTGCCGGTGTGCTGCTCGCCAACCAGATCCAGTTCGTTTCGCCTGCTTTCATGAGCTGGCAGCGCTCCGGCGAACTGATCGTCATGGTGGTGCTGGGCGGAATGGGCACGCTGATCGGCCCGGTCCTCGGCGCAACCGCCTTCATCGTGCTGGAAGAAGTGCTGGCGCATTTCTCCGAGCACTGGAAACTCGGTCTCGGCCTTTTCCTCGTCCTCGTCGTGCTTTTCAGTCGCGACGGCATTGGCGGACTGATCCGCAAGCTGCGTGGAGGTTCCGATGTCGGATGAACTTCTGCAGGTTCATGACCTGCACAAAAGCTTCGGCGCGCTCAAAGTCACGGACGGCGTCAATCTCACCGTCAAACGTGGCGAAATTCATGCGCTGATCGGCCCGAATGGCGCTGGAAAGACCACATTGATCCACCAACTTTCGGGCAATCTCAAAAGTGACCGTGGCTCGGTGATCTTTGATGGTCGTGACATTTCTGGTCTCGCCATGCCCGCTCGTGTTCACCTGGGCCTTGCGCGCTCGTTTCAGATCACCTCGGTTCTGGAGGGCTTCAGCGTGCTGGACAATGTTGCGCTGGCCGTTCAGGCACGGTCCGGCTCAAGCTTCCGTTTCTTTCAGGCGGCGAGCAAGGAAGCCGATATCAACGAGCAAGCCATGGCAGCGCTTGCCCGCGTGCGGCTGGACGACCGCGCCCATCGCCGGGCCGGGACGCTGTCGCACGGCGAAAAGCGCCAGCTTGAAATTGCCATCGCACTCGCCACGCAAGCGCAAATGTTGCTTCTCGACGAGCCACTGGCTGGCACCAGCCACGAGGAATCCGTGGTGCTGGTGGAGCTGATGCGCTCACTGCGCCAGACCCACACGCTGGTTCTGATCGAGCATGACATGGATGCCGTTTTCTCGCTGGCCGATCAGGTGAGCGTGCTTGTCTACGGGCGCGTCATCGCATCGGGAACACCCGCCGCCGTGCGCTCCGACCCGGACGTGCGCGCCGCCTATCTCGGTGAAGAGGAGGCCGCTTGATGCTGAAAGTCGAAGGACTCCAGAACGCCTATGGCCAGTCCCGCATTCTCTTTGGCATCGATTTTGAAGTCGGTGCAGGAGAGGTCGTTACCATTCTCGGCAGAAACGGCATGGGCAAAACGACAACCATCAAGTCGATCTTCGGCCTGCTTCCGCCGAAGGGCGGCAAGGTTTTCGTCAATGGCCATGACGTGACCGGCAAGCCGCCTCATGCGATTGCCCGCGAGGGGCTGGGGCTGGTCCCGGAAGGACGGCAGATATTCCCGACGCTCAGTGTCGAGGAAAACCTTTTGGCCACCCGACGCTCGGATGCCCGCTCGTCCAAATGGACGCTGGAGAGCATCTATCGGATGTTCCCGCGCCTGAAAGAACGACGGCGCAATATGGGCAACCAGCTTTCCGGCGGCGAACAGCAGATGCTGGCGGTCGGTCGCGCCCTGATGACCAATCCGAAAATGGTCGTGCTGGATGAGGCGACGGAAGGCCTGTCGCCGCTAATGCGCGAAGAAATCTGGTCCTGCCTGCGCAACATCAAGGATGAGGGCGAAGCGATCCTCGTCATCGACAAGAATGTTGATGCGCTGGCACGCTTCGCAGACCGTCACGTGGTTATCGAGAAAGGCCGTGTGGTGTGGAGCGGCGACAACGCCGCCCTTTTGAACACCCCCGACATCAAGGAACGTTACTTGCACGTTTGACCTCGCAGTCAAACGTAAATTGGAATTGACAGGAGACGAGCATGCACCCCAGCGCTCATGTGGACACATTCGTTCTGGATAATCTCCCGGCTGCGGAACTTTTACCAGATATCATCAACCTCGAGGAACTCGGCTACCCGGAACAGCTGAACGCGACCACCGAACTGGTGGACGCCCATCTTGCAAATGGCAAAGGCGACCGTATCGCCTTGCAGGCGCCGGGCGTGCGCTGGACCTATCGCGATCTTGCCGCGGTGATCAACAAGATCGCCAATTTGCTCACCGACAAGCTCGGCATGAAACCCGGCAATCGCGTGATGATCCGCTCGGGTAACAACCCGACCAAGATTGCGCTCTATATGGCGATCATCAAAGCAGGCGGCGTTGTGGTCGCGACCATGCCGCTCTTGCGCGCCCGGGAGCTGGTCCAGATCATCGACAAGGCCGAAATCAGCATCGCTTTTTGCGATCGCGCGCTGATCGGTGAAATGCAAAATGCGATGGCGCAGACAGGTTTCGTCAAGACACTGGTGACATGGGAAGGCAATGCAGGCGGAGAGCTTGGCGC
Organism: Ochrobactrum vermis; assembly: GCF_002975205.1. Lineage (NCBI taxonomy): Bacteria > Pseudomonadati > Pseudomonadota > Alphaproteobacteria > Hyphomicrobiales > Brucellaceae > Ochrobactrum > Ochrobactrum vermis. The sequence continues at coordinate 1,282,631 of NZ_PCOC01000002.1, read as the reverse complement.
ATTGCTGTCCGAAGCCTCCAGCGAATTCGAGGCGGTCGCGACGCGCGGGGATGATCCGTGCCTGCTCGGCTTCACATCCGGCACCACCGGCCTGCCGAAGGCGACAATCCATTTTCACCGCGATCTGCTGATTGTCTGCGACTGCTATGCGCATCACATTCTGGACGCGACGGAAGACGACATTTTCATTGGCTCGCCCCCGCTGGCTTTCACATTCGGTCTTGGCGGGCTGGTTCTCTTTCCCTTCAGGATCGGCGCTTCAACAGTGCTTCCTGCAAAGACCGCGCCGCATGATCTTGCACTCGCTATCGGTGAGTATAAGCCGACTGTCTGTTTCACCGCGCCGACTGCTTACCGCGCCATGCTTTCGAAGATCGATCAATATGATCTGTCTTCGCTGCGCAAATGTGTTTCTGCTGGTGAGGCACTGCCGCTCCCCACTTTCGAAGCGTGGAAGCGCGCGACCGGGCTTTCGCTGGCAGACGGCATCGGTGCAACGGAAATGCTGCATATCTTCATCTCCGCGCCGGAAGACGATATTCGCCCCGGCGCAACCGGCAAGCCTATCCCCGGTTATGAAGCCCGCGTTATCGATGACAACGGGCAGGAATGCGCGCCCGGCACGCCTGGATGCCTCGCCGTTCGCGGACCGCTCGGCTGCAAGTATCTGGCCGACCCGCGCCAGACCAAATATGTCGAAAACGGCTGGAACATCACCGGTGACACCTATGTCATGGATGAGGACGGCTATTTCTGGTATCAGGCGCGCAATGACGACATGATCGTTTCCGCCGGATACAATATTGCCGGGCCGGAGGTCGAAGCCAGCCTGCTCGCGCATCCAGCCGTGGCGGAATGCGGCGTGGTGGCAGCACCCGATGACGAACGGGGCTGCATCGTGAAAGCCTATGTGGTGCTGAACGAGGGTTATGCTGGCGATACGAGCTTGCAGGAAACGCTGCAGAGCCACGTCAAAAGCGAACTCGCGCCTTATAAATATCCCCGCGTGATATGCTGGGTTTCCAGCCTGCCCAAAACGGAATCCGGAAAATTGCAGCGATCTGCCCTGCGCGCGCAGGCGGCAAGCGAAGCCCGCGCCTGACGCGGCTTCACACATGAAATACGCAGGAGACTTCCGTGCTTCACGACTTCGATACCGCCTATGACAATATGAAGGCCATCAGCGATTCCGCCAGCTATCCGCCGCGCTGGACGGAACTGGCATCGGGCTTTCGCGAAAAAATGCGTGATCAGGGCCGTTTGATACCCGACATTGCCTATGCCGACGGCGCGCGCAACCATTACGACCTCTTCCTGCCGGAAGGCTCGGCCAAGGGAACACTTGTTTATGTTCATGGCGGCTATTGGAAGGGACTGGACAAAAGCTTCTGGTCGCATCTGGCGCAAGGCGCGCTTGGGCGCGGATATCGCGTGGCCATGCCGAGCTATACGCTGTGCCCCGAAACGCGCATTTCCGGCATCACGCTGGAAATAGGTCGCTTCATCGACCGACTGGCGCAGGAAGTGGACGGCGACATCGCCTTGACCGGCCACTCCGCCGGGGGGCATCTGGTCAGCCGCATGGCTTGCGAAAACGCACCCATTGCGGCGGCAACAGCAGAACGGATCAAGCGCGTTCTTTCCATCAGCGGACTGCATGATCTGCGCCCGCTGCTCAAAACCGCGATGAACGATATTTTTTCGATGGATGCGGCGGAAGCCGTGGCGGAGAGTGTCGCACTGCACCGCCCTCGCCCGGATATCGCCGTGCATTGCTGTGTCGGTGGCGACGAGCTGATGGAATTCAGGCGGCAAAATGCGCTGCTGGCAAACATCTGGTACGGATCGGGAATCGAGACCTGCGCCTGGGAAATCGACGGCATGCATCATTGCAGTGTCATCGATACGCTTTGCGATCCCGAAAGCCGCGCCGTCAAATTTCTCTGCCCGTAACACGGAAAAAGTGAGGCGCCTTTTCGCTCGTGGCAGCAGGCGTCTTCAGAAATGCTCTATCGGAAGGCCGCGTCGCTCATGTCCCGACAGGGCAAATCCGACCGGCTCGGCTTTCGTCCCTCCGCTCATGCGGTTGATCAGCACGGCCACTTCCGTTCTGTTGTGAACACCGAAACGCTTGATCAGATCATCGACATAATCCTTCACCGTGTGCGGTGACAGTTCCAGATGCCGCGCAATCTGCTTGTTGGTGTTGCCAGCGGCCAGTAACCGGGCGACCGTCGAGAGGCGTGGCGACAGGCTAGTCAGATTGGCACCGGGCGTCTTCGCCGGGCGCGCTTCCTGAATATTACGCAAGGCAAGCGCCGACGAACGGCATAACAATGATACCTGCTCTTCGAGCTGCGTCGCGTGCATCTCGAAACCGGCAGCATAAATCAATGCCTGAATGTTGCCACCGACATAAACCGGACTGCACAAGTTATCGTTGTAGTTCCATCGAGCAAGCAGCATTCGCATCAGCGGCACATTGCCAGATGCATTTCGGGGCAATCGCGAGCCCGCAATCGCGCCCGCATTCTGCACAACCGCTGCAATCATCGGATCCGAATCCGCGAGCCCATTCTGATATTCAAGAAGAAAGCCGGTAGGCGCGTTGATACTGTGAAAAAGACGTGGCCGATTATTCTCCAGCAAATAAATTCCAAGCGAGCGCACCCGCAGAACATTCGCGGCAAAATGATCGCAAGCTATTGTAAAATCGTCATAATTTCGGCTTTCCGCAACGGAAAGCGCTGCAGATATTCGCTCGTCTGTCGATAATATTTGCCTGGGCATTCTCTCTCCCGAGTTCCCAAGCCCCCCATCTGGGGGGAATGTTCGTTCCCACTCTTGTCCGTATCATTCCTGCTTATAACCACTAAATCAAGGGGAACTAACTTGGATACCAGCGTGCACCGGACTCACACGGCCGACAACTATTCCGCAGTCCTTCAGGGCTTCAACGACCGTCTGCAATCGATTCTACCTTTGATTGAGGAAAAGGCGGAAGAAGCCGAGAAACTCGGGCGCATGCATGATGACGTCGTGGACGCGATGCGCAAGGGCGGCTTCTACACGATGCTGTTTCCCAAGGAAGTCGGCGGCGCGGAACTGCGGCCCATCGATGCCATGAAAATCATGTCGGCGCTATCTTACGCCCATGCATCGTCCGGCTGGTGCACGATGGTCAACAATATGGAAGGCACGACCATGGCGATCTACCTCGACGACGAGGGGATTGCCAATGTATTCAAGGATGGTGTCGATATCACCATTGCGGGCAATGGCGTGCCGCGCGGCTTTGCCCGCAAGGTCGACGGCGGCTATATGATCCGCGGCAACTGGGCCTATGGAAGCTCCATCTTCCACGCAGAATGGATTCATTCCGGCTGTTTCCTGCTTGATCCCAAGGATCCGAGCGGAAAGGCGCTACTGAAGGACGAAACCAGCGCACCGCAGATTATCGTTGCGCATCACCCGCGCTCGACAATCCAGCTGCTCGGCAACTGGGATGTGCTGGGCCTGCGCGCCACCGGCAGCTTCGACTATACGCTTGCAACCGATGAAGACCTCTTCGTACCGGATTCCATGGTCTATAGTTTCACGCAGTCCGCACCGAAACGCGGTCAGTCGCAGGGCCATCTCGGGCTGGCAGGCTACAGCGCCCTCACCCATACGAGCTGGGCCATCGGTGTTGGTCGCCGGATTCTCGACGAACTCGCGAAGGTGATCCGTCAGCGTCAGGATCCGTTCGGCAAAAGTGCGGACAGCGCTAGCCTGCGGTTCCAGTTTGCCAATGCGGAAGCCCGCTATCGGGCGGCGCGAGCGCTTGCCATGGAAACATGGGAAGATGTCTCGCAGACCACCGCATCCGGCGGTGTTCCATCCCTCGACCAGATGACGATGGTGAAACTTTCGCTGCGCTATATGCATGACATCGTTTCGGATGTGGCGACATTCGCACATCGTGCGGCACGCGGCGCATCGCTGCACAACACGGCCATGCAGCGCTTCTATCGCGACATCCATTCCGGCACCCAGCATATCCTGCTCGCCGACCAGATCGTCGAGGAATGCGGCAAAGGTCTGCTCGGTATTTCGGGTCCCGACGCGCGATGGACCGTTTTCGGCATCAGCGAAAACTGAGACCGGTCATGACGAGAAATATTGTCAGCTTCGTCGGGTGTGATCGCCCGACGAAAGTTCATCGGTTGACCCAAGCGATTGCCGCAAGGCTGGAAGCGGAGGACGATGTAACGGTCACACATCTGGACCTGTCGCATGCCGGGCCGAACCTGTTCACCGTCAATCGCAAGGCACTCGACCGGCAGTCTGAAAGCCTCATTTCGGAGATCGAGCATTGCGATGCTCTGATCGTCGGCTGCCCTGTCTATCAGGGCAGTTATCCCGGCCTTTTCAAGCATGTGTTCGATCTCGTTCATCCACTGGCGCTGCGCGGTCGCCCGACCGTTCTGTGTGCAGTGGGCGGCGGGCATCGTCACGCGCTGGTCGTCGAGCATCATCTGCGCCCGTTATTCGGCTTTTTCGAAGCAGGAACCGTCGCAACCGGCATCTATGCCTGTTCGGCGGAACTGGAACCGGACGGAATGTTGCCTCCGGCTCTGGAAACGCGGATCGACAGCGCCGTCGACCAGATGAGAAAGCAATTGGTCCAGTCACACCAAGCCAGCGGCATAAGGTGGAAAGATGTTGAATTACTCGAGCAGTTTTGAAAAACGCACGGTCGAAATCCGGGACAAAACCGTCACCTATCTCGTGAAGGGTGAAGGCAAGGATGTCATCTTTCTGCATGGAACCGGGACATTTCCCGGCTTCGACAGCCTGACCGACATTGCTTCCAGAAACCGGCTCATCATTCCGTTTCATCCGAATTTCGGCGAAAGCGACGACGATGCCGATATCGTGCAGATCGGCGACTACGTGCTCCATTACATGGATTTCTTCGATGCGCTGGGGCTGGGCCGGTTTAGTCTTGGCGGTTTTTCGCTCGGCGGCTGGATCGCCGCCGAATACGCGATCAGACAGCCGGACAGGCTGGCCGCGCTGTTTCTTGCAGCGCCCGCCGGTCTCGACCGTACGGCAATCCCTATCCCCGATCTGTTTCAGGTCGCGCCAGCCGATATTCCTGCCCATCTAACGCACGATCCGGCGGTCACACTCCGCTATTTCCCGACAGAGCCCGACAGCCAGTTCGATGCAACACTCGGGCGTGAAATGGGTGCGCTGGCGCGCGTTCACGCAACTGATGGGCGCGGCAATCCAAAACTTGGCCATTGGCTGCATCGGTTGAACATGCCGACCCTGATCCTATGGGGTGAGAAAGACCGGGTTATCCCGGCACAGTATGGCCAAGAATGGCAGCGCGTGATCGGCGGCGCGCGTCTGGAGACACTCGGCGCGACCGGACATCTGCTGTTTGAGGAAACGCCGGCGGCGGCAACACTTGTGCGCGATTTTCTCTCGACGGTTTGAGCGCCCATAAAGATGCGCATCACAGCTTTGCAGGTAAAAATAAGGGGAACCAAGCCATGCAATGGGAAAGCCTATCGGACTTAGATCAATCCAGAATAAAGCGCTGGCAATGGGGAATGCTGGCGCTGGCGCTTTTGTGCGAGATGTTTCTCGCCGCCGACTGGTACGCCTTTGCGGCGGTGATACCGTTCATTTCGGAAACACTTCAGCTCGATTCCGCGCAGGCCGGTCTGGCGCAGGGGATATTTGCGCTGACCTATGGTCTCGGCATGATCGTCTGGTCGCAATTGAGCCGCCGCATGAGTGCCCGATCGCTGCTACTGATCGGGCTTTCCTTCACCGCCATCGGCATGGTGGCGCAAGTCTATGTGCAGACATACGCCCAGTTGATTGCGCTGCGCCTGTTTATCGGTTTCTTCGACGCAGCGATTTTCCTCGGCAATATGAAACTCATCATCGGCTGGTTCCCGCAGAAGCGGCGCGGCAGCATGATCGGCTTGATCCTCGCAGCCTATAGTCTGGCAATCACGCTGGACTTCGCGATTGGCATTCCGCTTTCCATCACCTATGGCTGGCGCACCTTCTTCGCCATTCTTGCCATCGGAACGCTGGTGACGGCGGCTGGCGTACTGCTCTTCACCCGCAACAATCCGGCCCATATCGGTTTTAGAGATTTCCGCTGGGAGCCTGAAAAGCGGCAGACCTCCACGGCCTCATTGGGCAGCATCTTCCGCTCGAAATGGATCATCGTCGGCAGCCTCGGCATTTCGGCCTGCACGATGGCGATTGCCGGAACCGCCACATGGGTCATTCCCGGATATATTGCTGTGCATCAGATGCCGGTGGAAGACGCGGCACTGGTCGGAACCCTGATGGGGCTGTCGCAGGTCGTGTTTCTGGTCATCGGCGGTTACGCCGCCGACCGGCTGAACAAAACGGGGATGATTAAATTCGGAACCGTGCTTGCCGTTCTCGTCGCGGTGATGTTCACCATAGGCATGGCAATACCACTCGGCTTCGGCTGGCTCATTTTGATGGCGCTTTTGAGCGGTGTAGCGCTTTTCGGCGGCGGTGCGATCTTCGCATTCCTCAGCGAAAAATATCCGGAAGAACTGGCGACGGCAGCGGTCGGTTATGCCGAGATCTTTGCCATCATTGCGACCTTCATTTCGCCCTGGGTCATGGGCGTTGTCATCAAGCTTTCGGGCGGATCTTTTGTCAGCGCCTTCCTGACCTTCGCGATCATGGAAGCGATCATTCTGGCCATCATTCTTGTGGTCACCCGCGAGAGTTTCAACCTGAACGACGACAAGGTTGCCATTGCCACCAGCGGCAACGGGATTTCGGGCGAGGCCTCCCGCCCCTGATTTAGAGCATAATCCGACCGGAGTGAAACGAGGATCGATAAGATTATGCTTAAAATAGAAGAAATTAGAGCGCCGATCTGATTTAATCAGATCGAAACGCGCTCTAAAGAACGGCGGCGGATGCGATTGCCAGGTCGCATCCGCCTTTTTCTCTGGCTTCTTTCCGCAACCGATATTAACACCGATGAGAGCGCCTTGTTGTGCCTGATGCCGCATCGCATCGGGCGCATGACTGTTGCAACCATGATCGATAGCGAGGGAATTCATGGAGGAACGCTTCTCAGGTACGGTTCTGGCTTCCGAGCATCAGGAGGAGAACCCCGCGCGTTCGCTGGGCGAGATCGGCCTGAACAGTTTTGCGCCCTACCTGATGAACCGCCTGATGGCGCGCTATAATGCGAACCTTGCAGAAGCGCTGAAAGGCCGCAAGATCACGACCGTCAAATTGCGAACGCTCGCCGTCCTGAGTGTCACCCCTTCGGCCACGATCAATGAGCTTGCGGTCTTTACCGTGACCGAACAATCCACCATGAGCCGCACGCTCGATTCGCTGGAAGAGCAGGGTTACATTCGCCGTCAGGCCCGCGCCGAAGATATGCGCATCCGCGATATTTCGATGACCGAAGAAGGCCGCAACATCTTCAACGAAGCATGGCCGGCCATGTATGATCTGCTGCTGCAATTGTTTGAAGGCATCGATGAAGACGAGCATCGCGCCTTTGTCGGCACCTTGCAGAAAATGCTGCGCAATATCCGTAAAAACGAACTCTAAACCCGGCCCGCTTCAAGAAAGCGAGCCGGTACTAGAGCGTTTCCGTTTTTCTCTGAATCGAATGGGCTTCCCAAATCAGTTTTGTTCTGATTCACTGATGCTGGCTGGATGGAGGCCAGCGTTGGATGACCGCACCGATATCGAATGATCTTCGAGAGCGCGTTGTTGCCGCCGTGCTGAGTGGCGAAAGCGTTCGTTCAGTGGCGACGCGGTTTGAAATTGCCGCATCTTCAGTCGTAAAATGGTCCCAGCGCCATCGTGCGACCGGATCGGTTCATCCCGGCAAGATGGGCGGCCACCGCAAGCGGATACTCGAACCGCATCGTGATATCATTGTGCAACGGCTCGCCGAGAACCCACACCTGACACTCCATGGCCTGAAGGCGGCGTTGACCGAGCGGGGTATTTCCGTCTCGCACAATACGATCTGGGAATTCATTCGCAGTGAAGGGCTGCGCTTCAAAAAAAACACTATTCGCCCTTGAGCAAGCTCGTGCCGACGTCGCTCGCAAAAGACAGCGCTGGAAGACCCTGCAAAATCATCTCGATCCCGAACGGCTGGTCTTCATTGATGAGACCTGGATCAAGACCAACATGTCGCCGATCAGAGGCTGGGGTCCAAAAGGCAAGCGACTGCGGGCATTTGCACCGCATGGCCATTGGCGCACGCTGACATTCCTGGGCGCTTTGAGGAACGATCAGCTTACAGCACCCTGTGTCTTCGACGGACCGATGAACGGCCAGTGTTTCCGCGCCTATGTCGAGCAGCAGTTGGTCCCGGTGCTCAAGCCAGGCGACATTGTCGTCATGGACAATCTCGGCAGCCATAAGTCGGCAACCATCCGTCAATTGATCAAAGCCGCCGGTGCGCGGCTCTGGTTCCTGCCACCCTATTCGCCGGACCTCAATCCGATCGAACAAGCCTTTTCCAAGATCAAGCATTGGATGAGAAATGCACAAAAGCGCACCATCGAAGACACATGGCGTCATATCGGCAGGCTGGTCGAAACCATCCAGCCCGCCGAATGCCAAAACTATTTGGTAAACGCCGGATATGGTTCCGTTAAAAGGTGAAACGCTCTAGGTTAGATCAATCCGTCGAGCGTGACGGGATCAGCGCGGTTGCCACAGCTGCCAAAGCGGCAACGATAGCAAAGATGTAGAAGTTCCATTGCGGGCCGACATTGAGGCTTGCAATCAAACCGCCCAGAAGCGGGCCCGACAGCGCGCCAATGCGGGAGAAGCTCAGCGCCCAGCCGGTTCCGGCAGAACGGATCGAGGAATCGAGCCGCTGGGCCAGAAAGCCTGTGAGAACCAGCGACGCCGACACGGTGCCAAAACCGGCAATTGCCACAAACACATAGTTCATCAGCAACGAGCCCTTGAAGGCGAGCGCCACAATACCGAGTGCACCCAGCGCATAGGAACAGGCAACGGTACGCTGCACGCCGAAGCGATCCGCCCATGTGCCCAGTACGATACCGCCGATTGCCGAGCTGAGGCTGAAGACTGCGAGAAACAGCAGGCTGTTGCCGAGATCATAGCCGTTCTTGCGCATGATCTGCGGCAGCCATTGCGCGAGGCCATAGACCAGCAGCAGCCCCATGAAAAGCGCGCTCCAGAAGCAGGCCGTTTCAAACGCCTTTTTCTGGGAGAAGATTTCGCTGAACACCGTGCGCCAGCCAACCTTGCCATGCTTGCGGACAATCGCCGCCGGAACGCCGACGCCCATGCGCGCTGCCGTCTTGCGCGCTGCATCATGCTTGCCGCGCTGGACCAGCGATTCCACGCTTTCCGGCAGGAATGCGAGGAAGATCGGAACGAACAGCAGCGGGATAGCGCCGATCAGCACGATGGTGCGCCAGCCATGGGCTTCAAGAAAACCGCGACCGCAGAGCGCAGCGGCAAGCAACCCCATCGAATAGCCTGAATACATCAAACCATAATTGAAGCTCTTCTTCTTGATGGGGGAATATTCCACCGTCAGCGCCGCCGCGACCGGAATAATCCCGCCAAGACCAATGCCCGAAATGAACCGGCTCAATCCGAAGATGAAGGGTGTCGGCGCCATGGCGCTGACAATCATGCACAGCGAAAACACGGTGATGCAGGCGACGAACAGCGGCTTGCGACCGTGAAGCTCGCTCAGCGTGCCGGCAAGAATGCCGCCGATCAGCATGCCGATCACCGTGTAGCTGCCGATGGCGCCAAGCTCTATCGGCGTCAGCTGCCAGACCGGATCGACCGACAAGGCGGGCAGAATGGCACCGATGACACCGACATCATAGCCTTCCGCGAAAATCGCAAGCCAGCACAGGCCAACGACAAGCAGGCTTTTGCCTGCCGATATTTCCTTTCCGGCCATAGCCGGCGCATCTATGCTCTGGGCTTGAGACATAGCTTTCCCCTTTTTATTTTGAATTGGCGAGGTGCGCTCTTTGTCAGAGCGTCGCGATTGTCTTCAGCGCGCCATCAAGCGCGATGCCCTGTTCGTCCAGCAAAGCCGCTTGTCGCAGACGCCGCAGCCATGCCGCGCCGTCGTCCCGCTCGCTTAGAACTGGCAAGGCCGACATGACGCGGTCGAATTTCGACAGGCCACGCGAATGCGTATCGGAGTAGCCCTTGACCAGACGGCGGCAACCAAGAACCTCAACCGCAAGATCATAGTTCTGCGGTAAGACGGTCAGCGCCTGTGCCAGCCAGGCTTCACGGTGTTCAACCTCGCGCTGATGGCGCAAGCTACCGCGCCGGAAACGACGCAACCCCGAAACGACATAAAGACCGGTGAACCAGAACAGCGTTCCCGTATTCACCCGGCGCCCCTTGCTGACACGCTTGTCGAGCCACGCAAAGAGCTTTGGGCGATTTTCGATCCATGCGCCGATGCCTTTCGGCAAGGTGCCGCACACTTCTTCCATGCGCGGATGCATATATTCGGTCGTATAGGCGATCTGGTCCTTCTTGAGGCCGATTTCCTTGCGCACCCGCTCGAACCGCGAGCCGCGCACCTTGATATCGGCCACCCGGACCACATCGTCATAGGCCATGGCGACAGCAACATATTTTGCCGCCTGTTCGGTGAAGGCAAAACCATGCGCCGCACCGCCATTATCGCGATCAGCCTTGAGCAAGGCGGCGCAACGGATCAGATATTCATCCGCATAGGCCGGGTCCTGAAACTCGGTCAGTTTCTTGATGCCCGCAAAGAGCATCGGATGGCACTCACCGGGAAACTCGCTGCGAATGCGCTTGATAAGCCCATCCAGCGCGGGATGATCGGACCGTTCGGGCAGAGGGTCGAGCCGCTTTGCAGGCGTTGCCGCCAGCTTGTCATTCGCGCCACCAAGTGCGCGCTGATAGGCAGCTTCAAAAGCTCTCAGACTTGCCTCAATGCCTTTGCCGCCAGACTTGATGGTTGCTTCGAAAGCCGCCTTGTCGAACGGCAAAGCACCGGAAGCCGCAAGCGCGCCGAACAAGGCCGAGGAGACCACGCTGCCGCTTTTCGTTGCCAGCGCTTCCATGTCAAAGGCAATGGTCTTGCGCGCGGCAAAGGCTGTCGCGTCCTCGACGACCACCGGATTACCGATGCCGTCGCCCGGCTTTTCCTTTTCGCCCACGGCAAAGGAGCGATGGGTGGAGGTGATGAGCAAGGTTTTGTCGGGTGTCACGAGACCGCGCAGCACCGAGCGCCCCGCTTCCATCAATTCCGCCGCAATGACGATATCGACATCGCCCGGTGTGGGCATCAGTGACAGGATCGGATGCGCACCTTCGCGTGGTCGCAACAGCTCCAGATAATAGATCGTAGCGCCTGTTCTCTGCGCCACGCCGGGCACGGAGGTTGTCTGCGCGACAAAGCCGTTGGCTTCCGCCAGCGCCACAACCCAGTCGGCCAGAACCCCGCCGCCCTGACCACCCATGGCGAGGATGGCCATCGACAGCGGCTTGTCCTGCGAAAGAAGAGCGGACGGCGATGCATTCAGTGTAGACATAGCCTGTTCCTCAATCCGCAAAGACGATGCGCGACGCGCGGCGGCGCTTTTGCAGCCAGCCAATGACGCCGGAGCGCAGGCGATGCATGAACTTGTCCCAACCCGTCGGGTTGTGGATGACATCGGCGCGATAGAAGGACGGGCACAGAACCGCCGCTTCCGAGACCTCGCCGCAATTGCCGCAACCAACGCAGGAATTGTCGATGGCCGCGACCGGATCGTCCTTCAGCGGATCGTCGGTATGCTTCACCGAAAGCGACGGGCAACCCGACAGGCGGATACAGGCGTGATCGCCGGTGCACACATCTTCATCGACGCCGAAACGCTGCTTGACCATCCGCTTGCCGTCCTTGACGGCCTTGGCGAATTGTGGCTTCACGCGGCGCTGCTTGTTGAGCATGCATTCCGACGACGCCACGATGATCTTTGGGCCTTTTTCTTCCGTCGTCAGCGCTTCCTTCAGCGTGTCGCGCATCTTGGCAACGTCATAGGTGTGGTCGATCTGGCGAACCCAGCCTGCACCAATTCCCTTGACCGCATCGACGATGGAATTGTTGGTCTTGCGGCGCGGATTGATCGCCCTGGAGGACATCACATCCTGACCGCCCGTCGCCGACGAATAGTAATTATCGACCACGAGGATGACGCCATCCTGCTTGTTGAAGACGGCATTACCGACCGAAGTGGCAAGACCGTTGTGCCAGAATCCGCCATCGCCCATCACCGAAATGGAGCGCTTGCCCGCAGGCACGTTGAAAGCGGAAGCCGAAGCCGGACCAAGACCGTAGCCCATGGTGGTTCCGCCAAGATTGAACGGCGGCAGAATGGAAAAGAGATGGCAGCCGATATCGGCAGACACGTGATGCTCACCCAGCTCCTTTTCCACCAGCTTCATGGCGGCGAAGATCGGGCGCTCCGGGCAACCGGTGCAGAAACCGGCGGGGCGCGGCGGCACCACTTCGGCCAGCGCCTTGACGCGCGCATCGGCCAGAACCGGCGACGGATCGGGCAGCGGCGGACGGTTGCCGAGCAATTGCGGCGCGTATGCATCGAAAAATGCCGTCAGGCCCTTCAAAAGCACAGGTGTCGTGTATTCGCCGCCCAGCGGCAGCACATCCTTGCCGGAAAGTTTTGTCTGGATATCGCGGCGGCGCAGCAGCGTATGCAGCGCCTGCTCGATATATTCAGGCGCACCCTCCTCCAGCATCACCACAGCTTTCTTGCGGGCAACGAAGTCGATGACCTCGTCGTCTATCATCGGATAGGCGACATTCATCACATAGAGCGGAACGCGGCTTTCGCCGTAAACATCGGCCAGCCCCATTTGCTGCAAGGCCCGCATGGCGCTGTTGTAAAGCCCGCCTTGCAGGATGATGCCGACATCGCCCTCTTCGGGACCGAAATATTCATTGAGACGATTGGCTTTGACGAACTCGACGGCTGCGGGCCAGCGCTTTTCGAGCTTTTCCTTCTCGTGCAGGAAAGATGCGGGCGGCAGAACGATGCGATTGACGTCGCGCCTCGGATTTTCCAGCGCATCGGCCAGCGTGTGGGCAGGCCGCTTGTTATCCTTCGCAACAAACTGACCATGCACATGGCAGCTGCGAATGCCCACCTGCAACATGACCGGCGTGTTGGAGGCTTCCGACAGTTCGAAGCCTTTTTCAACGGCTTCCACGATCGAAGGCAGGTTGGGCCGTGGCGTTAAAAGCCACATTTGCGATTTCATCGCATAGGCGTGGCTGCGCTCCTGCATGATGGAGGAACCTTCGCCATAATCCTCGCCGATGATGACCAGCGCGCCGCCGGTCACGCCGCCAGAGGCAAGGTTGGACAGGGCGTCGGAGGCGACATTGGTGCCAGCCGTCGATTTCCACGTCACCGCGCCGCGCACCGGATACATTACAGAGGCGGAAAGCATCGCCGCAGCCGCAGCTTCCGATGCGGACGATTCGAAATGGACGCCGAGATCTTCCATCACGTCCTTCGCATCTGCGAGAACGTCCATAAGATGCGAAATCGGCGAGCCCTGATAGCCGCCGACATAGGACACGCCTGACTGCAACAGCGCCTTGGTGATGGCCAGAATGCCCTCGCCACTGAAAATATCGCCTTCGCCGAGCTTCAGATCCTCGACCTCGCGGGCGAATGAGCGCTCCGCCATGACAATTCCCCTTTTCCGTTCTCCGGAATATCAATTCATTTGCATCAGCATATTTTCCAATTCTAAACTGTGTCAATAGTGGTTTTTGGCCGGATTATAATTATTGCATTTGCATATATCAGTTTGACGCCATGCTGCCCTCTTCCCAAACAGCATGAAAAATAAGCTGATTTTTTTGCTTGACGTACCGAAACTCCCAATTATATTTTAAGCTTAAAATAATTAACCGGCGCCGTTCGGCAGCATATCGGAAAGGGAACTCAACATGCGTATCGTGTGTATTGGAGGAGGTCCGGCTGGCCTTTATTTCGGCCTTCTGATGAAAAAACTTCATCCAGAACATGACATTACGGTCGTGGAGCGGAACCGCCCTTACGACACCTTCGGCTGGGGCGTGGTGTTTTCCGACGCGACCATGGAATCGATGAAAGTCTGGGACCCGGAAAGTGCGGCTGAAATTCAGGACGCCTTCAATCACTGGGACGATATCGAGGTGCTGTTCAAGGGCACGCGCCAGCGCACCAGCGGCCACGGCTTCGTCGGCATCGGGCGCAAGCGTCTGCTCAACATTCTTCAGCTGCGCTGCGAAGCGCTCGGCGTGAAGCTTCAGTTTGAAACCGACGTGGAAAGCGATCTCGATTTCCCGGACGCCGATCTCATCATCGCTTCGGACGGCCTGAACTCCCGTATTCGCAATCGCTATGAGGACGTGTTCGAGCCCGATATGATCGTCCGGCCCAATCGCTATATCTGGCTCGGCACGGAAAAGCTGTTCGACGCCTTTACCTTCGACTTCCGCAAGACTGATCACGGCTGGTTCCAGGCGCATATCTACAAATTCGACGACAAGACCTCGACCTTCATCATCGAAACCACTGAGGAAGCGTATCAGGCGCATGGTCTGGACCAGATGGACCAGACGGCATCTATCGATTTCTGCGAGAAGCTCTTTGCGGAAACGCTGGAAGGCGTGCCGCTCATGACCAATGCGCGCCATATGCGCGGGTCCGCCTGGCTGAACTTCAGCCGTCTGATTTGCGGAAAATGGAGCCACTTCAACGGCAATTCCCATGTGGTGTTGATGGGTGACGCCGCCCATACCGCGCATTTCGCCATCGGCTCGGGCACCAAACTCGCCATCGACGACGCGATTGAACTGGCCAACCAGTTCCAGAAGCTCGGCCACGGCAAGGAAGGCATTCCTGAAGTCCTGCATGCCTATGAGGAAATCCGCCGGGTCGATGTTGCTCGCATCCAGAACGCTGCGCGCAACGCCATGGAATGGTTCGAGGTCGTAGGCCAACGTTATGCCGACACGCTGGAGCCGGAACAGTTCATGTATTCCATGCTCACGCGTTCGCAGCGCATCAGCCACGAAAATCTGCGCCTGCGCGACAAGAACTGGCTGGAAGGTTATGAGCGCTGGTTCGCCCGCAAGCAGGGGCTGAACGTGACGGAAGACGAGCGTTGCCTGCCGCCAATGTTCACGCCCTATACGCTGCGCGGCGTGACGTTGCCAAACCGCATCGTCGTTTCGCCAATGGCCATGTATTCCGCGACCGACGGCCTGATCGACGATTTCCATATGGTGCATCTCGGCAGCCGCGCCATGGGCGGCGCGGGACTGGTCTTTGCCGAAATGACCTGCGTGTCCCCCGATGCACGGATTACCCCTGGCTGTCTCGGCATCTGGAACGATGCGCAGGCCGAAGGCTGGAAGCGCGTCGTCGATTTCGTCCACGGCAACAGCAATGCCAAGGTTGCCATGCAGATCGGCCATGCCGGGCGCAAGGGCGCAACCAAGCTTGCATGGGAAGGGATCGACCAGCCGCTGGAAGAGGGTTCATGGCCGCTTCTGTCTGCTTCCGCCCTGCCCTATCTCAAGCACAGCCAGACGCCGAAGGCGATGGACCGCGCCGACATGGACCGGGTGAAAGCGGATTTTGTCACTGCCACCAAACGCGCTGCAGAAGCGGGCGTCGATTGGCTGGAACTGCACTGTGCGCATGGCTATCTTCTGTCGAGCTTCCTCTCGCCGCTCACCAACCGGCGCGAGGACGAATATGGCGGCAGCTACGAAAACCGTGCGCGCTATCCGCTGGAAGTCTTTCATGCAGTCCGCGAAGTCTGGCCGCAGGATAAGCCGATCTCGGTTCGCCTTTCCTGTCACGACTGGTTTGAAGGCGGCAACACGCCGGAAGATGCCGCCATTTTTGCAGACATGTTCAAAGCCGCAGGCGCCGATCTGATCGACTGTTCGTCGGGTCAGGTCTGGAAGGAAGAAAAGCCGGTTTATGGCCGTCTGTTCCAAACCCCGTTCTCCGACAAGATCCGCAACGAAATCCACATTCCGACGATTGCCGTCGGCGCGATTTCGGAAGCCGATCATGCCAATTCGATCATTGCGGCTGGGCGCGCCGATCTCTGCGCCGTGGCCCGTCCGCATCTGGCCGATCCGTCCTGGGCGCTGCATGAGGCGGCAAAAATTGGCATTAATTCCATCGCGTGGCCGAAGCAATATCGCTCCGCCAAGTATCAGTATGAAGCCAATCTCGCCCGCGCCGCCGCTGCGCCGCAAGGCGCGAAATAGAGCCGGTGAGATAACGGGGAGATTGCGATGAACGATGCTGCTGTTGGCCTTGCCCTTTCCGGCAAGCATGCGCTGGTCACCGGCGCCGGTAGCGGCATCGGCGCCGCTATCGCCGTTGGCCTTGCGTGCGCCGGGGCCAATGTGACGCTGGCGGGCCGCCGCCGCGAACCGCTGGAAGCAACCGCCGCCCTTCTGGACTGGCAACGGTGCTTTATCGCCGATGGTTTCGATGTGACCAACTGCGAAGCCATTGCAACCGGGCTGGACAGCGCGCGCGCCGCATTCGGGCCGGTCAGCATTCTTATCAACAATGCCGGGGAAGCACCGAGCGCACCTTTCGAGAAAACCAGCCTCGACATGTGGAGCCGCGTTCTCGATGTAGATCTGACCGGCGTTTTCAATGTGACGCAGGCGACCCTTGATGACATCAAGTCGGGCGGCAAGGGCGGGCGCATTGTCAATATCGCCTCCACGGCGGGCCTGAGCGGCTATGCTTATGTTTCGGCCTATTGCGCGGCAAAGCACGGGGTCGTGGGCCTGACCCGCGCACTGGCGCTGGAACTCGCCCGCAAGGGCGTGACGGTCAATGCCGTTTGCCCCGGTTTCACCGACACGCCGATCATCTCCCGCTCTATTGCGGCCATTGTCGCCAAAACCGGGCGGTCGGAGGAAGATGTTCTGGCAGAATTCGTCAAGGCGAACCCGCAGGGACGCCTGATACAGCCGGAAGAAGTGGCTGAAACCGTGCTGTGGCTGACATCGCCCGGCGCGCAATCGATAACTGGACAGGCGATTGCAATCGCCGGTGGGGAGGTAATGGCAGGATGAACGACAGCACGATTTCGATGGCGAGCAATCTGAAGCCTTTCAAGGACTATCAGGCCACGCATTTTCTATGGCAGACAAGCGAAGATGGTCGCGTTGCCACGCTGACCCTGAACCGCCCAGACCGGAAAAATCCGCTGACATTTGAAAGCTATGCCGAGCTGCGCGATCTGTTTCGCAATCTCGTCTATGCCTCCGACGTGCGCACCATCGTGCTGACCGGCGCTGGCGGAAACTTCTCGTCGGGCGGCGATGTGTTCGAGATCATCGAACCGCTGACCAAAATGGCGATGCCCGATCTTCTGGCTTTCACGCGCATGACCGGCGATGTCGTCAAGGCCATGCGCAAATGTCCGCAGCAGATCATTGCCGCCGTTGATGGCATTTGCGCAGGCGCAGGCGCAATTCTGGCCATGGCATCGGATTTGCGCATCGCGACGCCGGAAGCCAAGACGGCCTTCCTCTTCACCCGTGTCGGCCTTGCTGGCGCCGATATGGGTGCATGCGGCATTCTCCCGCGACTGATCGGTCAGGGCCGTGCGTCGGAACTGCTTTATACCGGACGCTTTATGAGTGCCTACGAAGGCGAGCGCTGGGGCTTCTTCAACGCGCTGCATTCGCAGGGCGACCTGCTTGGCAAGGCCGAGGCGCTGGCGCGCAATATTGCCGACGGTCCATGGTTCGCGCATGGCATGACCAAAACCATGCTCAATCAGGAATGGGCAATGGGCATTGAAGAACTGGTGGAATCGGAAGCACAAGCGCAGGCGATCTGCATGGCGACGCAGGATTTCCGCCGCGCCTTCGAGGCTTTCGCCGCCAAGCAAAAGCCCGTTTTCGAGGGGAACTGACGATGGATAGTTCCGCAGCAAAGCCGCTCACGCGGGAGCATCTCGACTGGCCGTTTTTTGACAAAGCCCATGCCGACTGGGCCGCAAAACTCGATGCCTTTGCTAAAAGTCCGGCGCTGGCTAGCGTCGATCACAGCGACACGGACAATGCCTGCCGCGCTTTGGTGAAAGCGCTGGGCCAAGCCGGGCTGCTGGAAGCAGCCGTCAGCCTGACCGGCGGCGAAGGCATCGATTCCCGCAAGCTTTGCATTGCCCGCGAGACATTGGCCTATCATGACGGTCTGGCCGACTTCGCCTTTGCCATGCAGGGCCTCGGCACCGGTGCGATCAGCCTCACCGCATCGGACGAACTCAAGCAGGCCGTGCTGCCGAAAGTGGCAAGCGGCGAATGGATTTCGGCCTTTGCCCTTTCGGAAAAACTGGCAGGGTCCGATGTGGCGGCGATGAGCTGCGCCGCCAGAGCCGATGGCGACCATTATGTGCTCGACGGTGAAAAGACCTGGATTTCCAATGGCGGCATCGCCGATGTCTACACCGTCTTTGCCCGCACCGGCGAAGCACCCGGCACGCGGGGCATTTCGGCTTTTGTCGTTTTCGCCACCGATCCCGGCTTTTCCATTGCGGAACGCATCGATGTGATAGCGCCGCATCCGCTGGCCACGATCCGCTTCGACAATTGCCGCATCCCGGCCTCGCGTCGCCTCGGCGCGCCGGGCGAAGGCTTCAAGATCGCCATGCGCACGCTTGATATTTTCCGCGCATCGGTTGCGGCAGCAGCACTTGGCTTTGCACGCCGTGCAGCCAGCGAGGCGCTGTCCCATGCACGGTCGCGTCCGATGTTCGGCGGCGCTTTGGCCGACTTGCAGCTGACGCAAGCCACGCTCGGTGACATGGCGACCGATATCGACGCCGCAGCACTTCTGACCTATCGCGCAGCATGGCGGCGCGACGTTCAGAAGCTGAACACCACCAAGGAAGCCGCCATGGCCAAGATGGTTGCGACGGAAAACGCCCAGCAAACCATCGACAAGGCCGTCCAGATGTTTGGCGGTCGCGGTGTGAAAAGCGGCGAAATCGTCGAGCGGCTTTATCGCGAGATACGCGCACTTCGCATCTATGAGGGCGCAACGGAAGTGCAGAAACTCATTATCGCGCGCGAACTGCTGAAGGCCAATTAACGCCTTTCACCGCACGTATTTTCTGGAGACACAACATGCATAAGACACTTCAGCCGCAAGGCTGGGCCCGCCCCATCGGATATGCCAATGGCGTTGAAGCGCGTGGGCGCACCGTCTACATCGGCGGCCAGATCGGCTGGAACGAACAGCAACAGTTCGAGACCGACGATTTCGTCGAGCAGACCGAGCAGACATTGAAGAACATCGTCGCCATTCTGGCGGAAGCTGGCGGCGGGCCGGAACACATCGCCTCCATGACCTGGTATTTCACCGACAAGGCTGAATATAACGCCAATCTGAAAGGCATCGGCCGCGCCTATCGCGATGTGATCGGCAAGCACTTCCCCGCAATGGCGGCGGTGCAGGTCGTCGCGCTGGTCGAAGACCGGGCCAAGATCGAAATACAGGCTTTTGCCGTTATACCGGACTGAGACCGCCATGGCCGATAGACGCGAATTCTCCCCCGCTGTGACAGGCACGGTTGTCGATGGCATTCTTGTCGTCACGGTCGACAACCCGCCGGTCAATGCCACCTCCGCCGAGGTGCGCAAAGGTTTTGCCGCAGCCATTCACCATGCTTCCGCAGAAGCGGCGATCCGCGCGACTGTGCTGAGCGGTGCGGGCAAGATCTTCATCGGCGGGGCGGACATTCGCGAATTCGGCAAGCCGCCGGTCGAACCGACATTGCCGGACGTGATCACGATCATCGAAAGCGCCGACAAACCCGTGGTGGCCGCGATCAACGGCCCCGCTTTGGGCGGCGGGCTTGAGGTTGCACTTGCCGCTCACGCCCGCATCGCTTCGACCAGCGCCTCTTTTGCCCTGCCGGAAGTCAAGCTTGGGATCGTGCCCGGTGCAGGCGGCACACAGCGCCTGCCTCGGTTGATCGGGCTATTTGCCGCTCTCGACATGATCGCCACGGGACGCCAGATTGCCCCCGAAGAAGCGCAGCAACTGGCCCTGATAGACCAGATATCGAGCGGCGATCTCGTGGCCGATGCCATGGCGCTTGCCAATACGCTGGTCGGCAAGCCTTTGCGCCGGACCGGCGATTTGCCTGTTACCGCACCGGATGCCACCGCCTTTGAACAGGCCAAAGCCAAGATACTGAAGAAAGCGCGTGGGGCGACCGCCCCCGGCGAAGCGGCGCGACTGGTGCAGCTTTCGACAACGGTCTCTATTGCCGAAGGTCTGGCCGAAGAACGCGCAACCTTCATTCGCCTGCGTGAGAGCGAAGAGGCCGCCGCCTTACGGCACCTGTTTTTTGCCGAACGTGCCGCTGGAAAAGTGGACGGCATGGAGGCAAAGCCTCTGGCGCTTTCCACTATCGGCATTGCCGGAACCGGCCTGATGGGATCGGGCATTGCCGTTGCCTGTCTTGCCGCTGGTTACAACGTCATCGGCTATGAAACGACGGCAGACGCAGCCGCCAAGGGCCATGCGCGGATCAGCGATATGATCCAGAAGGCTGTCGATACCGGCAGGCTTTCCGCTGAGGCCGCTGACGCCCAACGCGCGAAGCTCTCCGTCAGCGCCGAGATGACAGCGCTTGCCGATGCCGATTTGGTCATCGAAGCCGTCTTCGATGATTTCACCGTCAAGGCATCGCTGTTTCGCGAGCTCGACGCCTTGCTGCCTGCGGCAACCATTCTGGCAACCAATACGAGCTATCTCAATCCGGATGAGCTGGCCGCCGTCACTAACCGCACCGACCGGGTGCTGGGACTGCATTTCTTCTCGCCAGCCAATATCATGCGGCTCCTGGAAGTCGTGCGGTGCGCGGAAACGTCCGACGAGACGCTTGCAACCGGCATCGCCTTTGCCCGCAAGATCAAGAAGCTGCCCATCGTCACCGGTGTCTGCGAAGGCTTCATCGGCAACCGTATGTTTTCGGCCTACCGCACGGAAGCCGAGAAAATGCTGGCCGAGGGCGCTTATCCCGAAGATATCGATCGCGCCATGGAAGCCTATGGCTTTCCGATGGGGCTCTTCGCGGTTTACGACATGGCCGGGCTGGAAATTGCCTGGGCGCGGCGCAAGAGAGCGGCGGCAAGCCGCGATCCAAAGCTTCCCTATTTCGATGTTGCCGACAAATTATGCGAAGCCGGGCGTTTTGGACGCAAGACTGGCCTCGGCTGGTATCGCTATGCGGATGGTGTTCGCGCCAGCGACCCGGACGTGCACGCGCTGATCGATGATTACCGTGCGCGCAACGCCATTGTTCCTCGCAATTTCAGCGACGACGCGATCATGCAGCGCCTGCTCGCCGCCATGGCGCAAGAAGGGCAAGCCCTGCTTGAAGAAGGCATTGCGCGCCATTCCGACGACATCGATCTCGTTCTCGTCAATGGCTACGGCTTCCCGTCAATCAAGGGTGGCCCGATGTTCGCGACACGTCAGACTGGAGAAACCCGATGAGCGAAGCTTTCATCTGCGACTATATCCGCACACCCATAGGGCGTTTCGGCGGGGCTTTGTCCAGCGTCCGCACGGACGATCTTGCCGCTATTCCGCTCAAGGCACTTGTCGAGCGCAATCCTGCGCTGGATTGCGAAGCGATAGAGGACGTGATTTTCGGCTGCGCCAATCAGGCAGGGGAAGATAATCGCAATGTTGCGCGTATGGCGGCACTGCTTGCCGGTTTTCCCGTTACCGCCACCGGTACGACGATCAACAGGCTTTGCGGTTCCGGGATGGACGCCGTGCTCGCTGCGGCGCGCGCCATTCGTGCAGGCGAAGCAGAGCTTATGATTGCGGGTGGCGTGGAAAGCATGAGCCGTGCGCCCTTTGTTTTACCTAAAGCAGACAGCCCGTTCTCGCGCCGTGCAGAAATCCACGATACGACAATTGGCTGGCGCTTCGTCAATCCAGTAATGAAAGCCCAATACGGCATCGACTCCATGCCGGAGACCGGGGACCATGTGGCTGTCGATTATGCAGTCACGCGCGCCGATCAGGATGAATTTGCCTTGCGCAGCCAGAAGAAGGCCGCGACGGCACAAAGCAATGGTCGGCTGGCGCAGGAAATCACACCCGTTTCCATCCCTCAGCGCAAGGGTGATCCCGTGATCGTCAGTGCTGACGAACATCCACGCGAAACCACCCTTGATGCGCTGGCCAAACTGAAGCCAATCAACCGGCTGGAAGGCGCAACGGTTACGGCTGGCAATGCGTCAGGCGTCAATGATGGAGCTGCGGCACTCATCATCGCTTCGGAAGCGGCTGCCCGCAAATTCGGCCTCACGCCTGTTGCTCGGGTTCTGGGTGGCGCGACGGCTGGCGTTCCTCCACGCATCATGGGTATCGGCCCAGCCCCAGCAAGCCAGAAACTGATGACACGGCTGGGAATGAGGCAGGAGCAGTTCGACATAATCGAACTGAATGAAGCCTTTGCCAGCCAGGGATTGGCCACGTTGCGCCTTCTTGGGGTTGCCGATGACGACGTCCGCGTCAATCCGAATGGCGGTGCCATTGCTCTCGGACATCCGCTCGGCATGTCCGGAGCGCGCATCACCGGCACAGCAGCGCTGGAACTGAAACTCGGCGGTGGTCGCTTTGCTCTCGCCACGATGTGCATCGGCGTAGGACAAGGCATCGCCATTGCGCTCGAAAGGGTTTAGCGCCCATGGCAACGATCTGCCGTTTGAAACGGCAGATCCACAGTTTCCTGCGCGCCTAACAGAGTTTCTGCAAAAGCCGCTGCGTCGCTTCGATGTCCTGGACCATCAGGCTACCCGCCTTTTTCGCGTCGCCGGCACGAATGGCATCCAGCATTTCGTAATGATAGGCTGAATACGGATGGATAATCCCCTTATCCACTTGTTGGCGAACATGGTTGGAAAGAAGACGCATATAGGGTCCGAGCCGCAGCCACAGAGTTTCAATCATCTGAGGTAATGTTTCCGATCCCGATAATTCGTAGATCGTGAAATGAAATTCCTGGTTCTTGCGCAACATCTCATAAATCTTGCCTTCTTGACCGAGAGCTTCGTGCTCTTGGGCGAGTGTCAGACAGCGGTCAATATCGGCGGTCTTCATCCGTGGCGTAGCAAGTTCGGTGGCGAGCCCTTCGAGGGCAACGCGGACCCGACAAATATCATCCAGCCGCGCCCGTGATATATCGGGAACACGTGCCGATCCGTTGCGGGCAATTTCCAGTCCGTTTTCCGCTGCGAGCCGTCGCAACGCCTCGCGTACAGGCATATGGCTCGTGCCGAACTCTGCGGCAAGCGAAGCGATCGTCACCGCCTGCGACGGCTCGAACGAGCCCCACATCAAAGCTTGGCGAAGCTGTTCGTAGACACCGTCCTGTACAGTTACGCGCGATGATACTTTCGACAGACGGGTTTCACCGATCATTTGCTTCAAATCCCTTGTCTCCGTGTTCCTCGGTTATAGCATTTTACAGCCCGATAAGATCACCGGGTGTCGCATAAATACGGTGAAAACAACAGGATGGGGCAGAAATCGACATATAACCAGAAGGCTTAACCTATGGTCAGGCTGTCCAGCGCATCGCACAAGGCTTCCGTTTCAGCCAGAGAGGTCACCGAGCCGGGCGAAAACCGCAGAATCCGACTGCGGCAATCGCAGTAAAAACTGTCTGCCTTCAGTGCGGTCACTATCGCCGATGCCTTTTCAGCGGATACCGCCTGTGCCATTACGCTGCCGCCGCGTTCTTCAGACTTTTCCGGAGAGACCAGTGTCAGCGCAGGGTTGGCAGCCACCCGATCCACAATCATACCGGTCAACCGTTCGTTGTGCCGGGCCAGCACGTCGACACCCGTCGCGGAAACGAAATCAAGGCCGGGTTGCGAGGCTATAGCCGCCAGCACGGCAGGCGTCCCATGATCGAAGCGCCGCGCATCGTCGGCATAAGCAAACCTATCGAGATCCCATGAAAACGGATTGGGTTGACTAAACCAGCCACGCAATTCCGGCTTGCATGTAGCCAGCAACCCCGGACGCACATAGATTACCCCTGCTCCCGAACTTCCACAAAGCCATTTGAGAGACGATCCCACCACGACATCAATCTCTCCTGCGGAAAAGGGACGAATGCCGACGCCCTGGGTGACATCAGCAACGATGATCGTACCCTGTTGCCTGCCGTGATTACTGATCAGGTCCAGGTCGGCACGCTTCGATGTGGTAGACGACACCCATGTTATCAACGCAATCGCCACATCGCTGCCCCAGGCATCGACGAAATCCTCGTCACGTACAAAACTCTCGCCCGGTCGCATGGGTACGGTTTCAAGCGTAAACCCAAACCGAGCCTGCAACCCGGCCAGCAGAAAATGCAGACTAGGAAAGCAATCAGCCGCAGCCAGAATTCGGCGTCCGCGTAATAATTCCTCAGGCAGCGCACCGATCAGATTGTAAAGGGCGAGCGTCACATTCTCCGCAGTCGTCATGGATCCGGCAGGAGCATCAATCAGCTTCTCCCAGCTTCGGATGAAATGTCCGCGCTCCGCCAGCATTGCCGGCCACTGAGCGTCATTTTCTGCCGACCATATATCCGAGTAACGGTCGAGTGCCGTTTTCACTTTTTCCGCTTTACCCGGAAAGGTACCTATCGAGTGATAGAGAAAATAACCGCTCATGTTCTGTCCGCCATATTGCTGTTGCCGATGCCGCCGATGAAACCGGAATTGGATCTATCGGACTTTCTCCTTTTTGAAGCGCGCCTCAAGAAGCGCCACAAGGCGCACCAGCGGCAACAGGAGGATGAGATAGATAAGCGCCGCGCCAATCAACGGCGTTGGGTTGGCATAAAGTGCCTGTGCGTCTTGCGCTTCCTTCAAAAGCTCAGGCAGAGCCACGGTAGACGCCAGGGCGGTGTCCTTGAACATGGAAACGCAATTGCTGGTAGTCGGCGGAATGATGATACGGATTGCCTGTGGCAAAACCACTTTCCACAGAGTAATCGGGAATGGAATCCCGAGGGCCGAAGCGGCTTCGAACTGGCCGCGCGGCACACTTTCAATGCCGGACCGGAACACTTCCGCCGAATATGCCGCCATAACCATGGAAAAAGACAGGATAGCGGAGGTCCAGGCGGAAAGGCGTATCCCGATGAATGGCAGTGCATAATAGATCAGGATCAGCACGACCAGAACCGGCATGGCGCGGAATACGTCAATATAGGCAATCGCGAGATAACGCAGCAGTTTCGGTCCATAGATACGGACAATACTGATCAGCAAGCCCGACAGAACTCCAAAGAAAATGCTGGCGATACCGATAAGAAACGTATTGAGCAGGCCGCGTCCGAGCGCCGGCAGGCTCGAAGCGAGAACATCGGCGTTCAGGAAGGTTTCGGCGAATGTCATATTGGCGTCCTTCGCAGGCAAATCCCGGGAGCGCACGACCGGTCAGTTTCACAAGCAACGGTCGAAGATGGGCCGATCCTGCAAATGCGGCCCATCTGTCACCAACGTCAAAAGATTATGGCTGCGGGATCGGTACGACGGTAACCGTCGATGAATTGGCTGCAGGGTCCGTCCCGAACCACTTTTTGTGAATAGCCGCTGTGGTACCGTCCTGCTTCATGGCGGTGATTGCGTCGTTGAGCTTGCCGAGCAACGGATGGTCTTTCGCCATCATCAGACCATATTGTTCGCCGGTCTGGATCCGGTCTTTCACGGCATACCCCTTCATCTTGAGAAAGAGATGCTCCATGCCGGGTATGTCAGAAATGACCGCATCGATACGGCCTGCACCCAGATCGAGAAACAGATCCTGTTGCGAGTTATAGCCCTTGATATCGGCGAAGCCTTTGGCCTCCTTGTTTTCCTTGACCCATTTCTCGCCGGTAGAGCCAGAAAGGGCACCAACGGTCTTGCCTTTCAGATCGGCCAGTCCCGTAATGGCACTATCCGCCTTGGTGGCGACCCCGATGTCGGAATCGTAATAAGGCTGGGTAAAGGACTGCGATTTCAGGCGTTCCGGCGTGATTGTTATGGATGAAACCGCCACGTCGATACGTCGTGAAGTGGTTGCAGCGAACAGGGCCTGAAACCCGTAATCGGCAATTTCCGGCTCCAGACCAGCCCGTTTTGCTGCCTCGGTCGCCATATCGATTTCGAAGCCTTCGAATGTCCCATCGGCATTTTTCAGCTCGAAAGGAGGATTGCTGGGATAAGCACCAATATTGAGCGCATCGGCAGCCAGCGACGCAGATGTCATGGCAAGGGCGCTCGCAAGGCCTGCCATAGCCAGAAAAGTACGACGACAGATCATCATATTGTTATTCCCTCTATGGGTCGTTTCTTTTCGGTAGAAGTCTCTAACCCTACCAGTGCCGACCTATTTGATTATTTGATCACATGGAATTTTAAGTTTCAACTAAAATCGCATTGTGGGGCAACCGCACCGTCACGAACACGCTTACACTCAAAGGGAACCAAAGAATCGCTGGAGACGATCCATAGCCTCATTGACACGCGCAAGCGATTGCGAACCGAAACAGACACGCAGATGCCCTTCGCCGCACGCTCCGTAAAAGCTCCCCGCCTCTACGACAACGCCTGCCTCTGTCATGATACGCTCGGCCATGTCCTGAGACTTGAGACCCAGCGCGGCGATTTTGGGAAACGCGTAAATCGTGCCTTCTGGCCAGTCGCATGTGACGCCAGACATCTGGTTTAATCGCGATACGACAATGTCGCGTTTCACTTTGTCTTCCGTCACCAGTTCGGCCAATATCTCCTCCGGGCCGGAGACTGCCGCCAACGCGCCCGCCTGGATGAATGTGTTCACATGAGTGACGTCGTTGGTCGTGATCTTCAAGATGCCTTCGATCAGATGCGCGGGTGCCGTCAGGTAGCCAAGCCGCCAGCCATCCATGGCGAAACTCTTGGTGAAAGCAAACATTGAAATCGTTCGCTCCTTCATACCGGGCAACGAAGCGATTGAAACATGGCGCGCGCCATCGAACAGTATCTCTTCGTAAACCTCGTCCGAAACCACGACAAGATCGTGACGACGGGCGATATCCGCCAGAACTTCCAGTTCCTCGCGACTATAGACCCGACCCGTCGGGTTACACGGATTGATCAGAACAATCATTTTCGTGCGGGCTGTGATCTTCGGTTCGATCAGTTCCGCCTTGATCGAAAACCGGTCGCTGGCATCCAACGGCGCAAGAACGGGTTTGGCTCCAGCGAGCTCTATCTTGCCTATATGTTGGGGGTAATAAGGTTCCAGCAGGATTGCCTCATCACCCGGGTCAAGCAGTGCCATGAAAGCGGCAAAGGACGCATGGGTCAGCCCGTTGGTGACGACGACATCGGAAGCCGAAACATCCATATCATTCTTTTCACGCAAACGGGTCGCGAGCGCTTCGCGCAATTTCGGAATGCCCTGAAAATGCGAGTAATGGACATCGCCTGCCATCAGTGCATTGATCGTCGCCTGCTTGATATGCAGTGGCGTATCGGCATGTGGGCTGCCTAATTCCATGTGAATGAGGTCGCCAGCATCTGTGCCAAGCGCCGCCGCCCGGGCATACATGCCAAACGATTTTCTGGAGCTTTCGGTGATACGTTTGGCAAGCCGAACCATGAATCTATCTCTCCTGTTGTTTTCCGCCTTTGCACTTCGCCCCGCAGCGACGATCAAAGCCGGCATTCCAGCGACTTGGTCAGTCGGCGCACTCAAGCCAGCGTCGCCCTGTTCCGCTGTTCTCACATATTTGTTCTGAGCAGACCGCACCAATGCGGCTCCAATCTGGATCGTCATCCAACGTTCGTACATATCTAAAGATCATTTGATCAAATAAGCAAGTAGAATCTTCCATGAAAACTTCCGCTCGCATAGAAACAACCTAACTATCTAGAACTAATAGGTTTTATTAATATTTTCATCTCGCTTACGGTACGAGAGCAGGAGAAAGATCGGGGCCCAGTGGAACAACGGATAATGAGGGGACGTTATTCTTCATCGTTATCCACAAGGTGATTGCCTACGGACGTCTTGACGAGCTTCATATCTTTCAACAGCGAACCGATTGTGTCGTGGTCAACCTCAGCCATCAGATCACGCAACCAACCTTCATGGACCTGTGCCATTTTTGCAAAAACCGTCTGCCCCGTATCGGTCAATCGCGCGACAGTAACGCGCCTGTCAGTACCGGGTGTCTCGCGACGCACCAGCCCGTCGGCTTCCAGTCGTTCGATTAAGCCGGTAATGTTGCCATTGGTCACCATGGTCCGGCGCGAGAGTTCCCCTAGCCGCAGCCCGTCCGGCTCTCGATAAAGCTGAGCAAGAATATCAAATTGCGGCAGCGTGGCACCGAATTCATTGCGCAGACGGCGACGGATCTCCTGTGAAATCAGCCTGGTTGTTGCCAGCATACGCAGCCAGAGACGCAGTTCCTGCTTTTCGCCCTCATCGGCTTCGGTGACTATAAATTCAAGATCCATTATTACTGTCCGGTACCTATCGTTGCGCTGCAATCGACAAGAATTGCGCCAAGCAACAGATATTTCAAGTCTAAATCAATCCGGACCACCGTCCGCCATCCCTTATCCGCTGATAGACCGCGCCAAAATCTCATCATAACGCAATCGAGCGTTCAAAAACGCTGTTCTTGCGCCCCGACATGCGGGCTCAGTTTGTACAGCCTGGCCGATATTATACCTGAATGCATATAATAAGATCTCCTTGGGTGAGGTTTTGCTGCCAGTTACGCCAGGTCACCCCAATCATGAACTCCGGAAAATTGGGGTTTACGTCGCCTCTCCTTCGGCCTTGAGTAAATTCCATGGAGATTCTGCAAAAGAGATACTTGCAAGAGCATATTCTCTGCCATAGGCTTCGAGCCAACGTCCGAAAGAGACCGGTTCATCAAGGACCGTACAATAATGCCGGCGCCGGCTCAGGACGAAATGGGGACTTCATGAACGATACATCTGCTCTTTCCAGCCTCGCGTCCGGATTGCTGTCTGGCGCTGTCAAAGTGGTTGACATCACCGCGCCGCTCGGCCCGGATACGCCCGTCCTCTACCTTCCCCCGCAATTCGGCAGAAACACGCCTAACGTTAAAGTTCATACTATCAGCCAGTACGATCAGGACGGTCCGTTCTGGGCCTGGAACTGGATAGAGCTTGGCGAACACACTGGCACCCATTTCGATGCTCCCTGCCATTGGATTACCGGTAAGGATCACCCCAACAACACCACCGATACGATCCCGCCGCAGAACTTCGTTGCCCCCGTAAACGTAATCGACCGTTCTGTGCAGGCCGCCGCTGACGCCGATTATCTGCTGACGGTGGACAGCATCAAGGAATGGGAAGCGGAGCATGGCGAAATTGAAGCCGGGTCATGGGTTTTGATGCGCACCGACTGGTACAAGCGCAATGGCTCGGTCGATACATTTCTGAACGCCGATGAAAACGGTCCACATTCTCCAGGACCGACGGTCGAAGCAATCGAGTACCTGCTCTCCAAGGGCATCATCGGTTGGGGCCAGGAAACAGTCGGCACGGACGCAGGATCTGCGGGAGCCATGACTCCACCGTTTCCCGCACACAATCTAATGCACAAGGCAAACCGATATGGGCTGGCAAGCCTGAGCAACCTCGACCAATTGCCCGCCAAGGGCGCCATACTGATCGCTGCGCCCTTGAAGTTCGTGAAGGGCACCGGGTCGCCAGTCCGAGCGCTCGCACTCGTCGTTCAGGGATAAACGCCTGATACCCGCATCAGCGGCAGGATTCCTTGGCACGGCAAAGCTTTACGTCGAGCCAAGGAAGTGCAATCTGAGCGTTTTTTGATTTTGTATTGATTGCCCGCCTGCAGATCGACCGGCGATCGGCGGAGAACATTGGGTGGCGCCATCGCACGTCTGAGCTTGAAGCGGCCGCGAACACACCCGGATAACGCCATCGGTAGAGGCTTTTGCTCTCATAAAGGCAACAAGCGTACCGCCCGCCTTTTCCCTACCTGACAAGGTGAGGAAAGCAAACGCTCTCTCTGTCCTGTAGACAAAGGTAGCTGTCCATCTCGATGGTCGCAGAACCGAATCCTTGACTTTTCAAAACGGCCGCATTTAAACACGGGGCAAATTCCCGGAACGGGTCATTCAAAAGCGTCCATATTGACCGGCACGCTGCGTTAGAAATCAAGAGTAAATCATGGCAAATGAAGATCTCGAAGCTCGGCATCTAGAGACTCTGGATCGGGACTTAGGCCGCTTCGCCAAGCTGGAAACAGCGGCGAGTTACGTCTCACGCCCACTCATTGCACCAGGTATCGCTCTTGTATTCATCATGCTTGCCGGGCTTGGCGCGGCAGTACTGCTGGGCCAGACCAGCCAAATGCTCATTGTAGTAGCTGCGGCCGTTTTCGGCGCCTACATGGCTTTGAACATCGGCGCCAATGACGTGGCAAACAATATGGGACCGGCTGTTGGTGCCAATGCGCTGAGCATGGGGGGCGCGATCGCGATTGCCGCCGTGTTTGAAAGCGCAGGCGCTCTCATTGCCGGAGCCGATGTGGTGTCGACGGTGGCAACCGGCATCATTGCGCCGGAAACACTCGCAACCCCGATTACCTTCATCTGGGCAATGATGGCAGCTTTGCTCGCCTCCGCCCTTTGGGTCAACCTTGCCACATGGATCGGCGCTCCTGTTTCGACCACACATGCCGTTGTCGGAGGGGTCGTAGGGGCCGGTATCGTTGCAGCAGGCTTTGGAGCCGTAAACTGGTCCCAGATGACGGCCATCGCCGCAAGCTGGGTTATTTCGCCTTTGCTGGGCGCGATCATAGCTGCTGGTTTTCTCTGGTTGATCAAAGCCCGTATCGTCTATCGCCCAGATAAAATTGCGGCTGCTCGGGTGTGGGTGCCAATCCTTGTTGGCCTTATGGCCGGAACCTTTGCAACCTACCTGATCATGAAGGGGCTCAAGCAGTTGATCGATGTTTCGATTGGCGTGGCCCTGATCATCGGATTGGCTGTCGGTGTCGGGAGCTGGTTTACTTTAATCCCTGTCATCCGCCGCCAGTCACATGGACTCGAAAACCGTAACAAGTCGCTCAAAGTGCTGTTTAGCATCCCGCTGGTCGTTTCAGCTGCGTTGCTTAGCTTTGCCCACGGCGCAAATGATGTGGCAAATGCTGTCGGGCCGCTCGCTGCAATTGTCCAGACATCGCAGACCGGCATGTTGAACGATGGCGTCGTAATTCCGCTCTGGGTTATGTTGATCGGCGCAATTGGCATTTCATTTGGGCTATGTCTATTTGGCCCCAAGCTCATTCGAATGGTTGGCAATCAAATTACCAAGCTGAACCCGATGCGAGCATACTGCGTGTCTCTTTCAGCCGCGATTACGGTCATTCTGGCGAGCTGGCTGGGCTTGCCGGTCAGTTCGACCCACATCGCTATTGGCGCAATCTTTGGCGTCGGGTTCTTTCGCGAATGGGATACGGAACGCCGATTGAAAAAGGCACGCCAAGCGCTGCCGGTAGACGATTCCATTCCGGTTGAAGAACGCCGTCGTCGCAAGCTGGTCCGCCGCTCGCACGCATTGACGATTGCCGCAGCCTGGGTGGTAACGGTTCCTGCTGCCGCAATCCTCTCCGCCATACTGTTCGCACTGTTGAATCAAATCCCTGTCGGGCACTCCTGATCCCGTAACACGAGCAGTACCTATCAAGGTCTGGTATCAAAACCCGCGCATTTTTCGCACAGGACGCAGACTATTCACAGGATAGCGCCCGCCAAAATCGCACATGTAACTTTCAGCGAATCGGGTGACTTTCGACATCAATCCGGCTGTCATTCAAACGTCGCAAATCTCGGAAATTGCGGCGTTTTTCTGACACGCAGGGTCGGTGTTCTTCGTTTGTAAATTTGATAAAACCGCATCGTTCCGTACCAGAAAACAGGCGCGGAAATTGCCCAGTAAAATGTGAATATGTTAATTAAGTCAAAGCGTTGATAAGTTCTCTTGCAAGTAGCGTGCTTATCCATAAGATGCGAGCCATTTCAAAAATTACAATGGAGGGGTTCTCAGATGTATCGTAAATTTCTACTGACAGGTGTGTGTCTTCTGGCGCTAGCCGGTGCAGCTTCGGCTGAAGTCGTTCTCAATCGCGGTAACGACACCGATCCGGCGACATTGGACCATCACCGCACTTCAACAGTGGCTGAAGGCAATGTCATGCGCGACTTGTATGACGGCCTGACCATTCAGAATGCAAATGGCGAGGCAGTTCCGGGCGTAGCAAAGTCCTGGGATGTTTCCGAAGACGGCACCATCTACACCTTCCATCTGCGCGATGACGCAAAATGGTCGAACGGCGATCCGGTTACAGCCGGTGATTTCCAGTTCACCTTCCGCCGCCTTATGGACCCGAAGACCGCCGCTGGTTATGCCAGCATGCTGTTCATCATCAAAAACGCTGAAGACATTGCCGGTGGCAAGAAGCCGATTGACCAGCTCGGCGTCGAAGCTGTCGATGACCATACCCTCAAGGTTACGTTGAATGCTCCTGCTCCGTATTTCCTTGAACTTCTGACCCACCAGACCGGTTTTCCGATGAACCAGAAAAGCGTCGAGGAAAATGGTGACAAGTTCACCACGCCCGGCAAAATGGTGACGAATGGCGCCTACATGCTGGAAAGCTTCACGCCGAACGACAAGATCGTGATGAAGAAGAACCCGTATTACTACGAAGCGGATCAGGTAAAGATCGATACGGTCAACTGGATACCGTTCGAAGACCGCGCAAGCTGCATGCGTCGCTTCGAAGCGAAAGAAGTGCAGATCTGCTCCGACGTTCCGGCCGAGCAGATGGACTACGTGAAGAAGAACCTTTCCAAGGAATTCCGCATGGCGCCGTACCTCGGCGTCTATTATCTGCCGGTAAAGGGCAAGACTGCGGACAGCAAGCTGAAGGACCCACGCGTCCGTCAGGCGATTTCCATGGCGATCGACCGTGATTTCATCGCCGACCAGGTCTGGCAAGGCACCATGCTGCCGGGCTATTCGATGGTTCCTCCGGGCATCGCCAACTACGTGAAGGATGCGCCAAAGCTCGACTATTCCGACGATATGCTGGAGCGGGAAGACAAGGCCAAGGAACTGTTGAAGGAAGCAGGCGTCGAACCGAACACGCTTTCAATCGAACTGCTGTATAACACCTCGGAAAACAACAAGAACACGATGGCCGCTATCGCCGATCAGCTCGGCAATGTCGGCATCAAGGCTTCGCTGAACGAAACCGAAGGCGCGACTTACTTCAACTTCATGCGTGATGATGGCCCGTTCGATATCGCCCGTGCGGGCTGGATCGGCGACTACAACGATCCGCAGAACTTCCTTTTCATCAGCCAGAGCAATGTGAGCTTCAACTACTCCAAGGTGAAGAACGCCGATTACGATGCGCTGATGGCGAAGGCCGAAAAAATTCTCGATCTCAATGAGCGCGCCAAGACACTGGCAGAAGCTGAACAGCTGAAGCTCAATGAGATGAGCAATATCCCAGTCCTCTATTATTCGTCGCGCGCCCTTGTTTCAGACAAGATCGACGGCTGGAACGACAACCTCATGGATAGCCACAAGACGCGCTGGCTCTCGTTTAAACAATAAATTTTCAGCTTGGGCTGCGCCTGTTGGCGCGGCCCTTTTTTCTTCCGGCAGTTCCGGAGGGCCCTCATTTATCGGGGCAAACATTTTTAAAAAGCATATGGGAGTTTTTCAATGGTTCGCGGATTCTTGATGACAGGCGTTTGCCTGATAGCGCTGAGCAGTGCCGCAGCGGCAGAAACAGTGCTTAACCGGGGAAACGATACCGACCCCGCCACGTTGGACCAGCATCACACCACAACTGTTTCGGAAAACCGTGTTCTGCGCGACCTTTATGAAGGTTTGCTCGCGCAGAACGAGAAGGGCGAATCTATTCCCGGTGCGGCGTCCTCGTGGGATATTTCCGAAGACGGCCTCACCTACACTTTCCATATGCGCGAGAATGCCAAATGGTCGAACGGCGATCCCGTTACCGCTGGTGATTTCGAATTTTCCTTCCGCCGCATCATGGACCCCAAAACAGCCGCCGGTTATGCCAGCGTCCTTTACGCCATCAAGAACGCCGAGGAAGTTGCCACCGGCAAGATGCCGGCCGATCAGCTTGGCGTGAAGGCGCTTGATGACAAGACGCTTCAGATAAGCCTCAAGAACCCTGCCCCCTATTTCCTTGAACTCCTCACCCATCAGACCGGTTTTCCGATCAACAAGAAGGCAGTCGAGAAGTTCGGCGACAAGTTCACCCTGCCCGGCAATATGGTGACCAATGGCGCCTATACGCTGGTCAGCTTTACTCCAAATGACAAGATCGCCATGAAGAAGAACCCGAACTACTGGGATGCTTCCAATGTGAAGGTCGATGCCGTGAACTGGATACCGTTTGAAGATCGTGCGAGCTGCATGCGCCGCTTCGAGGCGAAAGAGGTAGATATCTGCTCCGATGTTCCAGCCGAACAGATGGACTATGTGAAAAAGAATCTCAGTGGTCAGTTCCACCTCGCTCCTTATCTGGGCATTTACTATGTCGACATCAAAGGCGAACCGTCGAGCAAGCTGCGCGATCCGCGTGTGCGCCGTGCCATATCGATGGCTGTCGACCGCGATTTCATCGCCAATGAAGTCTGGCGCGGCGTGATGCTGCCAGCCAATTCGATGGTGCCGCCCGGTATTGCCAATTACGTCAAGGACGCACCGAAGCTGGATTTCGCTGATGAGGATGTGCTGGATCGCGAAGACAAGGCCAAGGAACTGCTGGAGGAAGCCGGTGTGCAGCCCGGCACCCTTTCGGTGACCCTGCGTTACAACACCTCCGAAAACCACAAGAATACCATGGCCGCGCTTGCCAACATGCTGGGCAATATCGGCATCAAGGCAACGCTCAATGAAGTCGAAGGTGCTACCTTCTACAACTACCTTCAGGAAAAGGGGATGTTCGACATCACCCGTGACGGCTGGATCGGCGATTACAACGATCCGAATTCGTTCCTGGAGCTTTATACCACCGGCAATTACTTCAATTATGCCGAATGGTCGAACAAGGATTACGACGCGCTGATGGCGAAATCCGCGACAACGACCGATCTCGCAGAACGGGCGAAAATCCTCGCCGAAGCAGAGAAAATCCTGCTCAGCGATGGGGCCGTTGTGCCGTTGATGTACTATTCGTCCACCGCACTCGTTGCCGACCGTATCCAAGGTTACGAAGATAACCTGATGAATTCACACGGCACGCGCTGGCTATCAGTCAAGAATTAAAAAACACAAGAAAAATAATACCCAAGGAGCATTTCCAGCAACAGTGCGAAGCCGTTTGCATAGGATAATGCGTAAAAAAGGGATCGGGATTTGTCGAACCATCGCAAGATGGTTCGACAAAGAAGGGAAAAGAACATGCTGGGCTATACGCTCCGACGATTGGGTAGTGCGATACCCACGATCTTCATCATCATCACGCTGACATTCTTTCTGATCCGACTGGCGCCCGGCGGACCTTTCGACCTTGAACGGCCAATCGATCCGCTGATCCTGGAGAACCTCAAGAAAGCCTATAATATGGATGCGCCGCTCTGGCAGCAGTACCTGATTTATCTGGGCAATCTTCTGCACGGCGATCTTGGGCCAAGCTTCACCCGGCGCGACTTCACGGTGAACGATCTCTTCGCATCCGGCCTGCCGGTTTCGATCATGCTCGGTACATTGGGCCTGACACTTGCGGCAATCATCGGAACGTTTCTCGGCACCCTGGCAGCGCTGAAGCAGAATTCGGCCGTCGATTATTTCGTCGTTGCGCTGGCCACATTCGGTATCACCACGCCGAATTTCGTCGTGGCCCCGCTCCTCAGCCTTCTGTTCGGCGTCATACTCGGATGGGTTCCGGCGGGCGGCTGGTCCTCGGCCAATATAACCTACTGGATATTGCCGGTCCTGACGCTTGCATTGCCGCAGGTCGGCGTCATTGCGCGCCTCGTACGCGGCGCCACGATCGAAGCATTGCGCGCCAATCACGTGCGCACCGCGCGCGCTTATGGCCTGCCTTCGCGCGTGGTGGTGGGTGTGCACGCATTGCGCGCCGCCATGCTCCCCGCCGTTTCCTATCTCGGCCCGACTGCTGCAGCCCTGCTGACGGGTTCGGTCGTCGTCGAGACAATCTTCGGCATTCCCGGCATCGGCCGTTACTTCGTGCAGGGCGCGCTCAGCCGCGATTACACCCTCGTCATGGGAACTGTTGTCGTTATTTCGGTCTTCGTCGTGGTGTTCAACCTGATCGTCGACCTTCTTTATGCATGGCTTGATCCGAGGGTTCGCTATGACTGATCTTTCTGTACCGACGGAAACAGCCCGGTTGGAAGTTCCCAGCCGTTCGCTCTGGCAGGATGCATGGCTGCGCCTGCGTAAGAACAAGGCTGCCGTGGCAAGCGCCATCGTCCTTCTGCTGATGGCTTTTCTGGGCGTATTCGGCCCAATGCTGAGCCCGCATCCTTATGACAAGATCTACCCGCAGTTCGTGCGTGTGGCACCGAGCCTTGAGGCCTATCCGCGTTCGGATACGATCATGCCCGGCCTTGAACGCGAACTCGCCCGCGCACGACTGAAAGCTGCCGGCGAACCGGAATTGAACGGCAACAATGTCGTTGTCGACTTCACCGCGCAGCGTCCGACAGACGAACGTGTGCTGCGCTATTTCCAGCGCTCTGATCTTTTCAGCAATCCCAAAATCGACATCGCTTCAGACGGCCTATCGGGCAAGCTGACCCTCGACGTGACACGCAATTACTTCCCGCTCGGCACAGATAATCTGGGGCGCGATCTGATGACGCGCATCTTCATCGGTGTACGCATGTCGCTTGCCATCGGCTTGCTCGCTTCCGCAATGGCGCTGGTTCTGGGTGTGTCCTATGGCGCCGTCTCCGGCTACCTGGGCGGGCGTGCCGACAATGTGATGATGCGACTGGTCGATATTCTCTATTCGCTGCCTTTCATCTTCTTCGTGATATTGATGCTCGTCTTCTTCGGGCGATCCATTTTCATCATCTTCATCGCCATTGGTGCGACGGAATGGCTGGATATGGCGCGCATCGTGCGCGGACAGACATTGAGCCTCAAGCGCCAGGAATTCGTGCAGGCGGCAGAAGCACTTGGCGCGACGCGGCGCGGCGTCATCACTCGCCATATCATTCCCAATGCGCTCGGTCCTGTCATCGTTTTCGTGACATTGCTGGTGCCGAAGGCAATCCTGCTCGAAAGTCTCCTCTCCTTCCTTGGCCTCGGCGTTCAGGACCCCCTCACCTCTCTGGGGCTGCTGATCTCTGAAGGCGCCCAGAACATGCGCGGCGCAGGCTGGCAATTGATCTGGCCTGCCGCAACGCTGACCATCATCCTGTTTGCGCTAAACTTCCTTGGTGACGGCCTGCGCGACAGCCTCGACCCGAAGGATCGCTGAGATGACGAAGGAAAACATTCTGAGCGTACGCGACCTGAAGGTCACTTTCGACACGCATGACGGCCCGGTAGAGGCGGTGCGCGGCATCGATCTTGATGTCAAAGCCGGTGAGACCATTGCCATCGTCGGCGAGTCCGGCTCGGGCAAGAGCCAGACGACCATGGCGATGATGGGCCTTCTGGCGCAGAACGGCAAAGCGACCGGCCAGGCGCTCTATCGCGGTCAGGATCTGATCGGCATGACCGAAAAGAAGCTGAACAATATCCGCGGCGCAAAGATCACTATGATCTTTCAGGAGCCGATGACGTCGCTTGATCCGCTTTACCGCATCGGTGATCAGCTTGCCGAGCCGCTTCGCTACCATCGCGGCATGAACAAGAAGCAGGCGCGCCCGCGTATTCTTGAGCTGTTGAAGCTGGTTGGCATTCCAGAACCGGAGCGCCGCATCGACAGCTATCCCTACGAGCTGTCTGGCGGACAGCGCCAGCGCGTCATGATCGCCATGGCACTCGCAAATGAACCCGACATTCTGATCGCGGACGAACCAACGACGGCGCTCGACGTCACCATTCAAGCGCAGATTCTGGACCTTCTGGCCGATCTGCAGGAACGGTTGGGAATGGCTGTGGTCTTCATCACGCATGATCTTGGCATCGTGCGGCGCTTTGCCGACCGGGTTTATGTCATGCGTTCTGGCGAAGTGGTTGAAACCAACGAGACGGAGAAGCTTTTCACCGCGCCTGAGCATCCCTATACGAAGATGCTGCTCGATGCAGAACCCGAAGGCGAGAAAGCTCCTCCTCCCGACGATGCGCCGGTGCTCATTCGCGCCGACAATGTGAAGGTCAACTTCCTCATCAACAAGCCTTGGATTGGCGCTGCGAATTATCTCACGGCCGTCAACAATGTTTCGCTGACGCTGAAGGAAGGCCAGACCATCGGCATCGTGGGCGAATCCGGTTCCGGCAAGTCCACACTAGGCCGCGCAATCCTACGTCTTCTTCCGTCAGAAGGCCGCATCGCCTATCTCGGACAGGAATTGCCGCATGAATCGCAGGCGATGCGTCCAAAACGCCGTGAGCTGCAGCTCGTCTTTCAGGACCCGTTCGGCTCGCTCAGCCCCCGTATGACTGTTGGGCGCATCATCACCGAAGGGCTTTTGATTCACGAACCGGCGCTTTCGGCGAAGGAGCGCGATCGCCGTGCACAGGAAGCCTTGCGAGAGGTCGGCATGGACCCAGCCATGCGCAATCGCTATCCACACGAGTTTTCAGGCGGCCAGCGTCAGCGCATTGCCATTGCGCGCACGATGATCCTGAAGCCGCGTGTGATCGTGCTCGACGAGCCGACAAGTGCGCTGGATCGCTCGGTACAGAAACAGATCGTCACCCTGTTGCGCGATTTGCAGACGGATCATGGCCTGTCCTATCTCTTCATCAGCCACGACATGGCTGTCGTGCGCGCGGTTTCGGACTATGTGATCGTGATGAAAAACGGCAAGATAGTAGAACAGGGCGATACCGAACAGGTCTTCGATCATCCACGTGAGGACTATACCAAAGCCCTGATGGCGGCAGCACTCAGTGAAGAGCGCTTCGGCACGTGATGTCATAACGGAATAAACCGATAGGGGCCTGATTTCAGGCCCCTATTCATTCGTCGTTTGCAAGAAGCTCAAGCGACGCTGTGCAGTTCGGTGCAGACCTTGTTGCGGCCAAGATGCTTGGCGCGATAAAGCGCGGCATCCGCTCTGCGGAAGACAGTCTGGAAGTCATCCCCTCCCGGCATGCAGAAAGCGATCCCGGCACTTGTCGTCGTTGAAAACTCCCCAGCCGAAGCCTCAAAGGCAATCGCCGCAAAGGCTCTGCGGATCGTGTCGGCCAGAGCGAGAACGTCGCTGTTGTGTCTCTGCCTCAAGATCAGAACAAACTCCTCACCGCCGATGCGGGAGATGAGAGCCGCGCCTTTGACATGGCTGCGCAAAACGTCGGAAAAGGTGCCCAACACCTGATCGCCGATAATGTGGCCATGCGTATCATTGATGGATTTGAACGCATCAAGGTCGAAGATCACAACCGAATCCCCGAGCTGCAGTTCATTGTCGCCCAGCACATCATAAAGAGCGCGCCGGTTCAGCAATCCCGTCAGACTGTCTGTGCGTGCCTCAGTGGCATGGCGGCGCGCAATGCGTGACTGGGTGAAATTCAGCGATAGAGCGCCAATGCCGGTAATGCCTATAATGGCGGTGATGGCATTGATATCCTCGGCCCAATTACTTGGAATCGCGGTCATTACCCATTGCCGCTCATGCAGGATGACAGCGCCGCAAAGAAAGAATGAAATGGCCGTCAGAGCGTAGAGAATAACCATGCCAGTGACCGGAACCGGCGCTTCGCGAAAGACATGGAAATATTCCTTCGCCGTCAGCAGGAGCAACAGGGCCGAAGTCAGGTTGAAGATCGCCGTGCCCGTGCCAGTCTGTCCGGCCAGAATGGGTAGCGTCGTGGCACATATGACGGCAATCGCCAGAACGACCAGAGAGCTGCGGTGTATCGGACGCCCGGAAATATGCCGTGAACCGACAATCAGAAGGACGAAACCCACGCTCTCCAAACCGAAGGCAACAATGGAGGCCGTGACCAGCGACAAAGGCCCAGCATAATAAAGCACCGCTCCTGCGCCGAGCAGGATCATGCCGAGACAGCCCCAAAGCAGGAATTTGTCACGCGAGTTCTGATACCAGACGCTGAGAATCGTAAGGCCGACTGCCAGAGAGCAGATACCAGTCGCAAAAAACAACGTATTCTGGTCGAATCCCAAGTAGTATTCCCCTGCCACATGCCCGCTACACACCCAAGTGTAATTCAGTCATTGATAATAAGCGATAAGCAAAATGTTCATATCGAACAGACATCGGCCTTGGTGACGCCATATCTATACAGATCAGATGCGCTATGGTTAACAATTGCCACATATGGTTTTGGTGAAAGAGATTGACATGTTGAAAATTGCGTTGATGGCAGGCGGCCTGACACTTCTCACCGCTACCTCATCTCTCGCCGACGAACAAAAAATCGAAGGTGTCGATCTTGGCAGGGAAATCACCTGCACATCCGGCGATGTCGGGATCTACGGCGCGGAAAATACGATTAAGCTCACAGGAGAATGCGGCCATGTCACCGTTCATGGCGTCTCGCAAACCGTGACTTTCGAAAACGCACAGCAGCTTTCGATATCCGGTACGAACAACACGGTTTCGGGAGGAACGACGGGGAAGCTGATCGTTGGAGTATCGAACAATCAGGTCACCGCCACTTTGAAGGAAGGAACAGCTCCTTCAACTCTGGAGGTTACCGGTGCGGAGAATATCGTGAATGTAAAGGTCGATGGACCTTCGCAGTTCGATGTGAGCGGCGTGAGCCATCAGGTGAGTTGGTCGCTCGCCGGCGGCTCCACTGAACCGACCATCTCGATCTCCGGTGCCGACAACGACGTAACCAAAACAGACTAGAATGGCTCTGCCTGCGCGGCACCGTGAAAGAGCGCCGCGCAGGCTATTTGATCAGGCTGCGAGCGAAGCCATATCGATGACGAAGCGATAGCGCACATCGCTCTTCAGAACACGTTCGTAGGCTTCGTTAATGTCCTGAATCTTGATCTTCTCAATCTCGGAAACGATGTTGTGCTGACCGCAGAAGTCCAGCATTTCCTGTGTTTCCTTGATCGATCCGATCATCGACCCTGCCAGTGACTTGCGACCGGGAATAAGCGAGAACGCGTGCACGGGCACCATGTTCTCAGGAACGCCGACAACAACCATCGTGCCGTTCACTTTAAGCAGGC
Source organism: Ochrobactrum vermis (assembly GCF_002975205.1). Lineage (NCBI taxonomy): Bacteria > Pseudomonadati > Pseudomonadota > Alphaproteobacteria > Hyphomicrobiales > Brucellaceae > Ochrobactrum > Ochrobactrum vermis. The sequence continues at coordinate 1,241,085 of NZ_PCOC01000002.1, read as the reverse complement.
CAAGATAAGCATTCCAGTCAATGGCAACACCGACCGTGCAGATGATGAGATCAAACGATCCCGCCAGCTTCTCGAAAGTGGTTGCATCACTGGTGGCATAATATTCGTGGGCGCCAAGTTTGAGACCGTCTTCCTTCTTGGAAAGTGACTGGCTCAAAACCGTAACATGCGCGCCCATGGCATTGGCGAGCTTGACGCCCATATGCCCAAGCCCACCCATGCCGACGATGGCGACACGCTTGCCGGGGCCTGCATTCCAGTGGCGCAGCGGCGAATAAAGGGTGATACCCGCGCAAAGCAGGGGCGCCGCCGCATCGAGCGGAAGATTGTCCGGCATGGAAAGGACGTAGCCTTCCTTGACGACGATATGATCGGAGTATCCGCCCTGCGTCCGGTCTTTTCCCTCGGCATCGAAGGTATTGTAGGTCTGGATGAGGCCTGGAAGATAGTGCTCGTTATCGAGATCCCGGCTGGCACAGCCAACACAGGAATCCACGAAACAGCCGACGCCGACCTTGTCGCCGACCTTGAATTTGGTGACCGCACCGCCGACGGCGGTAACGACGCCAGCGATTTCATGCCCCGGAACGATTGGATAAACGGCGTTCTTCCATTCATCACGGACGGTATGGATGTCGGAATGGCAAACGCCGCAATACTGGATCGAGATGACCACGTCATCCGCATTGGGCTCGCGCCGCTCAAAAGTGAACGGAACCAACGGCTCATCTGCATCCGTAGCAGCGTAACCTCTTGCTATGGCCATGATAGACTCCATTTATTGGATTGGGGAAGCACGCGGAATATGCCGGAAGCAAGGGCAGAAGCGGTAGACCGATCCTGCAAGCTTCTTGCACGATCCTGCAAAACTGCCTGCTTCGAGATTGCCGATATATACAGCCTGATAAATAATCACAGCATTCTACCTCATCTGAAGCGGAATACCTATGACGTCACTGACAGACACCTATGAGGAGCTTGCCGCTCTTGCGAAGCGTTTCACCGTGCAGGACGGTGAATATCGCACACCGATCGAAGGTCTGGGGATCAGCAGGCGGACAACGCCAAGCATACCGTGCCATAGCAGCTATCGTCCTTGCCTCGCCATGGTGCTGCAGGGTGCGAAATCCCTGCGTCTCGGTTCCGAGACGATCAACTATACCAAGGGCGAATATCTTGTGACGTCCCTCGATCTGCCCGTCACTTGGCGCGTGGTCGAGGCAAGTCCGGAAGCACCGCATCTTTGTCTGGCCCTCGCCATCGACAGCGAAAAGCTGACCGACCTGATCGGGCGCGTCGATGTTCGCAGACACACAATGAGCGATGATGATCAATGGGGCATCACCGTCAATGCCGCGCCTGCGGGACTGCTGGATGCGGTCCTGCGCCTGTTGCGGCTTCTCGACAGCCCGGACGATATTCCGGTGATGGCGCCGCTGATCGAACAGGAAATCCTCTATCGCCTTTTGACAGGTCCCGGCGGAGAACGATTGATCAATATTGCAACTGCCGACAGTCAGGCCAACCGCATAGCGCGGGCAATCGCATGGCTTCGGCAGAATTTTGCGGCACCGTTGCGCATCGAACAGCTTGCCGAACACGTCAATATGAGCGCGTCGTCCTTTCATCATCATTTCAAGGCGATCACAGCAATGACACCGGTTCAGTATCAAAAGCAGCTTCGCCTGAACGAAGCACGCAGGCTCATGCTGGTCGAAAGGCTGGATGCCGGTACGGCAGGCCATCGCGTGGGCTATCAAAGCCCGTCGCAGTTCAGTCGTGAATATAGCCGGTTCTATGGAAACCCGCCGATGCGAGACATCGAAGCGGCTTAAATCGCATAAAGAAAAACGGCGGAACTCTCGTTCCGCCGTTTTTATTGTCAGTGAGCCTGGCTGTTGCGGACCGCTGCGACGTCTGCCGCCTTCACCGGTCCAGCGCTGTTACCCCATGCAGAACGGACGAATGTGGCCAGTTCGCCAACTTCGTCGTCCGACAGACGGTCAGCATAGCCCTGCATCACCAGACGCATTGGACGCTTCGCCGTGGACGGGACCTCTGCACCGTGCAGGATGATCGAGATCAGTGGCTTCGTTTCCGAACCTGTCACAAGATCATTACCGGCAAGCTCAGGGAAGATTCCCGGCGCCCCCTTGCCCGTCACGAAATGGCAGGCGGCACAGTTGTCGATATAGAGGCGCGCGCCAAGGGGCATATCCGGAGAAGCTTCCGTCAACATCTTTGCCGTTTCTTCACCGGCAGCATCTGCCGGAGCTGCTGGCAGCGCCATCGATGCCTTTGAAGCAAAGCTCTGCGGCACTTCGACAGCCGCTCCGTCGATCCCCTTCAGGAAGGCAGCAATAGCCAGATTGTCGGCATCTGTGAGATGCTGCAGCGAGTGCTCGACCGCGAGACCCATTTCACCGTTGGCCGTGGAGTAGGAGTTGCGACCCGTTGCGAGATAAGTGGCCAGTTCCTCAATGGACCATTTCTGCGGAGCGGAGTTAGCGCCACGCAGTGACGGTGCATTCCAGCCATCGACAACGCCACCGGTAAGGAAGTCCTTGTCACCGATCTGCGTGCCGCTCTGCGCCATGAGAGGATTGCGCGGGCTGTGGCAGGCGGCGCAGTGAGCCGGTCCTTCCACCAGATACTGACCTCGATCCTGGGCTTCCGACTTGCCAGCGGCCTTGAAGCCCGCCTCCTGACCGAGAGCCAGCCAGTTCCAGGCACGAATGCCGAAACGCATGTTAAACGGAAAGCCGAGCTTGGTTTCCTGAACCACATTGTTCACTGGCTCTACCTGATGCATGAAATAATCATACAGCGCGCGGACATCTTCCTCTGTCAGTTTGCGATAGTTTTCGTAAGGCATTGCCGGATAGAGATGCGAGCCATCGGCACGAATGCCGTCATAGAGAGCAGCACGGAACTGATCGAGCGTCCAGTTTCCAATGCCGCTTTCCTTGTCAGGCGTGATGTTGGTCGTCCAGATTGTCCCCATCGGGCTTGCAATCGGGCGTCCACCCGCAAAAGGCTTGCCACCCTCTGCCGTATGGCAGGCCATGCAGTCGGAGGCATACATGACATATTGGCCCTGCCCTTCGGCGGGCTTCCAGTCTGCAGCCAGTTCTTTCGTCGGTTTGGTCAGTTGTACCGGCACGAAGATGAAGGCCAGCAGCGCGACAATCCCGATGACGCCCAGAGCGCCGATTATGCGAAGAAAAGTTTTCATCACCATTCTCCTCAGATCAGCGGACGCGGATTGGACAGATATTGCGTGCGGATCGCGTGAGCAGTCGAATAGGCAAGCCCACCGAGCAGACCTGTCGGATTGTACTGCGTGTTCTGCACGAAATTACCCGCACCAGTCATGAACACATTGTGCTTGTCCCATGCCTGCGAATAGCGGTTGACCACGCCCTCACGCGGATTCTCCGACATGATATGGCCGCCGGTATTATGTGTCGTCTGGTATGGGCGCACGTCATATTGTGCACCCTCCTTCTTGAAGGACGACTGCATCAGATCCGGTTTCATCGTCTTGGCCAGCTCTTCCATCTTGGTCCTCATGTACTGGGTCATCCGGATATCGTTCGGATTCCAGTTGAAGGTCATGCGCATGAGCGGGCGACCGTGACGGTCCTTGTAGGTCGGGTCCAGATCGAGATGGTTCGTCTTGTAAGACATATGGGAACCATGGCTGCCGATGGACATGGCGTGGCCGTACCATTCGGCAATGGCCTTTTTCCACGCCCCGCCCCAACCCGGCGTACCGGACGGCAGCGGCATGCTACGGATTGGCTGGCCGTTGGTCTGGCCCGAGCGCCAGTATGAACCACCAATGAAGCCTTCCCGTCCGAAATCAATCTGGTTAACACCGAAGTCATCTATGCACATGCCGTTTGCGCCCGTGCCGATGAACGGATTGAACTCTTCATCCTTGAAGAAGAGCGTCACACCGCCATTCATCTGATAGGCGTAGTTACGCCCGGTAACACCCTCGCCGGTCGCCGGATCGTAAGGCTGACCGATCCCGGAAAGCAGCGCCAGATGCACGTTGTTAAGCGAAAAGGAGGCGAGAATGACGATATCCGCTGGCTGGAAGACTTCTTCTTGCGTCGCCTCGTCGAAATAGGTCACGCCGGTGGCCGTCTTGCCGTCCGGCGCCATTTCGACGCGCAGAACTTCCGACTCCGTGCGATAGGAGAAATTAGGCATACGCTTCAGCGCATCGAGAATTGCCGTTTGTGGCGAAGACTTGGAATATTGGTAGCAGCCAAAGCGCTCGCAGAAGCCACAATGATTGCACGGCCCCATCTGCATGCCGTACTCGTTGACATAGGCGGTCGAGGCAATGCCGCCCGGCGACGGGAACGGATGATACCCCATCCCCTGAGCGGCATCGGCAAATTTCCGCCCGTCCCAGGTCGTGTGCATCGGCGGCATTGGATAATCGTTCGAACGCCATCCCTCAAACGGATTGCCGCCTTCGGCAGTCTTTCCCTTGAGATTGCCTGCCTTGCCGGAAATGCCAGCGATACGCTCGAAACGGTCAAAGAACGGTTCCAGCTCGTCATAATGGATCGGATAATCGCCCAGAAGCATATCTTCAGGGATAATCTGCTCGCCCCAGCGTTCCTTGACGTAAGAACGCAGGCGCAGTTCTTCCGGCTGAGGACGCCAGTTCAGGCCGTTCCAGTGCGTGCCCGCACCACCGACACCGTTGCCGGGCAGAAACGAACCAAAGCTGCGATAAGGCAACGCAATTTCGTTCTCGTTGCGCCGGATCGTGACCGTCTGCTGGCTGGCGCGTTGCATCAATTTCAGGCGCACGCCATATTTCAGCTCGTCGATCATATTCGGATATTGGAAATCGGGAACGGTGTTCTGATCGCGCCCGCGCTCAAGCGCAACGATTTCAAGCCCGTCCTGCGCCAGCTCCATAGCCAGAATGGCCCCGGTCCAGCCGAGGCCGACCACGACCACGTCTTTTTTCTTTTCCTGACGTGCCATTGTTAAGCCCTCTCGCCCTTGATCGAAATCGGGCCCAGCGGATAACGAACGTTGTAGCGTTCGACCCATTCCTTGTAGCTGCCGCGCGCACCGGGGAAACCGATATAACTCCACGCCTGCATGCCGTGATTGCCGCCATACATCGGATCAGCGAAATAGCCTTCCTTGGTGTTCTGCAAGAGGAGCGTGAAGAAGTCGCGCAGTTCAGGCTGCAGACCCACCTCCCCTTTTTGCAGCGAAGTCAGCGCCGCATCCTGCTGTTCCGCCGTCAGTGCGGAAAAGGCTGTACCGTGCTTCTGTTCACACCATGCATTGAAGGCAGGAATGCCCTGACGGTAGATCTGCGCCGGATTGAGCGGCGTTTGCCAGCCGCGGGTCGGATCGGCAGAAGCATCGTGAGGGCCGACCATGTACCAATCGTCCGCGCGACCGAAATCGCCGGCAAGCTGGAGATCGATGAACACGGGAACACGGGCTTCGATAGCACCAGGGCCATCACCGTCAGACGGGATCAGTCTCGCCGTTGCGGCCAGAATGAAAGCCCATTCGACCTCGTTAAAATACTGGCGTTCATATTGTTCAAGAGGAACCGGAGGCGTTTGGGGTTCCGCTTTTGCCGAAACAGCGAGTCCCGAAAGCATCACACTTACTGCGGAAGCTTTCAGAAAACTACGCCGACTTGGATATCCGGGAAGGTCGGTCATTGTCGTTTCCTGCCGATTAGGTGGGTAAGACTTTTTGAGGTGTTTCCGAGAAAAATCCACGATGCGCAGATGAGAAACATATACGTTGGATACACACACCTCCAGAATAGTTCAAATATCTTGTACCCTAGTTGTGCAAAACCAACCGAGATTCACTGTAAAACTAGCGCCCTGATGGAATCTGAAAAGCCCGGTAAATGTCCAAAATCGTGCTGAATAAAATCTCGTTGCACGCTGATCTCACAATCACGTGAACACAGGTTTCAACCGACGGACATTCACTGCTCTTGCCGCCCTGCCTCATAGTTATAGCGGAACTTGCTTCGACTGAGCGGAACCGACACGGGCTTTTCGCGTTGAAAGCG